>JAYQON010000053.1:0-20692 GCA_038144835.1 Bdellovibrionales bacterium
TTATACGACTCAAGATGGAGCCTCGACTGAACGACTGAGAATCGACTCTGCGGGTAACGTCGGTATTGGTACGACGGCTCCAACCGCCGCCCTTCATGTGCAGAAGGACACGCCCACTTATAGCGTCAAGTTTATAACGACTGGCATAAAAGACGCCAATGTCCTCATGGGCGCAACGGGAACCGGCGCGGCTCAACTGTTCATCGATGCCGCGAATGGTGACGGTGCCGGTGCGGACTATGTTTGGTTGAACCAAGACAATGCGACATTGGACGGAACGTTAGGCGTAGGTGGAAATGGAGGAAAACTTCATTTTACAGCGACGGGTACGCCCAACGTGACGATAGATAAGAGTGGCAACGTCGGGATTGGGAGTACCTCACCAGCGGCTTTGCTCGATGTGAATGGTGATGTGAGAATGGGAAATTCTTCTGCGACTTGCAATGGAACCACGGAAGGTTCGCAACGATACAACTCAACCTCTAAACTGATGGAATATTGTAACGGCACGGCCTGGACCGTGATTGGGAGCAATACCGCACCAAGTGGAACGTGGTGTGGATTTTATGCGTCGGGTGGGGCTGGCCTGCGTTACAACTGCCAAGGGTTCAATCCGAACGTGAGCTGTCCCACTGGATGGACGAAGAGTGCGATCTATGATTCGAGCAATGGACTTGCCGGATATACTTGCGCCAAGGACTGAATACCCATTTGATCCAATGGCAGAATAATTCCAAACATCAGGTCACACGACCAGGTATTCTAACAGGCAAATGAGAAAGTAAAGTTGCGACAAGGGATTCTTTTCATAACAGCCAGCTTCCGTTGCCTGACTATTGCGGGAATGAAGCCAAAGGTAGAAACAAGGTCATGGATTCATCGGTTAATTCGATGAATCCATACTTCTTATAGAAGGCTTTTGCGGGGTCATCCTTTGCATCGACCAGAAGCGCGTAAACGCCAACCTCAGTCGAGGCAGATTGAACCCGCTTCATCGCATCGACTAAAAGGAGCTTTCCTAAGCCTTGCCCCTTCGTTGAATTATCAACCGCCAGTCGGCCCATTCGAGCAACTGGTACGGGATACTTAGGGAGCTTCTTCTGCAATGCTTCGGGAAGCGAAGATAAATACACTTCGCCCATACTGAGACTGTAGAAGCCAAGAACACGCTTGGCTTTGTCGCCTGATTGAATGGCTACGAAGGTTTTATTGAAATTCGCCGCTTGGTTCTGTCGAGCTTTCGCTTTCAGAAAATCGTTTAGCTCAGGCGTGCCACAGTCAAACGGCGCACGATCAAATGACTTATCTAGGTTGTGAAATTCAAATTTACTCACAAAGACAAATTACTTTCTGGACTGCTTCGCGTAGTCCTTGAACGCCTTTTTGAGTGCTTCGTTAGGACGCGGAGGATTTGTCAAAGCGGCAAAAAACACATGAGCATCACGTTCCGTTAGGTTTGTACGTTCGACTTCCGACAGCTCCTTACGAGCGGCGCGAAGAGAATTTTGCAGCATGAAAGAACTCACGGTAAGCCCCAAATGATCGGCGGCTTTCTCGATGAGAATTTTATCCTGCGGGGTTGTGCGAATCATCACCATGCTTTCCTTTTTCAAGGAAACCTGCGGCTTTCTTTTTCTTGCAACCGACATGAGTCAAACCTCTTTCACCGTGCTTAAACGGCTATAGATACACCATATCATGACGTATTGCATTTGTCTATACGACTTAAATCTCGTGATTTCAGTTATTTGAGATTTTTATCAGGACTTCTATAAAGATTTGCCCTTGCTGGGCAGCCTGTAAAGGAGTAGGCAGTTTACCGGTAGTTTTGGCAATGCAAATCCTAATCGTTACAAAATGCGACAATGATCAATTTGGCTTCAAATCTCCAGACACTCGCGGTTTCAATATCATAAACTATTTTGAGAATGTGGTGTCGGGTAGATCACTGGCTATTGATTGATTTTTTGCGAGGTGATCGTGAAAAAAAGCAGCCCGAATCCCAGGTCAAGAGCGACAGGCGCCAGGGCCATCGGTAAATTTCACGGAATTGAGACGTATACAAACGGCCTCTCCCCATGCCGCGGCCAGAAGCGGAGAGCGAAACGCCTCTTAAGATCAGTGGGATCGATCACCTCATGAAGTTGGGTGAATGTTAAAAGTCCTTTGCTAATGAAGGCGCAAGCCCTCTTCCGGCATTCTGCTCAATTGCGCTTTCAAGATAATCACAGGTAGATCTGTGATTATCTTGAAGGACAGGCAAGTTCTTCGGCGCCTTCGCATTGATGACTCCACAGAAAAGAGTGATGTGATTTGTTTCTGCTCGGAAAAGTAGAAGCTGACCTAAAATCTCTTCGATCCTGGCTAAAAGCGCGTGGATGATTTTTCAGTATACTTGAAGTGAGCTTGGTCACCAAGGCCATTGGGGGGATATAGTGACTGTCCGTGCTCGACGCAAATCGACTTAAGTCAGTACGGGGCCCTGTCAATACCTCAGGCCTGAAACTCCATTGAATCGGATCGAATCTAAGGTCTCCGCACTGTGCTGGGAAAATTTTGGCTGAATATGAATAGGTCAGTCGATGAATTGCTCAAAAAAGTATGAAGATGGGAATGCGCCTATTTTTATGTCGTCGATGAAATTCATCTAGAGACTGGCTATTCTGTTCCTAACCACAGTTTAATCTACACTGCCGGTCCAAGACCCAGGACAGTATTGGCTTTGTTTTGGTTTGCGCTACGATAGGGGATGCGCAAGCTTAAATCTAGAGATCAATTAACATTCAACAAACGTCAGTTTGTTGTTTTATCCAGCTTTGCGTTGATAGTTACGTCTTCTACCATCGGATTGACATCAATTCCTGCCTGGGCCGTGTGCAGTTATTCAGGCACAAGAAATCAAGAGGGCAGTTTAAAACACGATGGCTCCAATCTCTATCGGTGTGACTCGAGCAATACCTGGGAAAACTTAGGAGCATTGTCGGCAGCGGATAATCTAGGCAATCACACGGCGACCCAGAATTTGATTTTGGGTTCATATTACTTGAGCGGTGATGGTGGCAATGAAGGCATTTACGTTGATGCATCGGGGAATGTAGGGGTTGGGGTCAATAGTCCTGCTGCACAGTTTCATCTTGGCGGAAGCTATACATCTTTTCAGATGGGATCGAGCTCAACGGCTAGTGATAATTTTCATTGGGTGAATGAACTTAGTGGAACTCGCCGATTGAATTTGTATAATGGAAATAAGGGCTCTGGCTCATTTTTAATGAGTATTACCACTGCGGGTCAAGTTGGTATAGGGACGACTGCGCCGTCCAGCACAATAGAGATCTCGTCAAACACATCATCACTCGCACTATCGGACACAGGCGTGAACGTCGTACGCCTCGCAGATGGCTCAAGTGGATCTGCAACGAATGGAATGATCTCAGCATATTCTGGCGGGACTGAGAATATTCGCCTCTACGCGAATGGCAGCAATAATTCGTGGATAAATGCAGGCTACGTCGGCATCGGCACGACTTCTCCGTTGCAAAAACTACATGTGAATGGTTCGGTCAGATCAGATGCAACATATCCTCTTATTATTGGTACAAGTGGTTTTGCATATTACCCAGCGGAAACGGATCATATTGCATGGTACAAAAAAGTTGGAACTTATAATTACTATTGGAGAAAGTCAGTTAGTGGTTATCCTGATGGCGTTGGTGAGGTAGAGTTGATGACTCTCACCGATTCTGGCAATGTCGGTATTGGAATCACGGGCCCGACCGCGAAGCTTCATGTAAATGGCGGATCCCTTCGCGTCAGTGGATCAAGTTCGGGTTGGTTTAACTTTACTGACTCCGCAGCTGGTGGAAACTTTGGAACATTTTTAAGAACAGATGGGACAACTCCTCTTGGATACATTGGCGGCGGTGGCGGTGGCGCCATTACAGCGGGGGCAGCTTCAGACCTCGTACTGAGATCAGACTCGAACTTGATATTCGCATCTGCTGGAAACTCTGAGAGAATGAGAATCGATACGAGCGGCAACGTCGGGATCGGGACCACAAGTCCGGGGCAAAAATTAAGTGTTGCGGGTACCATAGAGTCGACCACTGGTGGAGTAAAATTTCCCGATGGAAATACGCAAACTTCAGCTTTTCAAAAAACTATCACGATTAGAACTAATGCACCCGGAAATTTCACCCTTTCAAATGGAGGGTCTGCTGTCTACACAGCTTCCTGTGTCGCCGGAGAAGTTGCGACCGGTGGTGGTTGCTCAGACTCAGGCTACAAAATGTTCTATCAAATGATTCCATCGGCAACCGGCTACAGCTGTGGCTGGTACAACACATCTGGATCTAGCGTAACGATCTCAGGCGCTACCGTATATGTGAATTGCCTCAAGTAGAAAAAGATGAATGGTGTATCTTTAAGTCTAGCAATTCAGATCTGCCTTGCGACCCCGCCCAAGATCTTGGGCGGGGTTGGTTTCTATAGGAGATAGTATAGCATGATATTATATGCGAGGATTTTTAGTCCCGAATAAAATCACGCTCAATATTTGGCTTTTAATAGAGCCTAAAGCTTTCTTCTTTCTGGCTTTAGTTATTAATGCACTGGTGTCCTTTTCGGCTTGGGCTGTTTGTAGTTATTCTGGCACCAAGAACCAGGAGGGTAGTCTTAAGCACGATGGGGCCAGTTTGTATCGCTGCGATTCGAGCAATAACTGGGAGAGTTTGGGTTCAATTGCTGACAATTTGGGCGATCATACGGCAACTCAAAATTTAATTTTGGGCTCTTATTATCTGAGTGGTGATGGTGGTAACGAGGGTGTCTCTGTTGATTCTACGGGAAAGGTGGGCGTTGGCACAATTAGTCCACTTGCACCATTTCACGTTTTTAGCAACTCAGGCTGGGCGCAGTATGTGGGGCAAGATAATTCAGGATATCAACTAAGAATTTCTCTCAATGCATTAGGTGCCTATAATAACAACTCAGTTTCTCAATTGTTACTGAACCCCTCGGGAGGCAATATTGGCATCGGGACCAGTAGCCCCATTACCAAACTAAATATTTCGGCGTCAGATGGAAATGGATATGGGACCATATTGCTATCAGACGGCTCTGGTAATGGGCGATTGATGCTTGGGGCCGAGACCGGCGGGTCTGCGTACCTAGCATCTATGAATAATGTTGATTTAAAGTTCGCAGCACAAAATTCATCGACACTTGGCACCCCTGCCATGACAATAAAAAGTTCTGGCAATATCGGAATCGGCACCACAACCCCAACTACCCCGCTCGATATAAGTGGGCTATCCAATGTCGCCTCCGCCACATATAGTGGAGGCACAAATATGTTGCGCTTGTTAGCTGGTCCAGGATCAGCCTACAGCGAGCAGGCGATCGCCTTCCAGGAAGCTGGCGCGGATGCCGGCGCCAAAATCGCAGTCAAAAATAGAGCCAACGGAGCCTATGATATCATTTTTGCGAACCGCGATACCTCTTCATTGACATCAGCAATGAACGAACGTATGCGAATTGATTCCAGCGGCAATATCGGGATCGGGACCACTAGTCCTGGTTATAAGCTGGATGTTCAGGGGGGTGATATCAACGCCTCTGGATCTGTGCGCTCAGCAGGAATCGCTCTCACGTCTGATATTCGCTACAAGCATGATATTGAGCCTATTGAAAATGCGCTTGAGAAAATTAGCAAAATTCGAGGTGTGTCCTACAACTGGCGAATAGATGAATTTCCGCGAATGCATTTTAGTGAGCGAACCCAAATAGGTGTTCTCGCACAAGAAGTTGAAGCTCAGTTTCCAGAAGTTGTTGATGAGAATGTAGATGGTTATAAGTCAGTGAATTATCCTGCCCTTGTTGCCCCTATAATTGAAGCAGTTAAATCTTTGGCGATGGGCTTAAAAGCGGTAGAGTCGGTTCAGGCCCTATTAACTGCGGAAATTGCTGCCGTTCGATCGAAAAAAGACGAAAATGATGAACTTAAATTACTCCGGGTAAAGAATCGCAAACTTGAGTTAGACAATTGGGTCAAAGCAAATGAGATAAAAAATTTGAAAGCACGTCTTGATAGGATTGAAAAATTTCTGAGTTTAGGGCGCGATTTAGAATCTGATCCGTCTTTGAAAAATCAAAAAAAAACTGAACCATAGTCGAATCTTAGCTCGGGTATAAGTTAATCATGCCTCGGCTAACATCTTGGTTAGGGTTGGTTTTTGTAGAAGATGTTATAGCATGAATTAATGTTAGATTCTTTGCCTGTGGATAGATTGAAAATTGATCTATTCTATTTTTTCAATAAAGGGTGGCGTGCATTGCTTGCTCTTTTTTTGAGCCTAAGTTTTTCTTTGTCAGCCTGGGCTGTTTGTAGTTTCTCTGGAACCAAGAATCAAGAAGGTAGTCTTAAGCATGATGGTACAAATCTCTATCGCTGCGACTCGGGTAATAGCTGGGAAAATCTTGGTACCCTCACGGGAGCAGATAACTTAGGTAATCATACAGCGACTCAGAATTTGATTTTGGGTTCTTATTACTTGAGTGGTGATGGTGGCAATGAAGGCGTTTATGTCGATGCAACGGGAAATGTGGGGATAGGAACAGCAGGCCCGGCCTATTCTTTAGATATTCAAAACTCCTCTACATTTTCTGAGCTGCGAATAAAAACGACGGTTACTGGATCCACCAACGCTTCTACCTTGATTCTTGATCGCGGAGATCAAACAGATGGCTATGCGGGCATTTCTTATAAAACTGCTGGATCCAATACCTGGACGATTAATGTTCCCGCCGGGACAGATGATTTACGCTTCTACGACTACGGCGGTACGGCGGGAGAGAGACTGCGGTTGCAGAGCTCTACTGGCTACGTCGGAATCGGAACGACAAATCCTTCTAGTCGGCTTGATGTTCGTGGAGGAGGAGGGCTAACTATCAATCAGGCAACAGCTCCTCTTGAAATTAAGACCAATCCTGGTGGGCAAGATTATGCAACTTTCGCATCTCCGGGTTATGCCGGCACAATAATGCTGATGAATTTATCGAACGGCTACGTTGGTATCGGAACAACATCCCCAACAGCTAAATTGGATGTGGTTGGGGAGATTAAATTTGGCAATTCATCCTCGTCTTGCACTGCCGGAACCGAGGGGCAACAGCGCTACAACTCGACCTCGAAACAAATGGAATTCTGTAACGGTTCCACTTGGAAATCACTCAGGCAGCACACCACCAAATGCAGCTACTCATGGACTGCACCAGCTGCTGGTTGGCAAACCCACACGTGGGTGACAGGGGATTGTTCAAATGGCCTTCCATCTGCGAGTTTAACTTATGATTATGTCAACAACACTCATACGGTAACATCGGGAGGTTTTAATCTCAGCGATGCTACATGTTCAACAACTACCGGCGCCGCATATAGCAGCGGAGACGGTACTACCTATACTGTGACGTGCCTTTTTGTTGAGAGAAATTGAGTACCGCATTGATTTGAAAAGTAAATTTTGTCTAAATAGAGCTGACGGCGGCCAAATCTATTTTTTGTGGAGCACTTGGTAGACTCGCTCAATAAGATTTTTGCGTGTGATCGGCTTAGTCAGATGCGCATCACAGCCAGCATCTAACGATCTCTTCTTCTCTTCTCGCATCGCGTGAGCCGTCAATGCTAGAATTGGACGTTGATAGCCGGCGCTACGTAAGCGGTGGGTTGCTTCAATGCCGTCTAAGGTAGGCATTTGAATATCCATGAGAATTAAATCATATTCACGATTGAGTGCCTTTGAAATCGCTTCTACTCCATTACTGGCCACATCAACATGAGCGCCAGCCGTCTCTAGATAGAGTCGCATCAAATACTGATTATCTGGAACGTCATCAACAACCAAAATATTTGTACTAATCAAAGATGGAGGTAATTGTTCATTTGCTTCATCGCCATTTTCTTTAATGCAGCTGGCTTGTTCTGCCACAACTGCGGTCTCCATTGGACCCGCCTCAATCTTTACTAAAAATCGGCTTCCGCTGCCAACGTGACTTTCGGTCAAGATCAGGTCGCCGCCCAGTTGTTGCGCTAATCGCCTGGATAAAACCAGTCCAAGCCCCGTTCCGCCAAAAGTTCGCGTTATAGATTCGTCAGCTTGTGCAAATGGTTGGAATAACTTTAGCTGATCGTCGGGCGATATTCCAATTCCAGTATCAATCACCTCAAATGTTAGAAACTGCTTTTTTTCATTTCCTTCAGGTTCGGCTCGAACCTTTACATTCACCTCACCTGTTCTCGTAAATTTAATTGCGTTGCCAATCAAATTGACAAGAATTTGCCTGATGCGGGTTGGGTCAGAATGTGCAATTATTGGGGTACCTGGTAGAAATTGCGCTACCAATCGCAGTCCCTTTTGTTCCGCTTGCAAACGAAGCAGTGCAACTACCTCAGAAACAATTTCCACTGGCGAAAAGCGGACTTTTTCTGTTACCAGCTTTCCGGCCTCGATCTTCGAAATATCAAGTATGTCATCAATCAACCGAAGAAGACTGCGACCACTGCACTCAATTCGCGACAGCGCATCTTGTCTCTGTTCAGGACTGATGGTGCTATCGCGCAAAACTTCTGTAAAGCCCAAGACGGCTGTCATAGGAGTGCGAATTTCGTGACTCATGTTAGCCAGGAAGGTCGTCTTATAGGAGTTGGCTCGTTCAGCTTCTTCTTTAGCTTGCATCAGTTGTTGTTGAATAACTTTGCTCTCATTTATATCTGCCACTGTGCCAATCATCCGCACGAGACTTCCTGTTGTAGTGAAGTGCGCTTTTCCTTTGGCTAATATCCAAATTGTTCTTCCATCGCTTTCACGAATGATTCGATATTCAAAAGAATAAGGAGTGCGGGATTCGATGGCGATACGAAGTGCAGTCTTTACTCGTTCACGATCATCTGGGTGAACCAATCGCTGAATAACCCCATGTAACCCATTCTCAAGGGCACCTTTATTGGTTCCCAGAATTGCTAGGCACCTTTCCGAGTAGTAAAGCTGATCGCCATCTGCGACCCATTCCCAAAGACCTAATCCAGATCCATCAATAGCCATTTCGAGGCGCTCTGCGGCTTGCCGCAGATTAAAGTCAATTTTCTTTTCCTCTGAAATGTCTTTAACTACGCAATACAATACTGATTCTATTGGATGCACAGTCCATTGCATCCACTTATAAAGTCCGTCAGAACATCGGTAGCGATTTTCAAATCCGACAATGCGCTCACCTAAGGCAAGCCTTTTACCCGCATCAAGCGTTTTCTCGCGATCCTCAGGGTGAACGAAATCAAGCCATGGACGTGACTTCAAAATTTCAAGTGGATACCCGAGTACTTGTTGCCATGCTGGACTCAATTCAACCAGAAGACCGGAGGTTAAATCAGCAACTGCTAACAGATGACCGGGCAAATCCCAAAAGTTTTGTAATCGGTCAGTTGCCAACTTTTGCTCTGTAAGATCAGTGATTGAAATTATTGAACCCTTGAGTTCAAGATCTCTATAGACGGGCGTCAGACGTATCCTTATATAACGCGGATTTCCTCGTACACGTGACACCCAAGTTTCGTGATCTAGAGACTCGCCGGAGATTACCCGAAGCAAATAGGGTTCAAGCGTGGCATAACCAATATCGCCAAATACTTCGCGCGTATGGCGTCCAACTACTTGCGCACGTTCCACCTCAAGCCAATCTGAAAAGGCTTGATTACAGAATTGGACGAGCAAGTCTTTGTCAGTAAAAGCAATGAGTGATGGCAGTGCGTCGAAAATTTCTATGGGCGCAGAACTCCATAAAGACTCAAAGTTCGCGTTGAGTCCCAACTCATTAAAAACACCCGTATTTTCATCTTTGCTTTCTTGCAAATGGGTCTCCTGGCTAGTCAATATCATATTTTATTGGTTTATAATAATTTTTATCGCAGCGAGCTGAGAGCACACAGGGGGTTAAGAGTACAAAAGCGATGTAGGGTTTTAGCCCGTTTAAAAAGATATATCGATGGGCTATTCTTTTTGTTCCTTTTTATACTGGGCTAAAATGGAACCTGCGTATTGTGGTTCACCCGCAACAAAAATTGAGTTGGGTGTAATTTTTCGGGGTGATTGGAGAAAAGGTGTTTTAAACATCGAGTTAGAACTGGTGCTTGCATACTTTGCACATCACAATTTTACTATGAAAAAAATTATTTTGTTTTGTGTTGTTTTGCTGTTCAAATTTACGTTTGTAGGAGCATCAGCTTTACCAAATGCCGTTTATGGTAAAGACGATCGCAAAGAATGGTTCGAGGTTGAAGACCAGACTCTGCGAGAATGGGCGCGATCGACTGCGGTTCTTATTCCATTAGCAAATTTGCGGCGGGAGTCGGGTAATTCATTTGCGGTGACCGCCGAGACCTATGGCCAATTTAAAAACCTCTGCCTCGATCAACCTTTTCGCAATCAACCTGTGCCAGGAGATTGTACCGGATTTTTGGTCGGAGATGATTTAATGGTCACTGCTGGGCATTGCTTTACATCTAAGGCGGATTGTCGCAACTATGCCACCGTATTTGATTATGCGCTTTTTGCAAACGGCCAGATTCCTTATCGCGTTCATGTATCTCAGGTCCGTTATTGCAAAGAGGTCATCGCCCGGGTCGACAGGGGGGATTACGATTTTGCTATTTTTAGGCTTGATGCTCCGGTGCAGGAGCGCACGGCCCTTCGTATCCGGCGCAGAGGCCGCGCGAGTATCGGAGAGCGAGTGACTCTCATAGGTCACCCAATGGGGATGCCGGGCAAGATATCTGATGGCGGTTCAATTCTCGGTCGCTCGCCTTTGCGAGCAGATGTCGATGCTTTCAATGGGAACTCAGGTTCCCCCGTCATTAATCGAAATACTGGAGAAGTTGAAGGAATTTTGGTAAATGGCGGAGAGGATTACAGACGTGTCGGCAATTGCAATAAAGAGGTACATTGCAACAAAAGATGCGAAGGTGAGACTCTGTTTCCGATCACTGAAATTCAGCATCTTATTCCCTAAATTTGGGTTGTGGCTTTTGGTAAAAATTGATCTAGTCTGTGCGCAACAGGCGTGTGTCACACCATTTAGTAGTCAAAATTTCTAAGATAAAATTATAAATGCTAAGCTAATCAAGAATACAACTATTAATCTGAAAAGCGGTGAATAAGCAAAAAACACAACCGCAATCAGAGTCCCAGCTAAAGCCCAAAATAGCCAAGATGTGAGTACTAGGTAAATTAGGTACAAGAAAATTAAATTTGCGATCACTTGCCACTCCCCATGTGTTGGCTTCATTCTGGGGGACAGCAGTGACATATCAGGTCGGCTTTGGCTTTGATTCATAATGAGACATCAAAGCGTAGAAGGCTTTTGAAGAGCACTTGTTTCTCTGGTGAAAATGCCTATCGCATGTCTAGTTGTAGATTAGTAAAGAGAGTCTCCACCCCTGGGGGGAGCGTGTAATTATTGGTCACCTTAGTTAGGCTCAAATTCAATCCGATGCCAGCACCTAAGTAGGTGCAGGTGCCATTCGAATTTCGATAGGATCCCGGGTTAAGAGATGAAATGACCGTTGCTGTCTCGTCACCTGTTGCCCTGAAGTAGTGGACGTTTCCACTGGCATCATATTCGTGCACGATAAAATCCTTTTCTGGTCTGTTGGCAAAGCCACATTTGCCTGTACAGCTCGTGTTGTCGTAAATGCAGCGTGAGTTGGGGGGCGAACTGCCTGAGGTTTCGTTGTTCATGCTTGTACCCGTGTCGATATCGATCGGAAAATTTAGATTTCCCGAATAGGCTCCGTAATTCATGTTCAGACTTGCATTATTGCGGGTAAGAAAACGCGCGCCATCAGACATAATGACGACATAGTAGGGTTTAGATGCGGCGTTACCACCTGCATTGAGATAATACATAATTGGCCTACCTACGAAATCACCTTCTTGATCGACCACCGCAAGAGTTTTATCTACGCATACGCCATTGCTTCCTGCAGGACCAGTTGCTCCCTGTGCGCCGGTGGCTCCTTGCGGCCCCTGAGCGCCTTGCAGGCCTTGCGGCCCTTGGCTGCCTTGGAGACCCTGCGGCCCTTGCGCTCCTGTTGGGCCTTGCGGGCCTGATGGGCCAGGCTCCCCTGTAGCACCATCGGCTCCTTTTATCTCCAAAGTCTGCCATCCATCAGCTTTGCAGACCTTAAAGTTCTGATCACTCTCAATGTAGTAAAGCATGGACTCTCGCGAGGGATCACAAGCTGGTAGAGTTGCGCTTGATGAGGTTGCAAAAGCAAGCCATTGGCTTGTTGAAGGAGGCTTCACCGTTTGCGAGTCATCTACTTTTTCCTGAGTGCAGCCGATCAACAGAGATGCGTTAAGCAATAAAAAACGTAACGAAGTGAGTCTCATAAATTTACCCCTTTTGCAAATATGCATAAATCTGGCTCAATCCTTTGGCTTTCTTAAAATCACCTCATAGATTCCGGCATGAATATCTGAGTTTAAATGTTGCAGTGGATTATCGGCTTTTGGTTGCTTAGTGTTGGCGTCGAAAATGAGCTGTTCTATAGTCAGGCCAAAATATTTGCTCACCTGGTAAACCTGTTGAATGTTTTTGGGGGACTGGCCTGCGATCCAATTTGATAAAGTTGTGGTTGGTATTCCCGCTTCTCGGGCCAGCGCGGAGGCAGTCATTTGGTTTTCTTGCAATAGTCGTTTTAAATTGCGGGCTAAGTGAATTTCCATCCCTTTATTGTTCGGACCTAAGTCAGACTTCATGAATTAGTTTTCCTTTCGCCGTACAAAAAACGGCTTACGGTTACCGATTGAGGACAGATGGTTGCTCTCATTCTGTGCAAGCTTTCTGGTTATTATGTTGAAACGAGCAAAGTTGCTTAACGGATACGTGTGTTTACCTTTTTTGAATCGTTTATGACTTGATGGCTTGAAAAATTATTTTATAAATTCGCGCTTCACAGAAAGCCATGAGTCAAGTTTTCCGCGCAAGAACAGAAACCAGCATTCATTTTCGGTTTTTGAGCAGAATTTCCAATGTTTTTTATATAAAATGACTTCGGACTTGGATCGCCGACAGAAAAAATCTGGTTCAGGGTAACCTTTGCCAAACTCCTCGCGTGACATTCCTTTGTAGAGTAAAGGGAATTGGCCACTACTTATTCTTTTTTGGCGTTCGAGCTCGGCCGTAGCTTGTTCTTTCTTTTGGCGAAGTAGACTTGAGCATTCAGCTTCTTTACGTGCTAGCTTCTCAGCAGCTTTACCTGTGGTTCTGCGGCGCTCAGCAATGAGTCTGGCTCGCTCTGATTTTAGCTCTTTCACTGGCACTGAAATTTGCACCCACGCATGGTACTTGCGCCAGTTGATCTTTAAAGTTTTTGTATTCAAACGAGTGATCCCTTGAATGTGAACATTTTCTGATAATTCCGATTGATTAACTGAGAGACTAATGTTGGTCAGTGATTCTGCTGTCTGCACTGAATAATTCAGTTTAACACCGAAAAAGTGTTTAATCATTTGAGTCAAAGCATCTTGTTCCGCCGATTGAAGGGCCGCCGCTTCTGAAGTAGCGTCCACGGCGCTGCCCACGTAAAGCATATGATCTCCATTTTGCTTGGCCGAGATTTTCGTCCAATCGGAATCTCCTCCCGGAGAAACGGCGTTAGGGGCTTGGGCAAGGGCTCGATTTGCCATCAAGTTGATAATAAAAATAAATACGATGGACATTTTTTGCATAAAAGCCTCAGTTTTGTGAATTTTTAAAAACGCTTCCTATCAGAGCATCGACCTATTGACTGGATGGGCTTTCATTTGCGTTTTTGATATTTGAAAAAAACTCGATTTGCTTTTTATTCAGCACAGCTTTGAGGCTTGGATCAGCTTTGGTCACATTGTGAATGATCTGTCGACGGATAGCTTCGTAGTCAGATTTGTTGATGCTGCTCAGTAGGTAACAGTCTATCCGCTCGGTAGAGGAAACCTTGTAGCGTTCGTGGTACTGTTCCAAAAATCGTAGCCCTGAAATACGGCCAGAAAATTCACTGCTCACGGATTGATTGAGAATGTTCTCTGCAGTTTCCGAAATGCTCTGTTGAGCGTTATTGATCTGGCCGCGTATATCTTCAGCGATTTCGCGTAGTAAAGTGGTGCTGGCATCAATTCTTGCAAGTTGGTAGCATCCATTCACTCGTTCATCTCCACGAACTGTGTATTGGCTGCGAAACAAAACCTGTTCACCCTCGGTCCAATTGACTTTTGCGCCCGTGGCCCAAACAGGTCGATTCTCTTGATTTCCGGCTTCAACGACATTTTTTCGCGGATTAGATGAACAGGCAGTCATTGTTAAGAGGAAGCTCGATAGAACCAACTTAAATCGATTAACCATAAACTCTCCCGGTTTGGTGAATAACTTGAGTGTAGTGACGGTGTGCGACGCATGAGGTCAGTATAATTTTGAGAAATATCTCACGGCCTCAACCCAGGCTTAGGTCAAGCCGATAGGAAGCTGTATGGCACGCCATGAAATGACCTTGAGAATTTTTCGTATCCTTCATTATCTCGAAACTTCGAGGCTTGGCCTTCGGGTGGGTGAAATACATGAGCGCCTGAGGGATGATGGTTTCGATGTCGATAAGCGCACTGTTCATAGGGATCTTGAGCTTCTGCAAGGTGCTCACATTCCCTTAGAAACGCAGGGTAGTGGACCCGAATCGCGATGGAAGATGGCTCCATTTGCTGAAATCAAGCAACATATTCAGTTTACCTACCATGAGATATTCGCACTTTATGTTGCTCGTAAATCACTGGATCATTTTAAAGGCACGCCGATCTTTGAGGCATTGCAGAGTTTGTTTTTAAAAATTGAAAAAGTTTTGGGTACTGATACGACAGCATTTGACGAGTTTTTGCGCAACATCGCATTCAGGCCGCAGATGGTTTGGCATACAAATATTTCGCAGGTCATTCTTGATACGGTTTACAGTGCTCTTGAAGAGGGACATATCTTAAAGATTTCGTATCGCTCAGAGGGCGGAGAAAATGCTGGTCGGTACGTTGAGCGAAGGGTAGGTCCAGAATTTTTGTATTTTGCTAATGGTGGTATTTATTTAATTGCCAAAGACTTGGGTAAAAATGAGCCCCGCACCTATGCCTTAGCTCGCATCCAGAATGCAGAAATGGATCAAGCGCAGCACTATGAAAAGCATGGCTATGCGCCCGAGGAGCTTTTGAAGGACGGCTTTGGTATTCTCAATGCGGGCAAGGTAATGCCTGTTGAGATTTTGGTAGAGGGCCCGATCGCTGCCTTTGTGTCTGAACGACGTTGGCATGATACGCAGCAAACTATCCGCACTGAGCAGGGGGTTCGGTTGAAACTCAATGTTAGGGTCAATGACGAGTTGGCTCGATGGGTGTTGAGTTTGGGGCCGAGTGCCACGGTTTTGAGCCCAAGTGGGTTGGTTGAAATGGTTGAATCGTTAGCTGTTCAGGTGGCTCAGAAATATGCAAAACGGCAAGCGGGTTAAAGAGGATAGGAAGAAGAATGAGGGTTTTCAGGTTATTGGGGATCTACGTTCAGAGCCGCAGACCTCATGAATTTTCTTTGCGCACGAGTCGCTCATTGTGAATGATTCAACACAGGTAAGGACTTTAAAGACTTGCCGAAATCCCTAACCAACCACCAAAATCACTGGCTGAGGATCGGTTCGAGGCACGGGCGGTGCTAGTTAGAGATGACGGCCGGCCAATTCAATACCGGCCGCCTTGAGCTTCACAGAGTAGCGAATTTGGCCTATCGAACTGATCCGCCGGATTCCATTCTAATGTTTTCATTATTCCATTGCTCGGCAGTCGCACTCTCAATTAAGAACCAGGCGTCGTCCAAAACCTTGCGATTCTTCGGAGATAAAGTCGCGGCCTTATGGCCTCTGCAGGCATCCATAAAAGCGTTAGCTTTCCCTTGAAGAAAGGCCTTTTGAATGCGGGCTGCGGCTTCAGCGGGTTCACATGTGTCTTTCGAAATTTTTCTTGAGTTTGAATCGACTTGACAGAATGCCCGGTCGTCCTTGGAAAGATCTGCGTTCGTTTTCAGAACTTTTAATCTCACCAGCGCCGCAGAGCAAGCAGCGGAATCAAATGCTTTTCCGTGTGCCAAACAACCAAAAATAAGAAGAACGATAATTATTAGGCTTTGCATCCTAATATGTTACTGAGTGGCTTAATCAAAAAGCAATTTTTTTTGCGAGCGCCATTCTCAAAATGAGACAGTGTGAACAAAAACGAATGATCTGGAGGCCGCAACTGATTTCGCTAGGTTGGCCACTTTGGCCGGTGGCCCCGAGATGGGCGGGGACGCCGACAAGCATAAGAAGAGATTTATTACCCAAGGCTCAGGGGCATAAGCGGATTCATGTGCAAAGCGTCGTTGGCTGTATTCTTTGGCGTTTAGGATTTTCGACGGCACGGCTACCTCGCACCCGCCAGCCAACTACGGTCTACGGCGGTGCCATTGATCATCTTGGCGAGTGCTCAGACCCTCCGGCCACGGCCACCAACTCGAGGCCACTTATTTTACCCGTCGTCCAGATAGTCTTGAACTGATGTCGGGGAACCCCTCTGCTCCTTATCTCAGTTCTCAGTCACTGAAGGTTCACGATTTTGGCGAGATAAGCCCCGTCGATTTGCTTCAACTCCTTATCTCAGTTCTCAGTCACTGAAGGTGAACTGTTCAGCTACAGTCCACAATGTTCTGTTCTTCAACTCCTTATCTCAGTTTCCGGTCACTTAGCGTTCAACAGTCGAACGTTCACGGACACTGAAGACGCGAAAAGACCGCCAATGGAAAACAAATTTCAGATTTTCAAAGACCATATTCATCTTCTCGGTCGCTTTTATGACGACTCTGAGGGGCTAATTTTTTACTGGGCTGGCGCCTTAACTTTCAAGACCTTGGTCCATTTGCGGGATTATTTATAAGAGGCTAGAGCCTCGCCCAAGGCTCGGTCTTACTGGAGAGCTGCAACTGCCATTTGCCAGCAATAAGCGAGATGTACTTGAACTGCATCGAGGATTCGTCGGCCTTCACCAAGTAAACAAATTCGTTCGGGTTCTGTAGAGAGGTGGCAAGAGGATAGGAAGAAGAATGAGGGTTTTCAGGTTATTGGGGATCTACGTTCAGAGCCGCAGACCTCATGAATTTTCTTTGCGCACGAGTCGCTCATTGTGAATGATTCAACACAGGTAAGGACTTTAAAGACTTGCCGAAATCCCTAACCAACCACCAAAATCACTGGCTGAGGATCGGTTCGAGGGACGGACGGTGCTAGTTAGAGACGACGGCCGGCCCCAAACCCCTCATTTTTTTTCCTATTCTCTGACATGAACGACAGCTACCGAAGCTTTATAAAAGAGCAGTTCCCGAATGCCAGGATCCTCGCCGACAAGTTTGATGTGCTTCGGCTGTTAACTCCAATCTTAAGCAAGCACCGAGTCGCCTTCACTGGCCAAGGCAAAAAACTTGCGCTCCGACGACTGCTCATTAAACCCAGACACAAACTGCTCTATTACTAATGAGATGCTATCGATCGTAGGCTGTCAGACAAACGCGCTGATGCAGTCACAACGTAAAGAGCTGAAACGATTAAGTAGAACCCTTAAAAACTGGCGAACTGAGATCGTTTGAAAATTACCGACTGAGGCTGTTAAATGCCTGTCTTTAGAGCGTTTGGGATGCAAACCCACCATGAAGTGAGAAGAACCCAAGTATGCGTGAATATATGAAGTTTCTGGTGCCCAAGACCTCGGAGTAGACGAACCGCCGGAGAGCCCTTTTTTGATATAGTAGCCATGCACGCGCGATTGCCTTTGGAATTTGACCTGGTTGCGGAGCCGATGGAGCTTACCGGCCTCGATCTGACCATCTTGACAGCGAAGCATGGCTCCGCAAAAGAGGTCGCTCGGCATATCGGCGCCAGTGAGGCGTTCGTTCGGCAAACAATCCAGAAAGCTAAGCAGCGCCCTTGCGCTCAGGCTGAATATTGATTTCCATTCTGTATCCAAGTGCTTTTAATACTTTGAAAATGGTTTCAAAGGTGGGAGTCCTCCTCTGGTCGCCGCTCTCGAGCCGAGCAATCAGCGGCTGAGTCACACCCGCAGCCTTTGCTAGTTGAGCTTGGGAAAAGCCCTTCTTCGCTCTTAAATCGGCCACGAGTCGGGCCACTTGAAGATAAAACTTGCGCTCCTCATAGTGCATTCGAATTTCATCATCCTGAAGCTGTTGATCTAAAATATCATCGAAAGAAACACCTTTTGCCTTTTTCATTTTAAAACCTCCTTGAGCCGCTTCCGGGCCACTTCGATCTCTTTAGGCGGAGCCTTCTGCCCCTGCTTCTTATATGAATGCAGGACATAGATATAATCAGCCGCCAATGACGCATAAAAGAACCTCCAGCCACCGCCGGCTGTGCGAATCTTGATCTCCCACAACTTGCCCTCGATCTGGCGAAACTGACAACCCATTGCCGCAAAGCCGTGGGTACGAATCTCACTAAAAACCGCAAGAATCTCGGCTCGGTCGCGCTTTGGCAGTCCGTTCAAGAAATCTTCAAAGTAGCTTCGTCCAGAGCCGGACCGATGGAACTCAATTCTCACTCTTTCTTTGTATAACCATATGGTTATCGTGTCAATACCCCATGATGGGGTTCTGGTCACAAAGTCAGCCTATTGAGTGGCGACCTGCGCCCCAGGCCTATCCTAAGCACATTAAATCGTACCTGGACCTGACATCGATTCATTACTCAACTGACCGAACCTAAACAGTACCAGTTTGAACAAATTCTGCGAAATCGCGATAGCTCATTCATCAGTCCGATTAGTGCCAATCGGCCAGCTCATCGGACCACCGAGCAAGTTCTCTAGGGTCCAAAATTCAGCGCTCACTTGAAATGACGGTTACTGGCGAACTGAGGTATCTGGCCGGTCACCCCACCAACGAGGTCCAAAAGCAGTCCTCCTGAAGTGCGCCCCAGACTTTTGTATGAAAACCTAAAGAGGGGCTTTTTATAGCCGATACAATACAGATGTGTGTTCTTCGGTGGACCAAAATCTTGGCTGCGGCGACAGCGGCTTTCCATGCGATGCATGCGCGAGCTCTTCTGCTCGAGAAGCTATCGGCAGGGGCCTACTATTTGTCAGCGAACACTTGCGGTCCAATCGATACTGAAAAAGCGACTGAAGCGATGGCGCGAATCGATTCCGACTGTCGCTGCACCAATCCGCAATCGCCCAATTTGAGTTCGCTTAGGAAATTGGCTGATAAAATCCTAGGCAGTCAGAATGACAAACTTGTTGATAGGTTTTTCAATTACATAGGAAATGAGCGTGCTCAAGATCTAAGATGTGCTGCCCGGCAAGTTGAGAAAGCCAACGACCTACCATCCAAGATCTATGTTCTTAGCGAGCTGCGGGCGGGGATAAATACTGCAATTAAAAAGCTGCAGAGCCCACAGGTCGTCGGCAAAATATGCCCGCTGACGTTGGAAGACTTAAAGTACGATTACTCGCCTCAAACTAATCCGGAGTATTACACAGTGTGCGAATCACTGATTCGACATCGAATAGCTTACGAATCAACTTTGCATTCGATCGCCGGTGTGAATGTTCCCGACTATCGAACCTTCATTGAGCATGAGGCGCTAAGGCCAAAATCCGAGGGTCTTGAGGAGCGATTGAATTTGGCAAAAGCGCGTGCGTCCGCCGCACTTAGGCAAGCGGCACAAGACTTTGAAAAAACAGCCCGTGGAGAGAACGGAAAATCTTTCGATCGGAACGCGCGCACTGCTCTGATGAACGATCCTTACGCGGTTCAAAGGGCGATTGAGCAAGAGCCGGTACTGAAAGCTGTTGCATGTAAAGCCGATGCCGAATATGGCAAAGGAGCCACTGCTCTTGATATTGGCCTCACGGTCGGCTCGCTTGCTCTCACGGGAGGCGCGACAGCGATCGCACGCGCTGGAACACTCGCCGGAAAAGTTTTGCGAGGAGCGACTGTTGCGCGCGCTGAAGGCCTGCTTTATGCGCGTACCACGCGCATCATCCAGATTAGCGCTGCGGGACTCGACACGGTAGGTGCTTATTCCTCGATGGACCGCGAGTGCTTTTCGAACAAGCCAGCAGCCCTCATTGCGAGCACAAAAGACGGGAAATGCTCAGATCAAGCGCAGGTCAAAGAGGCGAAGCAAACTCAATGCGCACTTCACGCGGTTCTAAATTCACTACAGTTTGCGGCTCTTGCTTCCACAATCCGTTCGAGTAAATATATTCCACTTGCCGCTGAAGAAAGACTCGCCCCCCCCCACGGTCGGACGGGACTCAGAAAAAGTTCTACCGCCCCAAACCGTGCAACACTCGACTACACCCAGCACGATCAAGCCACGTACTGACACCGATAAACTGATTAGACTCTTGATCTCGAACGACAGCATTCGTGAAAAGGTTCAACGCACCTTCAGCGCAGCTGACAAAGAATATTGGCTCGAGGTCGCCAACCTGCTGCCGTCTTCTGATCTGCGCAGAGACAAGGCGGCGCTATTAATAATAGCCGAAAGAGAAACTGGAATCAGTGCTCGCGAAATAGCCAAACTGGCACGCCAAAA
>JAYQON010000054.1:0-20388 GCA_038144835.1 Bdellovibrionales bacterium
GCATTGCCCTCAACATCACCTGCCTCTCGAGGGACAAACACCCCAGGAGATCATTGATACGATCATGAAAATGAAGGCGGGCAGCAAGTTTATGCTGTTGGCGCCTGTGGCGCGTGGAAAAAAGGGTGAGTTTCTAACTGAGTTTCAAAAGTGGCTTAAAAAGGGTTTTAGTCGTGCGCGGGTTGATGGCGAATGGATAGATTTAGATCAGGCGGTAAAACTGGCTCGCCATAAAACACATGACATTGATCTTTTGGTTGATCGTTTAGTGGTAGACGCTAAGTTTATTGGACGTCTCAAAGAAAGCTTGAATCTGAGTTTAAGTTTGGCTCAGGGGCTAGTCAAAATTGAGCTTGTAGGCAGTGGTCAGGAGCAAACTTTCTCCATTCACAGAAGTTGCCCGCAATGTGGTCATGCGGTCCCCGACTTGGAACCGAGACTTTTCAGCTTCAACAATCCGCGAGGAGCCTGCTCCACCTGCAATGGCCTGGGGACATTGGATTTTCAAGAGATTGAAACTGAGGGAGTTTTGGCTGGCGACGCAGGTGAAGGGCGTCGATCTGTAACCACAACTGCTTATTATTTTAAAAACAAAAAGTTGCAGGCGAGCGAAGACGAAGAAGAAGATACAATTGACGAATATTCTTTGCGCTCATGCCCAGACTGTCATGGTACGCGCTTAAATGAAAATGCTCGTAATGTCTTGTTGAATGGAAGAAACATTATCCAGCTTTCAGAACTGCCTTCTGCGGATTTAAGGAGCTGGATGCGGGAGTTAAACCTTGACTCGCGTCAATCCCTGATTGGCGATAAGATCCTGATTCAGATTCAAAGTCGGTTGGATTACTTGGATCGAGTGGGAGCTGGTTATCTTAGTCTTGCCCGTCCTACGCGTACCTTGTCGGGAGGGGAAGCTCAACGGATTCGTTTAGCCACGCAAGTCGGCTCAGGATTAGTGGGTGTTTTGTATGTTTTAGATGAACCGAGCATTGGTTTGCATCCGCGAGACCATCATCGCTTATTGGAAATGATTCAGGAGATTCGCGATCGTGGCAATACGGTATTGATGGTCGAGCACGATGAAGAGACGATTCGACTGGCGGATCATTTGATTGATATGGGACCGCGAGCTGGACGGTTGGGTGGAGAGATTTTGGCTATTGGAAAGCCAGAAATTTTACTGCGGGATGAGAAATCACTCACGGGCCAATACCTCTCGGGCAGAAAGAAAATCGAAGTTCCGAGTCACAGGAGATCAGGCAACGGTCAATATCTGACCTTAAAAGGCGCCACCGGCAACAATCTTAAAAATGTAGATTTGTCTATTCCTCTAGGAACCCTCACAGCCGTGACGGGCGTCTCTGGGTCAGGAAAAAGCACCTTAATTATCGATACTCTTTATAGAGTCTTGGCTCGGGAGTTTAACGGCTCGTCTTTACAACCCGCGCCTCACAGCAAGATTTCAGGCTTGGACCATGTTGATCGTATTATCGAGATCAATCAGCGTCCCATTGGTCGCACGCCGCGCTCGGTACCTGCCACTTATGTGGGTCTTTTTCCTATGATACGAGATTTGTTTGCTGCGCTTCCGGAAGCCAAAGTGCGTGGGTATCGGCCAGGCTATTTTTCGTTCAACGTTAAAGGTGGTCGTTGCGAAGATTGTCAAGGCGCTGGTCAAAAACGCGTAGAAATGCATTTTCTTTCTGATGTATTCGTTCGCTGCGACAGTTGCCAGGGACTTCGTTATAGCCGTGAAATTCTCAACGTCAAATTTCGCGATAAATCCATCGCGGATATTTTGGCCATGACAGTAGAGGAGGCACTTGAGTTTTTTCAGAACCACCGACACATTCAACGCAAGCTTGAGACTTTGCATCGAGTCGGTTTGGATTATATGACTCTGGGTCAAAGCTCCACCACACTCTCTGGTGGTGAAGCCCAGAGGGTCAAGCTTTCACGTGAGCTTTCAAAACGCGATACCGGCAAGACATTTTATATTCTTGATGAGCCCACGACGGGTTTGCATTTTGAGGATGTGAAAAAACTTGTCGATTTGTTGCAAGAGCTTGTCGCTCACGGCAATACAGTTGTGGTTATTGAACATCACTTGGATGTGGTTAAATGCAGTGACTATGTCGTAGATTTAGGGCCTGAAGGTGGCTCAGCTGGTGGGCAGATTGTGGCGACGGGTACCCCCGAGATGATCGTGCAAAAAAAGAACAGCATTACGGGAAGCTTTTTAAAACCCTATCTCGCCTAGAGAAGTGCCCTATTAAAAAGAGAAGTGCCCTATTAAAAATAGTGTCTAACTCCGAGTCTATATCGAGAGCCTTCTTGCTGAATGTCTTCGAGTTTTGACCATTCACCTTCGACAATTAATGCTAGATCGCGCTGAAGACTTAATCCCAATCCAAACTTAGTTTTGATAAAGGTTCGGGGCGATTGAGTGAAGAAGGATTGACCGCCCGCCAAACTCAGTGAGCCTTTTATTCGACCTCGATGCAATATGGTGCCAATTTCAGGGCCAATCTCAAAGTTTGGTGTAACGGGATTGCCACTCAAGTTCGCGTACCCGGCAATCATTGCGTAAATGAACTGACCGGCTGTTTCGGCGGTGAGTCCGTATGCGCCCTCGAGAACACCATAGTGATCTACTGGATTAGCGGTCATTAGATTTTCTCGTAAGGAGACTAAGATTCGCCAGGAGGCCTTTGGGTCGAAACGATAAAACGGTTGAAAGTTATCAATTCGGGCGAGAGTTAGATCTTCTATCCATAAATTGCGATTGTGAATAGCTAGCTTGATACTTAGAGCCTCAACAGAGGAGTTTTTTAAAAATCCAGGATCTGCGTCAAGAATATCGTGAATAGCGAAGCGGTATCCTAAGGAGGTATTGATTTGGTTATTAGTCAGACTGAATCCGGCCTGCACTGCGGATGAGCCGTGGGCTAGGTGTGGAGCTTGGCTTAGAGCAGACTTTTTAGGGAACGGCATAGGGGGCGTTAAAAACCGAGCCCGCTGAATGTGGGCGGCTCGATCCAAGGCCTTAAAGTTTGTAGGAAGTTCGCCTAGATTCTTGGTGGCCAAAAAAGCGGTAAATTGCATCAATGTTTCAGCTGTCGCGGCGTCTGCGTTTTGAATCGGCTGTTCGGGATTTTCCAGAGCTTGGCGAAAGTGTTGAATTTGTTGGGTATCAAGGGAGTTAAGATTGGCGCGTAAAATATTACCTTGAGATGGGATCATGTCTGCTGATGAAATTCTTCCGACTTTTTGCAAACGATGAATCACTTCCATTGGATGCACGTAGATAGGCAATTTGTAACTCTCTTGCATGTCCTCGAGAGTGGCTGCAAATGTCCTCAGTAATATGCCTGCGCAATTTTCATCCATAAAATAGTATTTGAAGTCAGCGGCATGTACGAGTTCCCACAAGTGATCAGTGAAAAACGAGCGCTCACTTTCAGACATAGTGATTTTGTAAAGCCACAAATCACGGTTCTCAATACTGCCGTACTGAAAAATTCTTTGATAAAATGGCATGACGGAATATTGTCCGCCGAACCAACCGGTGATTCCGCCAAACACATAAGCAAGACCGCTGGTTTCTTTGGGAATTGTTGCCGCGTAATTCATTGTTAGCCAAAGGCTGCGAGTTTGCGCACTTGAGGGAAAAAGCAAAAATGAGTGGCCAAAGACGGAGGCTGGATTAGATAGGTATTGAGAGGCGTAAACGAGCGTGATTTCAGTGGGTTTGTAGTTGATCTTCCATTCTTCAAGTTTCGGACAACGGATGGGAGGTTGCAAAATGAAGAATTTGGTCAAGAACTTATATCGCGACGGAAATAAACATTGTGGATGATTGTCTGAGGCCTCTTGGGGTTGCGAAAAAAGATGCACCATTGTCTTAAGTTCCGCGACGGGATCAGTGCGGCCATTTGGCGATCTAAAAAAAATGGCTTTGTCGACAAGGCTGAGGAATTTGCCGCCTTTATTTTCATAATAAAGCAAATTGAGCCAAGGCCGGGAGTGGCCCACCGCTTCAATTGCCGCGTTGTTTTCTACGTTTGAATGTGGTCCTGAAAATGCCTCTGAATCTGCAAGCGACAAGGTGGGAAAAGCGAAGAGGTGCAATAGGTGTAAAAAAATCGATAAAATTTTGCTTTTCAATTAGACCCTCAACCTGAGGCTAGTTCGTTTTTTGGGTTTGACATCAACTTCATATCAACATGGAATATCAATGTTATAAGTAAAGGATCATTTTTCACAACTTAAAGGATTTCATCATGAAGGTATTGTTTGGATTCTTAGTTGCTCTGGGTTTTTCTAATTTAGCTTATGCAGATGCCTACAGTTGCGCAAAAATGATTTATAAAGATGGATGGCTAGTTAAGTATGAGCATTTAGGCAACACTTGGGGCGCCAATACAAAAAAGCATGGTGCCGTGAGTTCATCGGTAGGATCTTCTGTAGAAAAAACAACCAGCAGCGTGGATCCTGGCGTGTCTACGGGAAACATTATGTCTTCAGTGCAGTACTTCTCTTCCTGGGGGGAGTGCTCTATGTTGGAATACCACATCACCAAACAGTTGCGTGAACAGTACATCGAGCAGAATTTGGGTGAAATCAAGCGCCAGGTCGCTATGGGGCAGGGGTATCACGTAGACGCCTTAGCCATGATCTCAGGTTGCCAGAATTTAGGAGCAAATGAATGGGCGCGCGCTTTACAAAGCAATACTGAAGAGCTTTATGACTTAAATAGTGGAGTAGCTTTTGCCGACCATCTCAATACGATTGTTATGAGTCAAAATTCGCTGCGTGGAAATTGCGCAATTCTTTAAATTATTCGTCGTTTAGAGATTTTATTTATGAAGTTAATTGCCAGAGCTCTGATCATCGGTTTGGTTATATTGAGCTCTGGTTTCGCCTTTTCAGAGCCTTGGTTGTCGAGTAGGTTTGCCCAAAACTGTGCGAGTTGTCATTCTCCTGGGCGGATTAACGTTCCTCAGGCGGATCGCCGTTGCACACTCTCGTGTCAGGGCTGTCATACCAACCCCAACGGTGGGGGATTGCGTAATTCCTATGGTAAATGGAATCAGGAGCGTTTTCTTAATTCTCTCTATGTTGACCGTTATAAAATGAATCAGAGGCGTCCAGAAGTACTTGCTCAACAACACTACACAGATGAGCGTTTAAAAAAATTTTTGCAAGCAAAAGATGATAAGGCCAAGCGTCGAGAAATGGCTGAAGGCTTTCGTTTGCGTGAGACTCGGGAAAGATTGCCAGAGAGTGCTTATGATCGAACCCGCGCGGCTCATGAAAAGATCATTGAGCAAGATTTGTCGTTGGCTCGCATGAGGATTCCTGATGAGGATCCATGGCGGGTGCGAAGAAAAAACTATTTCAATGCAGGTTTGGATTTACGCTATTTCTACATGAAGCGTGAAAAGCAAACGGGTGATGTGAAGACAGAGATTGATGCTACTTTTCCAATGGCTGCCGATCTAGCGGTGAGTGCCGAACCCATCCATGGTTTGACCCTCGTGTATGAATCGCGTTTTGCTAACGGACCAGGTGATTCGGCCTGGTATTCAGGAGCGACCAAAAGCATACCTCGTTCCGCGTATGTTATGGTGGATGATCTGCCGTACAACTCATTTATTATGCATGGTCTGTATAGACCCATGTTCGGGCATTATAATCCAGATCACTATACGCTGTTCGCCTCGGCGTCAGGTCTTTACTATGGTAGTGTGCATCGTGCACTGACTGTCGGAACTGCACCCAATGTACCGTTTTTCAATTTTCATTACATTTTGCCGATCAATGATTCTTCGAATGATTCACCTGGTCTGAGTCGTGACCAAGGTTATGCATGGAATTTGGGTGGTCGCTGGGTGACATTGGGCGCTTACGCCATGTTTTCTCATTGGAGCACCGAATCCCAAGATGCCGCGAAGGTGAAACGTATCATGACTTCATTCACTGGGGGGGGCACCCTGGGGATTTGGACATTGTCCTTTGATCTTACTCGTTTGCAGAGAGATGACAATTTAGTGCAACGTTTTGATGCGGGATCTTTGGTCACACTTGAGAATCGATTTCGCTTTTGGGAAGAAAGTTATTTTAAATTTAATTATGAGACACTTAATGCCACTCGAGCTTTACGCGAAGGCAAGTCTTCTCAGATTAGTTTTGGCGTGAGTTCTTTTCTAATATCGAGCTTAGAGTTAGATTTGAGCTACAAAAGCCTGAGCGATGAGCCGAAGGATGGAGCTAAAACCACCGAAAAATCGCTTTTGGGCCAAGCTCATTTCTTTTTTTAATTTGCCTCAAAATGAGATTCTTAAAATTCGACAGCGGTTCCTTTAGATCGCCTCGTTTTGTGCCGATAGCCATTTCATATCAATATGGTGGAAGGTAGGTTGACATGGCTTGGGACGATATCCCAGATTATTCAGGGCAGGTCGCGGAAGAGATTCTGAGCATCGTCAAAGAAAAAGATATTTTTACCTACCTACATTGCTGCCGAGTAGGACGAGGATCACGAAAATTAGCTAAGGCCATGGGGCTTAATGATTTTGAGCAAGCCGTCTTGGAGTTTGCGGGACTTTTTCACGACATCGGAAAAATACGCGTTCCACGCAAAATTCTGGTCAAGCCTGGTCGTTTGGAAAGGCATGAAATAGAAATTATGAAGACCCATCCTCAGCTGAGCGCGGAGATGATTCAGCATTTAGATAAGGTTCCTTTTTTTCGCTTTCAGCTCCCGGGTATTAAATACCATCATGAAAAAGTCGAGGGCTCAGGTTACCCATTTAATATGCGAGGGGAGGCTATACCCCTGTTTGCGCGAGTGATTGCTGTTGTCGATGCGTACGATGCAATGACTCACGCACGCCCTTACCGTAAACCTCTGTCTGAGGACAAAGCAATTCAAGAGCTGAAGGATTTTTCTGGTCGCCAGTTCGACGAGCGTATCGTGCGCCAGTTTCTCGATTATCTTCCTCACTTTAAAAGTGAGGTCGAGCAGATTGAACAAGACGATATCATCGTCACAAAACTAATTCGGGCAGCCTAAAGCCATCTTAGGACCTGCGGAGTGTGATAAGAAAAAATGAGATCGGCCCCAGCGCGTTTTATTGAAGTTAAAACCTCAAGAATCGTATTTTTTTCGTCAATCCAGCCTTTTTCCGCAGCCGCTTTTAACATCGCGTACTCGCCGCTAACATTGTAAGCGGCAATTGGCAAATCGGAGGCAGCCCGCAGAGCGGCTATGATATCCAGATAGGCAAGAGCCGGCTTTACAAGAAGGATGTCAGCGCCTTCGTTGCTATCAAGGCGAGCTTCGCGCAAGGCCTCTCGACTATTGGCGGGATCCATCTGATAAGTTTTTTTGTCTCCAAAGCGCGGAGCACTCTCGAGTGCATCACGGAAGGGTCCATAAAAAGCAGAGGCATATTTCGCGCAGTAAGAGATAATTCCAGTGTTGATAAAGCCATTTTCATCAAGTTGTTTGCGAATCCAACCTACGCGGCCATCCATCATATCACTGGGGGCGACAAAATCGGCTCCCGCTTGGGCTTGAATCAGGGCTTGCTCGGCGAGTACGAGAAGGGTTTCGTCATTCAGCACATCCCCGTTTTTTACGAGCCCATCGTGTCCTTCCGATGAGTAGGGGTCTAAAGCGACATCACTTATAACCACGAGTTCTGGGTAACAATCTTTTATCGCCTTTATAGCTCTTGGTACAAGGCCATCGGGATTGCAGGCTTGCGTTCCCTGGTTATCCTTTAACCGATCTTCAATTTGAGGAAAGAGTGCAATTGCGTGTAGGCCATTGAGTTGTCCAATTTCGCGCACCAATTCATCCACTGACCATCGAAAGCATCCGGGCAGCGAAGTTACGGATTCTCGAACTTGGTGACCCTCTTTTATAAATACTGGCCAAACCAAATTGCGAGGTAAGAGCTGGGTTTGGCTAACGAGAGCTCGTATGCCGGCATGGCGACGTAAGCGGCGTGGGCGCTCATTCTGTCTCATTCTTGCCTCCAAAGTTTCGCAAGGGGGATATTCAATTCTTCAAAAGCTCGCGTCAAACCCATGAGTGGTAGTCCCTGAATAGCACTGGGGTCATGGCTGCGGATGCCTGCAATGAGGCCCATGCCAGCTTTTTCAATTTTGTAAGATCCTGCGCAGTCAAAAGGCTTATCGATTTCGAGATAAGCTTCGAGCGTCTCATGATCTAGAGGTTTTATATCGATCTCAGCGATATCTGTGTAAACGACCGTCTTGCCAAGGTGAATCAAAGCAAGGGAGGTAATTAATCGGTGTGTGCGGCCTTGCAGCTGCCGCAATTGGGCAAGAGCGTGTTCACGGTTGCCGGGTTTATCCAGTCTTAATCCATCAATCTCTGCAAGTTGATCTGAACCAATGATTACAGCTTCACGGTGAATCGGCGCGAGGCTCTCAGCCTTGGCGCGAGCAAGAAAAACAGTGAGTTCTTTGAGGTCAGAAGGTCCTGCCAACTTGAGCTCAGCCTCGTTAATTTGAGGTGCGAGTGCATCGAAGTGAAGACCAAAATTTTCTAATTGACGACGGCGGTAAGGCGATTGACTTGCTAAGATTACACGCATAGGCGCAAGCTAAACTTAAAGGCGAAGCGTGTCAAAGTTTACTCTTTTTGACCGCCACCACTCGCCGTGACAACTTGATTCTATGGCTTTTGTTCACAACTTAGATCCTTTTGCTTTGCAGTTTACCGACACTTTCGGCATTCGTTGGTACGGTCTAGCCTATCTGGCTGGTTTCGTCGCCGGATACTATGCCATCTTGCGTATGACTCGTGCGGGGTCCACCCTTTTGAAAGAAGCTCAGATCGCTGATTTTATTACTTATGTGGCCATAGGTGTGCTCGCGGGTGGGCGCATAGGTTATTGCCTGTTTTACTCTCCCGAGCTGATAACGTCTTTCGATGGACATTTTCCTTTTTGGGGGGTTTTGAAGGTCAACGAGGGTGGCATGGCCTCGCATGGCGGTATTCTTGGCGTCATGCTTGTGTGTTGGTTTTATGCTCGTTCAAAAAAAATATCATTTTTGCATTGTTTGGATCTCACAGTTTTTGGTGGCTCGCTGGGATTTATGTTTGGACGATTAGCGAATTTTATTAATGGTGAGCTTTATGGCCGAGCGGCATCTGAGAGTCTTCCTTGGGCAGTTAAATTTCCGCAAGAGATATATTTATGGCTGAGTCGAGAGTTCACCAGACTTTATAGCTTGGGGCCTGCCGTCGATGCCCTTGGGTCGATAAATACGAATGCTGGAGAAACGGCCACGGTAAATGCATCCGTCTGGAAAGCTTGGCTCGAGAGCTATTCGCGCGACAGTACGGCAAGGACCATGGTGCAAGACACCGTTGAACAATTGGTTTTATCGGTGCAGAGGGGGAATGAAGCTGTTCGAGACGCATTGGCGGCTGTGCTGACTGCCCGGCATCCATCGCAGCTCTATCAGATGTTTTTGGAAGGTTTTTTAGTTTTTCTGATCTTGCTAGTGATTTGGCGTCGGCCGCAAAAAACTGGGGTCATTAGTGGTTGGTTTGGAGTACTTTATTGTTTGGCGCGCATCGTGGGTGAGCAGTTCCGTATGCCCGATCCTCATATCGGTTTTCAGTTGTTCGGCTTAACTCGTGGGCAATGGCTAAGCTTCGCTGTGCTTGGCGTTGCTTTGGTTTGGTTGGTTGTTGCTTACCGCTCAAAGCGGCCTAAGCTGGGTGGCTGGTATCCATCTTAAACTGGCCCACAGCGCCAGCGAGATCGGCCAGTTTTTGGAGTTTTTAGTTCTGAAAAACTCTGAAACGCTTTTCAAGCCACGCTTGAAATGTTCCTGAACGAGGCTTTTTTTTATTCTGCGAATCGAGGCGGGAAATCACAAAATCGGCAAAACAGTCTGCAAACCATTCATGTATATTGGTGCGGCCATAGATCGTCGGCTTACAGTCACCCATTTCAGTGTTGGTAGGTTCAGGAAATGGCTTAAAGAAAAATGGTGCAAAAAGACCTGACATCAAAAAGTCCTGAGACGGAAGATTCCATCCCCCATGCGAGAAGGCGATGGCGGCTAGGTCTTCAGCTTTTACATGACTCATCAGAAAAGCGTGTCCTATCTCGTGAGCCAAAGTGTGCTGTAGGTTTTTTGCATTGAAATCAGATTCTGAGGTATAGCTCGAGACTCCTCCGATACTCAGGGCTTTGGCTTGATAGTAGTAGCCAGCTAAATTGTGGCGAGTGTCGTGACCAAGAAAAGCGTAAAGGTAGCGCAATTGCAGACTTATAGAAAGTTTCGGTGGTAGTGCTCGCTCAAAAATATGAAGTAGCTGCTGAAGAACAAATAAAGAGTGTTCATCTGAGTGGTTGATGGCCAAAATGCCGAAGCGAGAAAAAAGCGTTTTCTGTAGGTTTGCTTTTGCGTCTTTAAAGGTAAGGTGTTCTGGTATTTCATGTTCTTGGCGCGAACTTTTATCGGGTCTCATTGGGTCAGGGTCGAAGACGTTGCTCAATCCGTCGCCGTCGATGTCATCATCGAGTGGATAAAGTATTTTACTTAGTTTCCCATCAATAATGGGAGTCCAATCTCCCAAACCGTCGCCATCTGTGTCCATGCGTACGTAGAACCACCAGCAATTTAATAGCATGCGGGATTTTTCTTTTTTAAAAAGATTTTCGTAATTTTTCAGCCACGGCACGGACATTAAGTGCCTTAGAGCCTCATCAGTTGACAGAAGTTGGTTGTTGATTGGTGGTGGAGGAGGTGGGTGCATACGCATATGAACCCTGAACGGGCGACAGATGGATGCAGCCAATGCATAGTTGCTGAATAAGCACAATAAAAGAAGAAAAAGAAATCTCAAGGTTAAAGCCTGTCATACGGACAGTGCTTGTGTCCAATTGCATATGGTCCGGGCTTTGCTCACAAGTGGAGCGGAAGAATTGAAAGGAGTTAAGTTCTATGAATTGCACCAATTTTCCCCTTAAGACAATGGCGGCTTTTTTGTCTCTCGCTGTGACCGCGAGTGCCAATGCTCAGGGTACACAAACGCCGAGTCACCCCACGGATGTGATGGAAAGCCATGCTAAAGTGATTTCTAGCGGTGATCTTGAGTCCACGACTCTCAGCTTTACCTCTGGCCAAACTCAGTTGACGGAAGCTGAGAAAAAATCAATTCGTGAAGCCATTGAAAATGCGCGTGCGGAGGATCATCAAATTTCAGAGATTAAGATCGCATCTTGGTCTGATAAAGCTCATCCTTTAAAAGGATCTCTTGAGAAGAAAGACCGGGATATGGCTCGGCAAAGAGCTGAGAATGTGAAGAAATACATTAAGGAGCAATCAGGCATGGGACGTATTCGGATGGATACCTTCAATATGGCTGAGAGCGCAAATTGGCTAGCCCGCTTGTTCAATACTCAAGAGGCTGAGCTTGATGCCACTTTTGCTAAAAAGGGCAGTGAAGCTGAGATCGATAACCCTCAGTTTCAGGTCATTCGAGATCAAGGGGGCGCATCGAAGGTTGTTGTAGTTATTGAACACAAGATGAAGAAATAATGAAGTAATGCAATTGAGACGAGTGACAAAGGGAGCGAACAGCTCCCTTTGTCGTCAGAACTAGAATGATTCGTCAAAACTCACGTTGCCAGTGACGCCCACTTGATAGGCTGCCACACGTCGTTCGAAGAAATTGGTTAGCTCTTGGGTGTCTTGTAACTCCATAAAGCCAAAAGGATTTTTGACATTGAACTGATGAGCAATACCGAGTCGCTCCAAGCGCTGATCAGCGATGAACTGCAGGTATGTCCGCATATCTTTAGCGCTCAAACCCGCCACTCCGTGCTCTAGAATATCTTCAGCAAACTGCATCTCGCAATCGATGGCATCTTTGAACATAGCGATAACCATGTCCTTCATTCGATTATCAAAAAGCTGAGGTTCTTCTTCAAGAGCTGTTTCAATGACCTGGTAGGCAAAGTCGATATGGGCGCTTTCATCGCGAAAAACCCAATTGGTACCCGTGGCTAATCCATTCAGAAGCCCCTTTGAGCGCAAGAAGTAAACATAAGCAAAGGCGGCAAAGAAGAATAGGCCTTCTATGGTGCCGGCAAAGCAGATGAGATTCATTAGGAACTTGCGTCGATCTTCCATGGTTTCAAGACGTTGCAGTTCGTTGATGGAGTCCATCCATTTTGAGGCATACTGCCCCTTGCGATGAATGGAAGGGATGTTGTGAATGGCGGCAAATGCCTTTTCACGTTCCGCCAAATCTGGAATGTAAGTGTCTAGCAAAGTTAAATAGAACTGAACGTGGAGAGCTTCTTCATAGAGCTGGCGAGAGAGGTAAAGGCGAGCCTCCGGAGAATTGACGTGCTTGTACAAATTTAGCACTAAGTTGTTGCCAACAATCGAGTCGCCAGTTGCAAAAAAAGCAACCAGGCGATTAATTAAAAAACGTTCCGCTGGAGTGAGCTTTCTTTGTAAATCAACAATGTCATTGCTGAAGTCCACTTCGTCCACGGTCCATGTGTTTTTGATGGCATTTTTGTACATTTCAAAAAATACCGGGTAACGCATCGGTCTCAGTGTTAAATTAAATCCAGGATCTAAAATCATAGCTGTTACTCCTTACTGACAAGCTTCGCAAATTTCTGGGTTTTCCAGGGAGCAGGCCAAGGCCTCCTGGTCGGAATACTTCTTCTTTGGCTCCTCGCTTGTGCGAGTCGTGACCTTGGCGATCTTTGTGGCTGGCCGTGAGCGAAGATAATAAGTCGTCTTTATCCCCTTCTTCCATGCATACATATACATGGATGAGAGTTTGCCTATAGTTGGGCTTTCAATAAAGAGATTAAGAGATTGGCTCTGATCGATAAAGGCTCCGCGACCAGCAGCCATATCAATTAGAGATTTTTGCGGCACTTCCCAAACTGTGCGGAAAATCAATTTGATATCGGCTGGAATTTCATCAAGGTGCTGAATAGATCCTTCGGCTGTTTTGATTTTGTTGCGAATCTCCTCATTCCAAAGGCCCCGTTGCTTGAGGGCGTCAACGAGATATTTATTGATCTGAATGAACTCACCAGAAAGTGTTTCACGCTTAAATAAATTTGATATCTGAGGTTCAATGGCCTCATAGGCTCCTACGATACTTGCAATGGTTGCCGTCGGAGCTATCGCAATCATTAGGGAATTGCGTAGCCCAACAGTTTTAATTTTGCGGCGTAACCGTTCCCAGCGTTCGGAGTCCTGGGGTTTGATTCCCCATAAGTCGAATTGTAGCACTCCTTGTGCGGCCTTTGTCTCCGCGAATGAAGGATGAACGCCGAATTGTTCTGCGAGACCACAGGAAGACTTTAGGGCCGTGTAGTAGATCTCTTCTTGAATCTTGTTCGACAGGGTTAGAGCTTCATCTGAGTCAAACGCCAGGTTGAGTTTGAAAAAAGCATCCTGTAAGCCCATAACGCCCAAACCTACCGGTCGCCAACGTTGGTTTGAAGATTGAGCATTGGGGATTGGATAAAAGTTAATGTCAATCACTCGATCTAGGTATTTGATAGCGATTTCAACCGTGTGAGCCAGCTTTTCAAAATCAAAACGACCGTCAATTACGTGAGCGCCGAGGTTAACCGAGCCAAGGTTGCAGACGGCCGTTTCATTATTCGAGGTCACCTCAAGAATTTCAGTGCACAAGTTTGAGAGGTGAATTACGTTTTGAGGTAAACCTGTTTGATTTGATTTTGTATTGCTCGCATCTTTAAAGGTCATCCAGCCGTTACCAGTTTGTGCCAACGTTTTCATCATGCGGGCATAAAGGTCGCGTGCTTTCACCTGGCGTGAGTAGTGGCCTTCTTTCTCTGCCTGTATATAGGCCTTTTCGAACTCTTCACCGTAAAGATCAACCAATTGCGGAAAATCTTTTGGATCAAATAGGGACCACATTTCATCGTTTTCTACTCTGCGCATGAAAATGTCAGGAACCCAGTTGGCCAAATTGAGATTGTGCGTTCTTTGAGCCTCATCACCGGTGTTGTCGCGTAGCTCAAGAAATTCTTCGATGTCTGAGTGCCATGTTTCTAAATAAATACAGGCAGCACCTTTGCGTTTGCCGCCTTGATTGACTGCGGCCACCGAAGAATCCAGGGTTTTTAGCCAAGGTGTCAGACCATTGGAGTGACCGTTAGTTCCTTTAATTAAAGAACCGCGGCTGCGAACGCGTGAAAAAGAAACGCCAATTCCACCAGCAAACTTAGACAGAAGTGCTATGTCTTTGTATTTATCATAGATCGAAGACAAATCGTCTTGCGGCGAGTCCAGCAGATAGCAAGATGAGAGCTGTGGACGGGCCGTAGCTGAGTTGAATAGTGTCGGCGAGCTAGGCATATAATCCAGGCTCGAAATCAGTTCGTAGAACTCTTTAGCCTCTTGAAATGACTTCGCAAGCCCGCAAGCGACCCTCAAAAAGAAATGTTGGGGCGTTTCAATGACTTGTCGGCTCTTAGGATCTTTGAGGAGGTAGCGGTCGTAGATTGTGCGCAAGCCGAAATACTCGAAGCGCTGCGTGCGTGAGTCGTCAACAATGATATTCAGAGCTTCTTTATGCTCTTTCACGAAGTTGAATTTATCTTCGTTAACGATGCCATGTTTGAAGGCGGTCGTCATCGAATCGTAAAAATTACGAATGTTCTGGTTAGTGACCTCTTCGGTTATAAAGCGCGCGAGTAGGCGTGAGGCTAAGCGAGAGTATTGAGGCTCTTCGCCTATCAAGAGTGCTGCGGTTTGGATGCAAAGTTGATCGAGCTCTTTGGTGCTGGCTCCATCATACAGCCCGCTAATGACCTTGGCTGCCACACGCATGGGGTCAACCTCTTTTAACCCGGTCGAACAAGCTAGAACTACATTCACAATTTTGTTCACGTCGACGGGTTGCAGGCTACCATCGCGCTTACGTACGCGCATGACGATAGGACCCTCGGGGTTGCTGTCGGGTGATGTGATTCCACCTCCGTCAGCGCTCAAGGGCAAAGATGAGTTCTTAGCTTTTCTTTCTGTCTTCTGATTTTTTTCTTTCACGCTTTTCTCTTTAACTTCAGTTTCAAAACTCATATAGCCCCCAATCAGCCATTGCAGGTGTGTGCAGTACCCTTAAGACATAACCGTCTTTGCGAAAGGCCACCATTAATCCCCCCTCTAAAGATTCGTGCCTTGGTTTTCAAATGTTTTGCTAAGTCGAACACAAGCGGAGCGTCGTCCCTAAGCTCCTTGCGGGCGGCGAGTTCGCCTTGATCTATCCTTAGACCCTGTTTTTGCGTTCGATTGCCTATAACTTTGCTGCGAGCCTTGTCACTAGTGAAAGTGAAGCAGTTGGATCGCAACAGCACAAACGCTATCGCGGGCTGAAAGAAACTGTCAACGGCGATGCGAGACAGCAGAACAAGAAATTTTTTTTGCAGAGTGAAAACGACATTTACTGAGTTGCGACACGACTGCTGAAACACAAAACCTCGGCGGTTTTTCTTGACTGCAATTATCTGCTTAAATTGTAGGCAGCATGAGTATTTCCTGCAATCAAAAATGCGTTTGAGTCAAATTCTTGTTCCTACTCGAATAAGTCGTCAAAAGTTCAACGTCTCAAACGCTGAACAATCAAATCTTTGACTATACTTGGATCCGCCAGAGTGGAAGTGTCACCTAGATTGTCCAATTCATCGCATGCAATTTTGCGTAGAATTCGACGCATGATTTTGCCACTGCGTGTTTTAGGTAAAGATGAAGCCCATTGAATAAAGTCCGGTTTCGCCAGTCCACCAATTTCGTGTCGCACCCATTCTGCTAATTCCTGGCGTAGCTCATCAGTTGGTCGAACGCCGGCGTTGAGTGTCACGTAGGCATAAATGCCCTGTCCTTTGATGTCGTGAGGAAAACCAACCACGGCCGCTTCAGAGACGTCGGCGTGGGCCACAAGTGCGCTTTCGATTTCGGCTGTGCCCAGGCGGTGTCCTGAAACGTTTAACACGTCATCCACTCGGCCTGTGATCCAATAATATCCATCTTTGTCGCGCTTACACCCATCGCCAGTAAAATAAAGCCCAGGATAAGTGGAGAAATATGTTTGATAAAAGCGATCATGATCTTTGTAAACAGTGCGCATCTGTCCTGGCCAAGAGCCATCCAGGCACAGGTGTCCCTGACACTCGCCCTCGAGCCGATGCCCTTGTTCGTTAACAATGACCGGGCGCACTCCAAAAAATGGTAAAGTTGCGGACCCTGGTTTTAAATCGGTGGCTCCAGGAAGGGGAGATATAAGAATGCCGCCAGTCTCGGTTTGCCACCAAGTGTCCACGATAGGGCAGCGTGAATCGCCCGGAATGCGGTAATACCATAACCAAGCTTCTGGATTTATTGGCTCGCCCACGGATCCCAGAAGGCGCAAACTCTGGCGCGAGGTCTCAAGTACGGGAGCATCGCCAAGCGCCATTAAGGCTCGAATCAATGTTGGGGCAGTGTAGAGAATGCTCACCTTGTATTTATCAATAATTTGCCAAATGCGTGCGCTGGTTGGAAAGGTGGGTAAACCTTCATAAAGGACGCTGGTCGCACCATTGCTCAAGGGGCCGTAAAGGATATAGCTGTGACCTGTGACCCAACCAATATCGGCGGCACACCAATAGACATCAGTGGAATGATAGTCAAAAATTAGATGGTGGGTATAGGAAGCATAAACCAAATATCCACCGGTCGTGTGTAAAACGCCCTTGGGTTTGTTGGTAGAGCCCGAAGTGTAGAGCAGAAAGAGGGGATCTTCAGCATCCATCCACTCGGGCTCACAATCTGTGCTTTGTCTTGCCGTCAGTTCTTCGTAATCGTGATCGCGTCCTTCAGTGAAGGGGATATTGTTGCCCGTGTGCCGGACCATCACTACAGCCTTTACTCGCGGACACTTGCGTAATGCTTCATCGGTATTGGTCTTAAGCGGAATGTGCTTGCCGCCCCGCAGTCCTTCATCGGCAGTAATCACAAAATCGCTTTCGCAATCCAGAATTCGATCGGCGAGTGCATCAGGACTAAAACCGCCAAACACAACCGAATGAATAGCTCCTATACGAGCACAGGCCAGCATGGCATAAGTCGCTTCTGGAATCATGGGCATATAGATCGTCACTCGGTCGCCTTTTTTTACTCCCAGCTCCTTTAATCCATTTGCTAGTCGACAGACCTGATCCTTAAGTTCTTGATAAGTGATGGTTTGAGATGGATGAGTGTTGTTTTCAGGCTCCCAGTAAAAAGCCACACGATCCTTGTGGGTGGGGAGATGCCGGTCGATGCAATTGAAAGCAACGTTGAGTTTACCGCCAATATACCATTCGATATTGACAGGGGGCGCGAAGCTCACGCTTTTCGTCCGGGTCCAGCGTTTAAACCAGGAAATGCGTTCAGCGACTTCGTCCCAAAAATGATCGTTGTCGCGTAATGAACGCTCGTAGAGGTCTTGGTAACGCTGGTGGTTGACCCAAGCTGATAAATTCCAATTTTCAGAGACTGGGATGATTGATTCTTGAGCCATGTGGTCCCCCATTGCAAAGATGTGATGTCTATCAGGGCTAGCATGGTTGCCTCAACCCCTCAAGACTGTTTATAATCGTGAAGGATGACTGAATTTTTGGTGCGTCGTCATTTTCCTGAAATGGATCAACTCGAATCTTTGATTGAGAGTTTTGGTTCTGCATCTCGTTCTCGAGTGGTTGCGCAAGTTCATCACGGAGATAAAAGCTACCCCTTGTATTGTCTGTCGATAGGTAATCCAGATCCAGAAGCGCCAAGTCTGGGGTTTTTTGCAGGAGCCCACGGGCTTGAAAAGATTGGTTCAGAAGTCGTGCTGGCCTACCTGCAAACATTATTGGAGCTTCTGCGTTGGGATCGCCAATTTCAAGAGCGCTTAAAGTTTTCGCGTTTGGTGTTTATGCCCATTCTCAACCCAGTGGGCATAGTGAATCGCACGCGTTCGAATGGCAATGGTGTAGATCTTATCCGCAATTCGCCATTGGACGCTGAAGATTCTGGAGGCGGTTTTTATCGTGGCCATCGCATGACTCCTCTTTTACCCTACTATCGAGGGGCTTTGCAGGGTGAGATAGAAATCGAATCAAAGGCATTATTTGAAGTTGTTGAGACAGAGCTTCTTGCGTCGCGAGTCAGTTTTGCGATTGATGTTCATTCTGGTTTTGGTGCTCAGGACAGATTTTGGTTTCCCTATGCGCACTCGCGGCGTCCTTTTCCGCATCTTGCCGAAGCTTTCGCTTTGAAGGGGCTGTTAGACCAAACTTACCCGCATCATTTTTATGCTTTTGAGCCCATGTCACGACAATACACGATTCACGGCGACCCTTGGGACTGGATGTATCTGCAAAATCGAAAGCGCCACAATTCTGGGTTTTTTCTTCCGTTCACACTCGAGATGGGTTCTTGGATATGGTTAAAGAAAAACCCGCTGCAACTGTTAAAGAAAGATGGTGTTTTCAACCCCATTCTGCCTCATAGGCGTAGTCGTATTTTGCGACGTCATCTAAATCTTTTTGATTTTCTTCATCGGGCAATTCTTTCTCCCCAGGCATGGTTGCACTGTTCTTTAGAACAGAGGGATTTGCATCATCGCCAGGCCATGGAGCTTTGGTATGAGAAGTGAAACTTCAGAGCGAGGGTCGCGTAAAGCTTGGATTTTTTTGCGCGGCTTAGTGCGAGAGAAAGGACATTGGGGAACTTTTTTAGATCGGTTTAGATTGGCCTTTCCCGAAGATGAGATTCTTCCTATTGATCTTCCTGGCGCGGGCGAGTTTCGCAGGGTCACTTGTCCCAGGCGCATGGATGAGGTTTTTCAGTTTGTGCGTGGTGTAGCCATCGAGCGGGCCACCGTTGGTTTACGTTTTGATATTGTTGCCATTTCCATGGGTGCTATGGTGGCGCTTGAGTGGATGCGGCAGCGGCCGGATGAATTATCCTCTTGTGTTCTTATGAATACGAGCTTGAAATCTCTAAGCCCTATGCATCACCGCCTGCGCTGGCAGATTTGGAAACAATTTTTGCGAATCATCACTTTGCCTTCACCGCGGGAACGCGAGCAGGCTATCATTGAAATTTTAATGAACAGCCAAGAGGCTCGGCAAAAAGCTATGCCTTTGTGGGTGCATATTGCAACTGAGCATCCTGTCACCTACCTGAATTTTGTAAACCAATTAGTGGCTGCGGCCCGCTTTCATGGCCTCGATGAGAAACCACTTGTACCAGTGATGTTGTTGAGTGGACTGGGTGATCGTTTAACGGATCCATCATGCTCCGAGGCGCTTCACAAAAAATGGGGTTGGCCTCTTTATCGTCACGCATGGGCTGGGCATGACTTGCCTTGGGATGATAGCGCTTGGGTGATTGAGAGAATTCAATCTTGGCATAATGCTAAAGACGCTTGGCAACAGCAGATAGAGGTTGCTCGCTAAGTCCGCTTCCCCTAAAAATTAAGAGTGTACACTTGGGGGGAAGGGTGTTGCGATCGTTTGTTTCATCAATTTTTTTTTCAATTTGCTGGGCATTTTGCGTGTCTGCCACTGCCTCCGTTCCCGAGGGACGGTTACGTTTGCAGCGAAGCACATACTTGAGTAGCTCTCAGCCTTATTTTCGTTCCACGGCTGAAGAGAATAACAATTCAATTTCGATCGAGGTGGATGGTCAATGGAAACGTCGTCGTCTAACGGCGAGTCTGCGCGGGCGTGATGAGTACAGTGCTGCAGAGGATTGGAACTATATCATTCTTCGTGAGATCGAGACGGGCTACCAGTTGAGTCGTGGAGTAAGTGTGCATCTGGGGCGTAAACTTTACATCTGGAATGAATGGGAGGGAGACTGGGGGCAAGGGTTATATCAACCAAGATACATGCAAAACAAGTTGCGCCCTGAAAGTGCCGGTTTGAGCGGGGTCTTTGTTGATGTCAAAAACAGAAATTTAGCTTTCACCTTAGGCGCTCTCGCGAACATACCCGATCTGGGCGCTCATTTTTCCGTGCGTGAGCATCGCTTTTATTCCGCCAATCCATGGTTCAATCCGCCGGCAGATACTTTTGAATACAATTCGCGGCTGCAAGATATCCGTTATTCCGTGGTGAGACCAAGTGCTGAGCAGGTCATTGCAAAAATTGGCGCGGCCTCAAAGATCGAGTGGCATAAAGGTGATCACACATTGCGTGCGAGTTATGCCTATAAACCTGCGCCGCAGTTTCTCTTAGGGTTCGCTTCACGCAATCAAGTGGTATTGGGTGATGATGTTGATTACATGCGCGTGCGTATTGAGCCCAGATTATT
>JAYQON010000055.1:0-20361 GCA_038144835.1 Bdellovibrionales bacterium
ATGTCGACTCCGAATCCTGCCTGCGTCCAGGTCTGCATCCAATTTTCTCTAAATTGTGAAAATTCCCGGCCGCATAAAACTTGCACTCGAAGTTGTGGACCAAGCGCTCTGATTTCTGAGTCGTTGACCCATTCCATATTAAGACCGAAAACGTGTGCCGCCAAAACGATGGGGCTATCGGGACTTTTTTGTGCCTGAGCTTTTATTCGTGAAGCAATTTCCGCAGAACTGAGATCGTGATCTGGACCTTTGGGTTCAAGATGTGACAAAAAAGAATCTAATTCCACCCAAGTAGCAGTTAAAAATAGATGCGATCGCGCTAACTTTTCCATCTTAAGATTTCCTCACAATCAAACCTTTGAGGCTCCCCCACCCATACACAATGATTGAGGTCGCAACGATAAAGGCTGCGACGATTCGCTCCAACGGTTGTTGGCGTTTAGCGCCTCGAAATATGGCCCAAGCTAAAACTCCAAAAAGCGACAACACCGTTATCAAAAGAGGGTAGATGAGAAACAATACCAATCCTGAGAGCAGAGCGAAAGCGGGAATAAAATTGCGTTGCGTGAAATGCTCAGGAAATTTTTTTGCCACCACACTTTGAGCCTTCCCATAACGCTCCATGCGCTTGAGCCACTCCATCCAAGATTGCTTTTGCTGGTGAGCGACCACCGGACGAGGAGTTAGAAGCAACTGGTGACCTGAATGTACAATCCTCTTAGAAAGCGCTAAATCTTCGCCTACCTCGTCAAAGCCCGAAGGAAAGCCGCCTAACTTCAACACCGCCTCGCGCCGGTAAAAGATAGCGGCTGTTGGCAAATGAGCGACTTCGTAAATACTCATGATTTTTTGATGGGGTGCAAAATACCCACCTAACTCCCGAATGCAGGCGTTTAGTAATCCAGGGCCACGATTACGATTCGGTCCAGACCACGCCAAGACATTTTGGTATTGATCGAGACTATTGATGCGCGAAATGACCTCTTGGTGCCAAGATCGAGGTACGAAACAGTCGGAGTCGAGGAAGGCCAGCCATTCGCTGGTCGCTGTTTGCAGAGCCTGCTGTCTGGCCTCACACATGGAGTTACGCGTGCGCTTCAGTACATGAATGTTCAAATTGGATCGCGTCATTTGTGGAATCGGTACAGTTGAGTCATTGTCGATAATTAAAATATCCAGTTTTGCATCAGAGCAAAGGCTGCGTTGCAAACTGTTCAGTAAGCGTTCAACTCCTGATTTATCATTGCGAACAACCACCGCGACACTCAGACGCATAGCTATTCCGACCCCGAGCCTGATTTTGTGCGCAGTTTTTGGCGCCAACGTTGCCACCAGGCGCTTTCAGCCATGAATGAAGGAAATAGGTCATGTATTTCGGGGTCCAAGTGTTGTCTAAAAAATGTTTTTGCACTTCGACTAAGAAGTTGATGCCGGACCCACTGAGAGTGGCTGTACTCAGATCTTGATCGGTGTGGGGTCAGGTGCAAAGTCTTTTCATGCAGAAGACTGAAGCGAAGCCCCATTCTTGCCAATTCATAACCTAAGTCCACGTCCTCAAAGCCGTAGGTCGTGAAGGTTCGTTTGAATCGGCCGACTTTATCGAAGTCACTCTTACGCACCATGAGGCAATACGTGCATGTGTACTTCCAGAATTTTTCTATGGCAGACCAATTTTTAGTCTTGAAGAAAGGCTTCCAATACGAGGCGTCTTCTATATAGGTTTGACGTTCGATCTCAATTTCCTCGTAGGTTACTGTTTTTGTGCAATACTTTGGAAATATGTGGTGACGTTCGCATTGAATTACATCGTACTGCTCTGCATGTTCCAGCATACGCTGCAAAAAACCAGGTGCAACCAAGATATCGGAATCCAAAAATTGTAAGCGCTCACCGCGTGCGTACTTGGCACCAAGATTACGGGCGATACCAGCTCGATAATGGTTGTCGCCCGTCGATCGACGCGAAGGCCTAGGCATAAAGTAAAGACTAAAGTTAACCCTGTCCCATTCAGGAAATACTAATTTTCTTAAACATTCTCGCGTGCCATCGGTGCTGCCATCATCAACGACGATAATTTCAAATTGTTCACGCGGTAGATTTTGTTTGAGGAGCGCCAGAACTACGCTTTGCACGAAGAGCTTATTATTAAATGTTGGAATAATACATGAAATCTTCGGCTGTTGGTGAAACGCCTGGCGTTCAAAGTCAGGCTTGATCAACGGCTCAACTTCCAAAAGAGGATCCTGGCGATCGTCCCATATTTCCAAACCAGGAGGTGAAATTAGCTTTCTGCCCGAATCAAGACGATAAATATCCCGCATGAAACGGCGTATTTCAGGCACTGTAAAACGTTGAGGCTGGTCCGGGCGCCAAGGTAAAAATTCAAACCACGTGCGGTCGCGGGTGAGCTCCGGCCAATGCGGCAGAAGTTCATTGGCCTTGAGTCGGTTGGTGGGGCGAATCAACAGATGAGCTTTTTTATCCAGGCCAGCGAGCAGTTGTTCCAAATCAATTGCTTTTAAATCTTTGCCATTACTTACCAAGACCCATTGATCAGCGCTGGGGGCATGCGCAGCCTCGCCGTTGCGGCAGCTTGGAATATCCAACTCAACAATCCAAAAAAATTTTAAACGTTGTTCAGTCGATATTAAAGTTTGTACTTGTCGCCAGGTTTTGAGGTCACACCACAAGTTGCGTGCTCCCGACGTGGCTGCTTTTTCCAGTGATCGTAGTAAAACGTCGCGAGTCAGGGTGCGGTCTGAAAATAGGCGATGGGTTTTCATAGGCCTTTCTCCCATTCATAAGCTGAACGGCAAAGTTGGTCGAGATCATCATGTTTTGGTGCCCAGTTGAGACGCCTGCGGAGCTTCGATGTGTTTGCAAATGCGATGGGCATATCTCCCGGTCGCGGATGGGCTTTTATAATCGGAAAAAAACAACCTGATACCTTTTGCATGGTCTGTAAGACTTCAAGCACTGTCCAACCACGTCCGTAACCGCAGTTGAAGGCTTCATAGCCAGTGATCTGTGAACGCAATAAACCTTTAAGTATCAGAGAATGTATGTCTATCAGGTCGGCAATGTGAATAAAATCACGCACGCAGCTTCCATCTTTAGTTGCATAGTCGAGGCCATGCACGTGCATAGCCTCGCGTCGTCCAGAGGCGGTTTCTGCGGCGGCCTTCACCAGCTGAGTCGAATTTATCCCTCGCTGACCGATTCCCTCCTCCGCAATGGCGCCTGCAACATTGAAGTAACGGAGCGAGACGCAGTTTAGCCAACCTTGAGAACAAGCCTCACTCAGCACTTTCTCAACTTGTGCTTTTGTAGCTCCATAAGGGCTTATGGGAGCTAATCGATCGTCTTCTGCAAATCCCATGGTGGTTGTTGGTAATGAGGCACCATAGACAGTGCAGCTTGAAGAAAAAAGAAATTGTTCGATTCCTGCTTGCCGACAGGCTTCGATCACTTTCATGCTGCCGGTAACGTTGGTGTCGATATAGTCTTTGGACTCAGCAAAAGACTCATGCACCACGAGGCGGGCTGCAAAGTGCAAGACAGCGGCTGGTTTGAACTTTTTCAGCAAATCTGAAAAACGCTCATCGCGAATATCGAGCTGAATAAATTCAGCCTCAGAGGGAAGGGCTTGGATGAAGCCTCCGCTTAAATTGTCGATTACGGCGACGTCGTAGCCCTCGTTCAAGAGGCGCCGCGCCGTAGCTGAGCCGATATATCCGGCCCCGCCCGTGATCATCAATTTTGTCTTTGCCATGCTGGTAAACTTAGATCATTTCCATACAGGTGCAACGCAATTTCTTTACGCTTGCCAGCTTTTATACATCCACCTAGGCTTTTAAAGATGCGGTCCATCAATTTTGTAATGGGTTAATCTATGAATGCCATGGTGAGTGAAAAGTTCGCAAATCTATCTTTTTTTCGAAGAGCATTGTTGTCGCTTGGTCCGGTAGTTTTCACCGGTCTGGTTTTATTTAAATGGCGATCTGAGATTGTCGTAATCAATACCTTGAGTTTATGGATCATACTGGTGCTGGGTCATGTTGGGCTTTGTCTGATTCTGCCTGGTACGGCTGGCATCTACATGGATTTTTGGACTCGTTTTTGGATTCAAGTCGCCAAGCTCTTTGAACGATCGTTAATCTTTCTTTTTTATATCGTGGCCATTCTACCGGTGGGTTTTGCTTTGCGATTTAAAAAAGACTTTTTTTGGACAAACTCGAAATGGCAGGAAGCCGAGCAAAATTTTTTCTGGAAGGCTCAATACTAAATGAAGGTACTAGGGCTGTCTTGTTTTTATCACGATAGTGCAGCGGCTTTGATCATTGATGGACGTGTTCATAGTGCTTGCGAAGAAGAGAGGCTGAGTCGAAAGAAAGGGGACTCAGGGTTTCCGCAAAATGCTATTGGCTATTGTCTTGGTTCCGCTAATCTACGGCTTTCAGATTTGGACGCCGTTGTCTTTTATGAAAAACCTTGGGTGAAGTTTGAACGTATTTTGCATACTTACTTCGCCTTTGCGCCCAGGGGTGCTTTTCATTTTGTTAAAAAGCTACCCTCAATTTTGCCAAAGACTTTGTTTTTAAGACAAACTTTGGAGAGCCAGTTGTCATCGCTAGACCCAGATTGGAATCCGGAAACGTTGGCTTTTTCCGATCATCATTTGAGTCATGCGGCCGCCAGTTTTTACTGTTCCCCATTTGCTGAATGCGATGGTTTAATTGTTGATGCCGTTGGTGAGTGGGCAACAACATCGACTTTCAATGCGGATGCTTTGGGGCTATCGGTGTTACAAGAAATTCACTTTCCGCATAGTCTGGGTATGTTCTATTCAGCAGTTACGGCTTTTTGCGGTTTTAAGGTGAATTCTGGTGAATACAAGTTGATGGGTTTGGCTCCCTACGGAAATCCACGATACAAATCACGCATCCTAGATCAAATCGTCTCTCCAGTGAGCCATGGCGGATTTAAATGTCATCGTCAGGCTTTTGACTTTTTTTCTGAGGCGGGCCTGTACACGGATTTATGGGAAGAAATTTTTGAGATTAAGCCGCGTTATAAATCGCATAGAGAGCTTGATTGCTATGCAGATGTTGCCGCTTCGGCACAAGCAGCTTTGGAGGACCTCTTGGTTCACATTCTCATTCATCAGCAAAAGCAAACGCATCGGCAAGATTTGTGTATGGGGGGTGGAGTCGCTCTTAACTGTGTAGCCAATTCGGTGATCCTGCAACGAACAGAATACCGTAATTTGTGGATACAACCTGCGGCGGGAGACGCTGGTGGGGCTATTGGAGCGGCACTGGCCTATCACTACGGGCCAGAGGGTGGGCGTGGGAGTGATAGACATCAAATGCAGAATGCATTTCTTGGTCCCGAGTTTAGTGATCAAGAAATTGAGGCTGAATTAAAAAAACTTTCTATTCGCTACGAGCATAAGACAAAGGAGAAGCTCTGCGTTTGCGTGGTTGATGATTTACTCAAAGGGCGTGTGGTGGCAAATTTTGACGGAAGAATGGAGTTTGGACCCAGGGCGCTCGGAGGGCGGTCTATTTTGGCGGATCCGAGACTTCCGGATATGAAGGAAAATCTTAATCGACGCACTAAGCTGCGCGAGGCCTTCAGGCCTTTCGCGCCGGTGGTTATGGAAGAAAAAGTAGAAGATTGGTTTGAGTGGTCTGGACCCAGTCCTTTTATGCTATTTACAGCGCAGGTTCGAAAGGGACGAGTGCCCCTGCCCGCGGTGACCCATGTTGACGGGAGTGCGCGTATTCAAACAGTAAATCGTGAGCAGAATTTGAGATTGCACGGAATTCTTGAAGAATTTGAACGACGCACCGGTTGTCCAATTTTGGTGAACACAAGCTTTAACGTGCGCGGAGAGCCAATAGTTTGTTCGCCACGCGATGCACTTCGCAGTTTTTTTGAGTGTGGAATAGATACTTTGTACATTGGATCTTTTCGAATCGATAAAGAGAGCAATCCATCAGTTCCGCAAGAAATTGCGCTGAGCGCTTTTGCGGAGGATTAATGAGTTTATTTATTAAGGAACTTTGGGCCTATGTTCGAACCCGCAAGAAATACTGGTTACTTCCATTTCTTGCAGCTCTGGCGTTGCTCGCCATTCTCTTGTCCCTCAGCCAGCAGGCTTTAGTGACTCAGTTTGTGTACCCGCTATTTTGATTCTTGATGAGATTTTATGCTGGCATATTTTCTTATTAGTTCATTTCAATTATAATTGAAGAACGCTCGGCGCGGAGGGTTTATATGAGTCTTGGGCCAATTGAGTTGCTGGTTTTACTGTGTATCGCTTTGTTACTTTTTGGTCCATCTCGTTTGCCTGGCCTTGGACGCTCTTTAGGGGATGCCATGCGTGGCTTTAAGGATGGCCTATCAGGTTCTGGTGGCGAAGCTAGGGTTGTTTCCGAGGCTAAGCAGATTGAAAATTCGAATTCGAGTATTTCTCAAAATGAATCAGACAGGGAAAAGCACCGAGTCTAGTGTTAGGCTATGTGGTTTTTGGCCACGCACATTTTGCGGTGTTTAAGCTCACTTGAATCGGCGTTCGTCGGTGCGCATCAACACTTTAGGATCGTTGCACTCTCTGGATTGGTCGAGTACTTCAAAATTAATGTCAAAAGAGATTGAGAGTTCCTGTTTCGCAGTCACTGGTGCGGCTGGTTTCTTAGGATGGAACCTCTGCAGCTATTTGCTGGAAAGAGGGGCTACAGTTTTGGGTCTGGACAATTTTTTGACTGGACAGCCTCTTAACGTCGAAAACCTGCAAGCTCGTTTTCCTAAGAACTTTTTCTTCACTACGCAAGATATCGTTAACGGCACGGGTGAATGGGACTCTTTGGTCGAGAGGAATGGCCTTTCAAAACCACGATATGTGTTTCACCTTGCTTCGCCAGCGTCACCAACTGACTTCGACCGACTTTGGCGCGAAACCACTATGGCAAATACCCTTGGATTGCTCAATGTTTGCGATTGGGCACAAACGTACGCGGCTCGGGTTATTTTTGCATCCACTTCGGAAGTCTACGGTAATCCTTTGGCGCATCCACAGGCCGAAGCCTTTCATGGCAATGTCAATTTTCATGGACCTAGAGGTTGTTATGATGAGGCTAAGCGTTTGGGAGAAGCCTTGATTTATCAAATGACCCGAAAGGGCAGTCCCCATGGTGTTGTCAGAATATTTAACACTTTTGGACCTGGAATGAGTTTTCAAGATGGGCGAGTCATCAGTTCGTTCTTACGCCAGGCCATTGAAACTGACCGTTTGATTGTTCATGGTGATGGAAGTCAGACGCGCAGTTTTTGTTATGTGCGTGATATGGTGCAAGGTATACTTCAATATGCCTTGTCTGGTGTCAGTGATCCTGTGAACTTAGGCAGTTATGAAGAGGTATCAATTCTGAATTTAGCCGAGCGGGTCAGAAAGCTCGTTGGGCGTTTTTCGACGCAAATTGAATTTCGGGCCCGTCGTAGTGACGACCCTGATCGACGGCGTCCAGATTTAAGCATTGCGCAATCACTTTTAGGTTGGAGTCCTGAGGTCAATTTAGATGCTGGACTAGAAGCCACCGCGAAGTATTTTTGCGATTCTATCGGGGTTGAAGGGGCATCTTAAACAGATGGAGCCAGTAAAGCTTGGGGCCAATCGTTGGCGTGATCCACGACGCACGATGGAGACTGCTTTTTTCAATAACGCTATGCGAATGCGGGAGCGTTTGAACAGTTATTCCCCGTCGTTATGCCTAGCCAAGTGGTTACAATTGTCCGTTCATCTTACCACTGGACGCACACAGAGTTGTTACCATCCTCCGACTCATAAAATTCCTCTGAAGGAGATAGAAAAACACCCCTCTGCGCTCCACAACACCGCGTACAAAGGTGAACAACGAAGGCTTATGCTCAACGGAAAGCGGCCATCGGAGTGTCAGTACTGTTGGGCCATTGAGGATGCCCCTGGCGATCATCTGAGTGATCGCCATTATCGCAGTGCTGAAATTTGGTCCGAGCCCCATTTCGAAGAAGTTTTAAAAGCTGGTCACACAGGGCATATTAATCCTCGCGCCGTTGAGGTTAATTTCTCTTCTGCCTGTCAGTTGAAATGTTCTTATTGTAGTCCTCATATTTCATCGGCTTGGCTTGAAGATGTACGTCGTAATGGGCCTTTCCCAATTCTTGGGGGAAAGCACAACGATCTCGCTTACTTTGAATCTGCGGGTCTGCTACCCATGAGCCGATCAGAAGACAATCCTTACGCGCGAGCATTTTGGGATTGGTGGCCTGATTTATATAAGGATCTGTCGGTCTTTCGAATGACGGGTGGCGAGCCTCTGATGGATCACAACACCTACAAAGTTTTAGATTACATTTTGCAACATCCCAAGCCTGACTTAAGTTTGGCGATCACCAGCAATTTTTCAGTACGCGACGAATACATGGAAAAGTTCATGGTGCGATCTCGCCGATTAGCCAATGGGCGCTTTATTGAAAAATTTCAACTCTATGTGAGTTGTGACAGCGTGGGGCAGCAAGCAGAATACATTCGCCCAGGTCTCGATTACGAAAAATTTATTGGTAATGTGGACCGATTTTTGAGCGAAGTCACGATGTCTACCGTTACCTTCATAGTGACATTTAATAATTTGAGCGTCGTGGGATGGCCGCGCTTACTTGATCAGATTCTTGAACTGAGAAGGCGACACAGTCGCTACAGTCAGAGAGTTTTTTTTGATACTCCATTACTCCGTGACCCAGAATGGTTGAGTGTTCAAATTTTGCCCGAGCGCTATCGACAGATTTTGACCTCAGGTATTGCAGAGATGCAACGCCAAAAGGCCTCATTTGAGTCGGTTGAAAGCCGTTTTCACCGGGTTTTAGATTATGAAATCGCGCGAATGGAGCGCAACTTGGCTTGGATGAGTCAAACTCTCGATGAGGCGCGCATACGTCGGGCTCGGGCCAGCTTTCACATCTTTTTTTCTGAGCAGAATCGTCGTAGAGGCACAAACTTTGTCGCCACTTTTCCCGAGATGGAAGATTTCTGGCAAATGTGTGGTCAAGCTCGCCAGGAGTGCGAAGGGTGAAGGCTGAGTCGGTGGTTTTCGATCTCGGTAGAGGCGATGGTGATGGTTTTAGCTGTGAGCAAATCCCGCATTTGTATGCGCGCCTGACGGGTGTGCGGGCTCAGCAAAGGGTTTTGCGGTTGTTTCTGGATGAGGCCTATCCAGAAACTTTTTATGAATGGTGGCCAAAGCTTTGGGTTAGATCCGATGAAGTTCATCTTTGTGGGAGCGAACCCCTATTAAGTGAGCAAATTTGGGAGATCTTGGATTACTTTGGCGATCTTGGTGGCGCAGGAAAGTTGAGTCTCCATGTGACATCTCCACTCAGCGCTCCTTTGGATGTTGTTGAACGCTGGATAATGAAAACTCATTATGTGGAGAAATTGAGTTTGGAAACCACTTGGTCAATGACTGATCTTGAATCCGGATGGAAAAAAAAATTTGATTTGGTTTTGGCATACGCGCGTTTGCAGTTTGTGCGCGTGCGTGCGGCACCCGATGCCGTGGCAGCGGTGCAGGAACGAGTTGCGGAGTTTCGGCCTGGTTTTTTGCAATTGGGGGATTAGTGAAATCACAAACATTTTGTGTTCTGCCATGGATTCATGTGGCTACCCATCCGAGCGGTGCGGTTAGTCTCTGCTGCCGTGTCGACTTTACGCAAGGGCGAGGTATGGCACGTGACTGGATGGACGAGAATGCGAATCAATCACGTATGCTCAGCCTTGGGCAGCAAACTCCGCGTGAGATGGTCAATTCTCGAATGCACCGCGAGACGCGCATGCAAATGTTGAAGGGTGAGCGTCCCGCCGTTTGCCGTGGTTGTTATGAGTGTGAAGACCGTGGCTTAGAATCTAAAAGACAAATGGAAAATAGACGTTTCTCTCAGTTCAATCAAGATCAGGCCCGGGCGATAACATCTCTTGCCAATGGCTCAATCGATCCAGACTGGCGATTTTTAGAGTTGCGTCTAGGTAATCTATGCAATTTGAAGTGCCGAACTTGCAATCCACATTCCTCAAGTCGCTGGCAGGGTGATTACGAACAGTTGCGCGACAAATGGGAATTTATGACTTCTTTTGGTGGAGAAGGCGACTTCGATTGGCCGGAGCGTGAAGAGGTGTGGAACGATTTTACTAAGCACTCGCAAAATCTTGAATTGATCTACATCAACGGCGGCGAACCGATGTTGATCGATAAGCATTGGAGTTTTTTGAGTGACCTGGTCAGCTCCGGACGTTCAAGTCAAATTGAGCTACTGTACAATATTAATATGACGTATTTGCCTCAGCGCGCTTTTGAGCTTTGGGGTAGTTTTAAGAAAGTTCATGTGGGTGCTTCCATCGACGATGTGGATTCGCGCAACCGTTATATTCGACATCCTGCGGATTGGAACAAAGTGGTCGCGCACTTGAGACTCATACGCGATTGTGGACTCAAGTCGGTGTCAGTAGGTATCACTCAAACAGTGAGCGCGATGAATTTCTTCTATCTTGATGCGCTTTATGATTTTGCCTCCTCCGAAAGAGTTTCGTTGGGCCACAATTATGTCTACGACCCAGCCTATTTGAGTCCCTCAGCATTGCCGCAAAGTGTTCGCCTAAAGGCCTTGCAAGAACTCAAAAAGCGATTGCCACAACATCTATGGGAACCATTACAAAAATCCTTCTCTGGACCAGACGTTCCACAGCTATGGCAACAATTTAAAGCTTTCACCCGACATTTGGATCGGCAACGTGGCGAAAGTTTTGCCGATGTTTTCCCCGAGTTTTTAGCTTTGGCTGAATCCGTGGATGTAGCATGCGATTTATAGGTCGTAAATCACCACCGCCGGGCTTTTGTGTTGTGCCGTGGACACATACTTATATATCGCCGCAGTCTGAACGACGTATGTGTTGTGCCAGCCGCGAGCAACACAGCTTTATTCATCAGTATATCGACCAACCAGGGTGTAGCGGAGTTGAGTACAGACCGACGACGCTGGCTGAGCACTGGAATGGCGAGCACATGCGATCGGTGCGCAGGCGCATGCTTGCAGGTGAGCGTTTGCCGGAGTGTGAAGTTTGTAATGATCAAGTCTTAAACCTATCAACTTATCGTGATTGGTTTAATAAGGCTCTTTTTCCAGACAAAATCGAAGAAGCACTGAGCTCTACGGAGGCTGATGGGAGCACGAGCATGCAGCCGATCTCTTTCGATTATCGTCTCTTAAATGAGTGTAACTTTAAGTGTCGAATGTGCGGTGAGCAGCTTTCGAGTGCCTGGGAATCCGAGAAGCGCAGGGCCGACGAGTGGTCTCCCGAGCGTGATCCTTGGATGATTCCCGAAATTAAAGCCAAGATAGAAGCCTTTCAACGTGAGGTGGTCGAAGAGGAATTTGCTAGGGCTCTGCGCGCCGGGCAGCTCGAAGAAATTTACTGGGTCGGTGGCGAGCCTTTAATTTGGGAAGCTCACTGGCGCTATATGCGTGAGCTGATTGAGCTAGGGTATGCAAATAAAGTTTTTTGTCGCTATAACACCAATCTCTCGCAGATACGGTACAAAGGTACGCATCTTTTTACCGATCTGTTGCCGCATTTTAAAGGCTATCTGATTTGCGCATCGATTGATGGGGTGGGCCCGATTGGCGAATTTATTCGTACTGGATTAAAGTGGGATCGATGGTTGCAAAATTTTAAAGAGGGACTTAAAGGTCCGTTGGGGCCATCGGCAATGGCGATTGATTTGACTCTCACCCTGCCAGGGTTATTTTCCGTCAAAGAGATGTTTGATTTGGCGACGGATTTGCAGGTTCAACTTATCACAAAAATCACATTTGCTTTTGACCCACAGGTCGTTTTGTCACCCTTATCTTTACCTCGGCAAATTCTGAATCCGCTGCTGGAGGAACTGATTGCATATATCGAACCACGGGTGACATCGCAAACCCAATCGTTGCTGGTGACTTTGCAAGAGCTTAGGAGTCGCCCAAATTTTGAAGAGCAATGGCCGCAAGAGTATGAGCAAGCCTTTGCAAGAGGCCGGGCTTATCAAAAAAAATTGGGTCTTCGTCGCGGCGATGGTCAAAATGGGCGTTTGACCATGGAAGATATTTTGGCCGCGCGCCCTGAAGTCTTGCAATGGTGGACAAGGAGGGTTGAAGGATGGGATTAAAGCCAGGAGAAACTCATAAAGAGTATCGTGAGCGGGTCATGGACCCAGTATCCACATCTTTTTGTGCAGCTAAGTGGCTCAATGCCACGATTTGGTTGAACAGTGGTCTTACAGCAAGCTGCCATCATCCGCCTTCGCATCCGATAGATCGCTCTGAAATTGTTAGTAATCCATCGGCGATTCACAACACGACATTCAAAAAGAAAATGCGTGAGCTTATGCTCAAGGGCGAACGTCCACCTGAATGTGAATACTGTTGGAAAATCGAGGATATCTCAGCAGATCATATTAGTGATCGTGTTTTTAAGACTTTTATTTTTGAAGACGAGGATATTCAGCGCATTGCCAGTCAAGATTGGCGTACCGACGTCAATTTGCGCACGATGGAAATTGCCTTTGATCGAGTTTGCCAGTTTGCTTGTATGTACTGTAATCCGTCTTATTCGACGACTTGGGTTAAAGATATTCAAGATCACGGTCCTTACCAAGGGTTGCCAACGGATAAGCGCAATCATTTTACCCATACTCATCGTGCGGCTGAGCCGTTCCCTGATAATAATCCATACATAGAAGCTTTTTGGAAATGGTGGCCCGAACTCTCTAAGTCTTTGCAAGAGTTGCGTATCACCGGGGGTGAGCCGTTGCTCTCGCCGCACTTTTGGAGACTGATGCAAAGCTTTGAAAATCCTGATTACCGGCATATTCGTCTCGCGGTAAATTCTAATTTAGGTGCGCGAGATGAAATCATTTCGCGATTTTTGCATCAAGCTGCGAATATTCCACGCCTCGAAGTGTATTCCAGCGGAGAAGCTTTTGGGCCAGCGGCGGAATACATTCGCGATGGAAAAAATTGGGCACGCTGGACGCAAAATATGGAAAGGTTATTGGCGTCTCCTTCAGTCAAAAGAGTGCATGTGATGATGACGATCAATTCTCTTTGCCTTTTTTCGATGCCTGAGTTTTTGGATCAAATGTACGCCTGGAAACAGGTATATGGCGATGAGGGACCAACCCTTTCAATTAATATCTTACGTTTTCCCACATTTCAGGCGGCTTTGGCGCTACCGAAGCATTTACTTGCAGATCGGGCGAATGCCTTAAAGCAATGGTTAGGCAATGTCGAAAATGATCCCTTGGTACTCAACTTCGAAAAAGATTCTTTGCGTCGTTTGATCGCTTACTTGGAAAGTGTTGAGCAGCCGACGGCGGATGCGGAAGCCAGAGAAAATCTACAGAGGGACTTAAAACGATTTCTCATTGATTATGATCGTAGAAGAAACAAGGATTACCGTCAGGTGATGCCTGAATCATTTTGTGATTGGTTGGATCAAGTAAACTTGGGGTGATGGAATGGGTAAAAAGCCCGGAGAAAGTTCTGAGGAATTTCGCAAACGCATGCTGGACCCGGTGTCTCCCACCTTTTGCGCCGCAAAATGGCTCAATGCTACAATTTGGATGGGTAGTGGACAGACCACGAGCTGTCATCATCCCCCGGCTCATAAGATTGATCCGCGTGAGTTGATCGATGACCCTACGGCAATTCACAATACTTTACATAAAAAACTCATGCGTGCGCAAATGCTCAAAGGCGAACGACCCAGAGAGTGTGAATACTGCTGGAAAATCGAGGATATTGGTCCATCGTCTATTTCTGATCGAGTTTACAAATCGGATTTTTATGACGATGAGGATTTGCGTCGAATTGCGAAGATGGACTGGCGTGAAAAAGTAGACTTGAAGACCCTGGAAATTGCTTTTGACCGTGCTTGTAACTTCGCGTGTAGTTACTGTAACGCTGGATTTAGCACCCGATGGGCGCAGGATATTCGGCGTTTTGGTCCATATCAAAATCTGCAGAGCGATGGAGCTGGGGCCTTTCAGCATGACGGGTCATGGGCGGATAAATTTGGAATTGGCGAGGTGAACCCATATATCCAGGCTTTTTGGCGGTGGTGGCCCCGTTTACGAGAGACGCTGATTGAACTCAGAGTCACAGGGGGAGAGCCGTTGGCATCTCCCGACTTTTGGCGTTTGTTGGATGATTTGGAAACCCATGGTTGCCGAGAGGAAATGATGATTTCGGTCAACAGCAACCTGGGATTAAGCTCTGAGATCATAGATAAGATGCTGCTCAAGGTCCGGGGTATCAAGAATTTTGGTCTTTATACAAGCTGCGAAGCCGTGGGCGTTCAGGCTGAATATATTCGCGACGGCATGAATTTCGACTTGTATATGCGTAACTTAAGAGCTGTCCTCGCCAGTGGTGTAGCGTCAAGAGTTGTTATCATGTGTACCATCAATTCATTGTCTCTATTTTCTCTGACCGAGTTTTTGGATGAGATGTTAAACCTCAAATCAGAGTTCGGGGCTCTGGCGCCAGGTTTGTCGTTAACGCTTTTGCGTTTTCCGAGTTTTATGAGCCCCAGTACTTTGCCCCGCGAAATTAAAGCAGAAAGAGCAGAGCATTTAAGCCAATGGCTTGAAAAGCGGCGCGGAGTCACTTTGTTAAGAGATTTTGAAATCGAGAATATCGAACGCTTGATTTCTTATTTGGGTGAAATTGAGAGTCCCCATCATCGCAGCAGCGATTTCGATCAGCGCGCGCGTGATTTTAAGGCGTTTTACACCCAGTATGATCAACGTCGTGGGAAGAATTTTGCGAGCACTTTTCCTGCCGCCGTTGTGGATTGGTATCGATCGATTCCCGAGGCTCGTTTACCAAAACAGAATTTAGTGAGCGGCGATGCGTCCGAGGGCTATCACTCAAGCGAAGAGATTGAGAAATTGGCGAAGCGCTTTTCGCAAGAATCTTCGTTTTAAGATCGAGGTCTTTGTAAATGACCTCAGCCAGGGTTTTGTAGGCTGCGGCCGATGGGTGCCCATCGTGAGGCAGATCGGGGGCTCCGTCTATGTAATATGTCATATTGATTTCGGAGTAGTCCAGGTACTCAATTCTATGGCGTTCCAGGGCCTCGCGCACCTGCATCCTGACTGGGTTGTGGTAGGGAAACAGAACCACGACAAATCTGTTTTCTGGTGAAGTGGCCTCGCGGTATCGGCGCCGAATAAAGTCAATGGAGCGTGCAAATTGATCAAAGTGTTCTTTAGACAGAATTGGATAAGAGAAGTTGATTAATTTTAGCAATGCGCTTCTAGCGGCTAAAAATTGTAGCCGAGTGAACCAAGGACGAGACTCATTTAAAGGACCCATAAATTTAAATTCCCCGGGAGGGTCTTCTTTAAGATATGCGGATCGGCCTCCCCAAAAGCCACTGACGTGCGTTGAGTGAATCATTCTGGCGATGTGTTCCTCAAAGAAAAGATAAACTCCCATTCCCTTCTGGGGTTTTAGACCCTCGAGTTGGCCGGGAGCTTCAAGTCGGGCGATTATGTCGTTAGGACCTCCGCCAAGAAGGCCGAAGTTATAGCTACGGATATTTTTATCGAGGCGTTCAAGCCAGGCCCATAAGGTTTCATTGTCATTAACGCCTTCGCCAAAGGTCAGTGAGCAGCCAAAGGCGGCAATATGAAAAGTCTTGTCTGTCTTTTGAGACGGCAGAACCTGACTGATGCGTCGGCCAGCGTCGTCCGTACTGACGGTGGCTTCATAGATGAGACGCTCATCTTCGCTCCACTTTTGAAGTTTTGCTGAATTGAGATTTGGACGAATAAGCGAAAGCCCGTCAAGAGGATGGTACCAGCCATCTTCCTCACCTTCGGAAGTGGCCACAACAAGTTTTTTAGGCGGCCAGCGCTCTGTTGGTGTCCATAAGTCATTGATCTTTGGTAAAGAGCTCATTGATTCAGCAATTTCGTATCGACCCCGAGCTGGTGGTTGTGGATCAAAGGCGCTTAATTGACTTAGAGAAAAATCGGGGAAAAAAAATAAAAGCGTTCGCGCCAAAATCTCAAATGCGAAAAGTGAGCCCAAAAAAATGAAAAAAGAAACGCTAGCGAAGATGAACCTCTTCATATAACAATCATGCTAGATCAGGGCCAAGGCAATAGCAACTGGGTGTCATTATGTTTACTATTGCAAGCCCATTTGTCCGCGCCTATGCTCTCAATCATGAATATAACCGCTTGGCCAGGCGGACTTTCGCCTCAGGCAAAAAAAGTCATTAGGGAGATTTTTTTTGTGAGCGCGAGTCGCAAGGATTTTCGCGATGAGAGTGAGCGTGAGCGGTTTTTTCAGAAATGGACTGAGTATTACTTTTCTGAGCATCCTCGTTTTGTATACACCGCTTCGGATCAACAGGGGTTGATTATTGGTTACTTGACCGGTTGTCCAGACAGCCACCAAGCTTTGAGTCACTATAAAGACCAAATCTCTAGTTACTCGCTTTTTGGTGATTTGTTTGCGCGCTTTCCTGCCCACCTGCATATCAATTTAGCTGAATCCGCGCGAGGCAAAGGGGTAGGAAGTACTTTGATTAAAGCTTTTATTCGTGATCTCAGTGGCTGCCTGGGTGTCCACATTGTGACCTCTCCCAATCAACGCAATGTTGAATTTTACCGCAAAAACGCTTTTACCTTCGAAGTGGTACGTGAATTTGGCGGTAATAAATATTTATTTATGGGGCGATCACTTGAGACGGAGGTTTGAGTTGATACAGCTGGCAGTATGTCTTTTGCTTTCCTTAAGCTCTTACGTGGCGCGAGCTGAGGGCTCAAGGGCGGGGGTATTTTTTCTCGATCCACACCTCGCCATGGGATTTAATCCTGCCCAAGGCACCCATTCTCTCGTTGGTCTCGATTTAGGTTACACCTTCACTGAAAATTTGGCAGGTGGGCTGCACACCTATTACTCTTTCGGCCAGACACCCGAACATGATCGCGATATGGGCTTAGGGCCGTTTGTAACTTATGTTCAGCCATTGATGTCCGTCCTGACTGCTCATGCGCGGCAAGAGGTCAACTATGTCAATCAGCGTGAGCGTTTGACCATCTATTCGAATGGGCAAAAATCCTATTCGCACATCGAAGATACAGGTTCGGCTTCAGTGACATCTATCGGACTGCACTTGCAAATCAACCCCAATTTTGGCGTTGCTATTGGCTATCGCTTGGTTTTTAGTTTAACTAACGATGATATTGGTCGCAAACGCTCTGGGACTTTCGTTGGTCTGACCATCGGTTTATAAGGCAAATATGAATGCGCGCGTGCTTGGTTGGCTGGAGAAAACCTGTGATAGGCTTATGGATCAGCGGACCTATGTGGTTCCCGAAGTCAATGAGCGACCTAAACCACGAATTGTCGCGCACCGTGGGGCATGGAGCTCAGATTGTGTTGAGAATACCATGGCCGCTTTTCGCCGAGCGCGTGAATTTAAGGCATGGGCGATCGAGTTTGACGTACATTTCACCAAAGACGATCAGCCAGTGATTCATCATGATCCTGATCTGGCGCGAGTATTTTCTCGTTCTGAACTTATTCGCGAGCGAACTTGGAGTGAGCTGCGTGCGATGAATTTAGGTATTCCTCATCTTGAGGAAGTTCTGGCGTTAACTGATTTGCATTTTATGCTTGAAGTTAAAACGGCCCTTTCTGCAGACCAACAGTTTGTTTTGGAGCATCACCTAAGTCATAAGGCACCCCTTGTCGATTATCACCTATTGACTCTTGATCCCAGCTTGGTCCGGCTCAGCTCAGTTTTGCCAGGTGAAGCTTGGATTTTGGTGGGTGATATTCATCTGGCGCGACTAGCAATTCAAGCCGAACAAATGCGTCTGGGCGGGGTGGCTGCTCATTATCTGACACTCAGTAATTACTGGCTGCGATGGTTGCATACGCGCGGATTAAAAGTGGGCGTCGGGTTTGTTCCCACGACTAACCTGTACCGGCGTGAATGGGCCAGGGGCGTAGATTTTGTGTTCACAAATAATATGCCAGCACTTTCTTCTGTCTCAAATTGAGACGCATTATAGATTTAAGCCTAGAAATCCGAAAAACTAGAAGTATCTCCTGAGGAGTGATGGAAGTGGTAATTATGCTCAAGCGCTTCGCGACTTACATTATGGTCTTTGTCCTTTGTTTAGTGTCTCCGCTCCCGTTATGGGCCGACGGAGCCAGAGGATCTGCTCCGCCCGCAGCAGAAGATGGCCCCCCTTGTGCCGAGGATGAACCTTGGGTGAAAGAAGCGTACAAGGAAAAGAACAAGAAGGCTATAGAGTTCATTATTGAAACTTGTAAAGGCAAAGATTCGGGGGAGAATCCCTTTACGAGAACCTCGAGAGCTAATCTTGGCAGTCGTTTAGGGAAGAGCGCAGGTGAGGAGGACGACCAGAAAATAGAGGCAAGTGGCGGCTGTTCAACGGGAGATTGCGATACCGCCGGAGGAAGAAGTCAATCAGAGCCAAATTTGAGACCGGTGGCTAGCGCAGCTTCGAAGGCCAATAATCCAGATCCACCTCCAGACGATGATCCTCCCCCTGAGGATCCGCCACCGCCACGTTTTCGGTCTGCTCGAGAGCGCAGAGACCCTCTGCCTGCGCGAGAGACAGAATCCGAGACTACTAATTGGCAACCTTTGTTGTACGCAGGTGCGGGTGCCCTATTGGGTTTTGGATTGGGCTATGCCTTATTTAATAATAACAACCGAGCGACAACTCCGGCCAACCCACCTTGGATGCAGGGAGGAGCGCCTCCTTTTGCACCATGGATGGGGGGTAGAGGAGCTCCGCCCTTTGCACCTTGGATGGGTGGTAGAGGAGCACCTCCCTTTGCACCTTGGATGGGTGGCGCTAACTATACAATCCCCAGAACAATGACTCCGGGGGTTTTACCGGGAGTCGGTGGTTATCCTGCGATGGCTGGAACTGTGCCCTACATCGCGGGTGTTCCATCTGTAAATTATAACTATACGAGCCCGGGAGGTGTGGGCGGAGCGCCTTTTATAGCTCCGACACCTTATCGTCCTTATTCGCAGCAGCTATATCGACCCGCTCTTTTAGGCTACTAGGAGTAAAGGCCATTTAACAATTGGCAGTGTGCACCTAGGTCAGAGCAGAAATCTGAGACGCAATTGTCTCAGATTGATGCATGCCTAAGGCTTTCAGTTTTCTCTGGGCTATAATAAAAAAATGTTTATAGATGCTTACGCCATTATTGTTCAGCGCGATGGAGATGGAGGGGATTCTCTTCAGCGCGAAGGCATGTATGCGTTTGGCAAATGGTTGGTTCTTGCAAATGGTGGTCAGCCGACAATTTTTGAAATTCCAGAGCGTCAGAATGCAAGCAAGATCATCAATAAATTTGAGGTGAGTCCCGGAATTTATGTTCGCCATCCAGATCCACAACGTTGGTACTCAGATCCCGACACCACTTCGCGGGATCAACTGGTGCCGTTGATTGCCTATTGTGGTGCTTATCGCGATTACCCTCGTCTTTGGCGGTTCTTCAAGGCCGTAGTAAAAAGGGGTTTTTTCTCGCAAAATATTCAGCGGGCCGGCGATGTACCCAAAAAATGGAAGACACCAGATACATTTTTAGGCCATTTGGGCTTGTTCATTCGGGCTGGGGGAGCGTACACCGACCCTCTTTATCCGTTGCTTTTTGTGACTGACACGATTGATTTCATCGGCACCTTATTGCAGCATTTCCCATTGCACTTTACTTTGTCTTCGAAGCGTTTTCGTATGAAGGAAATGCGTGATGTGGACGACAATAACGCCATCATTGCACATTTGATGGCCGCGCATTTTAAGCCAACCCCCATTTCAGAACTGGATCGTTACGTCTATTCACTAACTCGCCGATGGAACTACGGGAATTCGCTGATGGGCGAGCTAAACCCAGTGATGGGTGCTATGGCGTGGTATCATCGCTCGGAGGCGCGCGGTAACCCAGAGATGGCAGAACTTTATCGTCCACTCATCGAGAAATATTTTGCACCGGAACCACCGGGCCAATTTATTGCCCAATTTACAGGAATGCAATTTGTTACCAGGCGACCTGCGTCCATGGGGAAACTTTAATAACTGGCCCACCTCGCTGGCGCTCGTTGGTCCCGCTCTAAAGCGTAAACTGGCTTAGGTATTGCTTTTTTTAAAAGCATGCTGCCCCAATGCCCGAGATGCTCACCCTTAAGTCCCAATCGTCCGAAGATCGTTCGCGATG
>JAYQON010000056.1:0-19974 GCA_038144835.1 Bdellovibrionales bacterium
CATCAGCAAAGGGCTGAGCCAGATCAACTTTCAATCCACCTTCAGCGCAAAGGCGCTCGATGAAGCCTTTAAATGAAACGGGGTGCAGGAAGCTATCTTCTAACTTCCAAAGCTGGCCACTTCGCTCAAACCAGATTTCCTTCTCGCCGTTAACTATAATTTCATTGACTGAAGAGTCTGCGAGCAATTCGGTAAGCGGGCCTTCACCAAAAAACTCGCTCAGGAGTCGCCCCCTTATTGACTGAGAGCGTTTCTCGATGAGCTCCTTTAGGACCTTATCTGTGCTTGGTTTAAGAAGGTCGCGTGTATCGTAGGTCCAAGCTTGACCAAACTCTTCCAGCAGCCCTTCGGCCTCTAAACGCAGGTCAGAATTCATTTTGTAGCCAGCCTTCAGGCATTGTCAGCGGTTCGTCAATCGCCGGACTGTAGATCTCGGGAGTCACAAAGATGACTAACTCACTTTGATGTTTGAGAAAAGTCTTACTACCAAACATCGCTCCCAAAAAAGGAACTCGATTTAAAAATGGCAAACCCTCACTGGCCTTTCCAGATTCCTGTCGCAGCAAACCTGAAAGTACAATCGTGCGACGGCCGGGCAAATCGAAGTGACTCCGAACCGAACTTTTTTTTACTGCGGGAACCCCTTCAACCGCATTGGCCATGTCTAGAGAAGAGACTTCGGTTTCTATCTCTAAACTCATCGCGCCGAGAAAATCAGCTTTGGGTTTTACGTTCAGAATAACTCCATGGGATTTCCAATGAATGCTCTTGCTATGGCGAGATAAGGTTTGCACGGGAAATTCTCCGCCAGCATGAAAGCGAGCCTGTCCCCCGCTGCGACATAGAAGGTTGGGAGATGCCAAAATTTGCGCTTGTCCCTCAGCCTCGAGAGCCTTAAGAGTTAGGAGTAGATCCTGACTCTTTTGAAGGCGAGGCAAAATTTGGGCTGTGTACTCCGCAGGCCAGCGCATACCCAGAGTGTGAGAAAAGCTTTTTGCCACCTCTGCCAAAATCACACGTGTGCGCACGAGAGGCTGTAAAGTGAGCTCCGACGGAGAAGACTCGAGTTGAATCCCAAAGGGCGCAAGATGACGTTGAGCACTCTTTTTCAGCGCCGAGCCACCATGCGGCAAGTGGGCTGTGAATTCAGGCTGAGCAGAAAATCGGATAATTGGAAAGCCATGCTGGTGAGAAAGTTCGCGCAAGTAGGTAAGAGCCTCCACTCCGACGTCGGGGAAGGCTTTAGCGCGAAAAACATATTCTCCACCATGGCGTCGCGATAAATCGGCTATAGCTAGCCAGTCTGAAAAACGCAACAGTGTGCCGCGCACCTCAACTCGCGCCGAGTCTGTCGACAGCTTAAGTCCCATAAGCTTTTTTAGTAAATTGCGTAGATCGATAATAAAATCTTTTTGAGCCGATAAGCTGACTCGAACGAGATGTGAAACGCCCTCGAGCGACACTGTTGTTGCTCCGGGCTTTAAGCCAATAATGCGGATATTGTCTCCGGCATCGATCACCCGAACCACGCCTCGTTGGCCGATTTTTATAGGCGACGATCCAGGCGCTTTTAGAGTCCTGGTTTCGCCCACCTTAAGCCAAATTTCAGCTGAATAGGCTCGTGCTCCGTAGGTGGCCAGGCTCATTAAACTCATGATGTAGGTGATCGCTAAAAAAAAAGAGGAGAACTTCATTTAGTGTTAGGTCTGCAAATCCCCCAGCCAACTCAACAAGTTTTCATTTTGAGATAACCAACGCAGATCGGATTACTTGTCCGCAGGCAGGATAAACGAGGCTGCAAAACGACCTGTCTGCACATTGATTACCAGATTTGAGCCCAATCGATGTAGGAGGGCTTGCACCACACTTAATCCGAGTCCGGTGCCTTTCGAGTGATGCATGATGTTTTCATCCAGCGCGAAGGGCTTTAGAATTTTGGCAATCATATCAGTATTCACAGTCTTGCCTTCATTGGTCAGATTGATTTGCACCTTTTCATTATCCATTGCGACAGTGGTCAGATGAATTGTCGATTTTTCTGATCCGAATTTTACGGCGTTGTCAAAGAGGCGAGTGAAAATAGAATGAACCGCTTTTAGGTCGCCACGGACTTGATCCGCTTCAAAATTTGTGACGAATGACATGGATTTAAGATTCATTTGTTCTCGGTAGTGATGACTAAGTTCTGAAACCAATTTTTGTAAATTGACTGTAGTCATCTTCACTGGCATCGCGCCGCTTTCGGCACTGACCAGTTCAAGAGAGTCATTGATTAGGGCTTGCAGTCTATGAGCGCTTTGCGTGATTCGCTGAACAAATTTAGTTTGTTCGAGATTAAGTTGAGATTCTTGTAAAAGAGCCAGAAAGCTCAACATGGTGGTCAATGGCGTCTTCAGTTCATGATTGATCAAAATCATAAAATTCGACTTGGCCTCGTCTAGCACTTTGAGTTCTTTTAAAGCGAGTTCCAAGGCTTGATTTTTCTCTTTTAATTCAGCTGAGAGCTCAAAGCGTTCAATGGCCTTATCGACTGTGTTTACCAGATCGACGGGGTCCCAAGGTTTGGTTACGTAACGGTAAATTTGCCCTGAATTGATCGCTGAAATAACTGACTCCACGTCGGTATAACCGGTCAGAAGAATGCGTATGGCGTCCGGCCTATGTTTCATGCTCTCAGACAAAAATTCGACGCCCGTCATATTCGGCATTCTTTGATCGGTGACAATGAGAGAAATTTGATGCTGCTTGAGGATATCTAAGGCTTCTGCGCCGGATGTGGCTCGTAAAACATTGTACTTGCGGCGAAATAGCCGCTCGAGGGCATCCACGTTGTCCACTTCATCGTCTACGCACAGAATCGAGTGTTTCATATTGTTACAATTTTAGATTCATGGGCGTGATGCGGCAACCGTCTATGACCTCGCCGAAGGTCTGGTTTGGTCGAGTTTGCATCAAGTTTAGGCGCCAAACTCTCGATAAGTAGCCGTAAGAGCGAGTCTTGCAGAGGAGCTGGTCAGCAGTATGCATTTGGTAGTCTTGATTTTAATTTCAATGACACAGTCGGTTCATGCTCAATGGGGTATAGGCTCGGCAATGGGCAATCTTTGTCCTTATCCCTACGGCCCAGCTGGTGGAGCAATGAACGGCATGGATGAGGTTCGCAATCTCGAAGGCCGCAGGAATCGCACCGAGCAACGTGTTCGCCAAATGAAGAACCGTCTTTCTCGCCTCGACGGTCAGATTCGGCGAGCCAAGTCCGATATGCGTAAGGTCTTGAGCGAGAGAACAATCCAAGTTGTGACGGAGCATCGCCTCTATAATCGCCATGCCGATAGCTATCAACAAAGTTGCTCAAGGGCCGTGAGACGTGCAGGTGGGCGAAGCGGATATCCTCCGCGTGGTTCGAGACAAGCCTCGGGAAGGCGCAATCATAACTTGCCACCGTCTCCTGCAGAGTTTTGCGTGGAAGCTGATGGTCAAATAGTTAATTACTGGGTCGAGAATTTTGCCTTGGACAATGGACAAGTCGACCCATCGATTTGTGATCGTCGTATTGGCGACGGCGGCTGGCCCGAGGCTTCGTCAGCAGACAGTTCCGCATGTCGGCGAGGTTTAAAGGAATATGATGAACTGGTCGCTCAAAAAGCCAATCTTGAGAATGATATTGGCGAACTCGAAGCCAAGGTTCGGTCTTATGAACGCAAATTGGACCGCATCCAGGACGAAATATCAGAAGGCACTTACTGCATGACCGGCAACTGTCCGCGGCGTGGCTATGCGACGGGGTCAAACACTCAGAATGTATTGAGTATTGCCGCCATGCTTGCGGCTGTCGGCGCGAGAATGTTTAACAATTCTCAGAGACAGCCGATGATGCGTCCAGCAGTTATGCCTGTGGTTGCACCTGGCTTTGGTCCGATGCCGCCCATGATGCGTCCCGCTCCTGTGATGCCGTATAATGGTGGGTTCCCGGCACAGCCTTATGCCGCGCGCATTCCCGGTTACATGGGAATTGGACCTGGCAATGTTTACGGTGCGGTTCCAGGTGCTGTTGGGCCTGGTGCGTTCGGCTGCCAAGGGACTAATCCACTTATGGCTGGAGGCGCGATGGCTCCGGGAATGTTACCGTTCATGAATGGGTCAAATTTAAATCCATTTATGGGTGGGAATAATATCTTTTCTAATCCCTATGCGGCTCCCTTTTTGAACCCAGCCATGCAAAATGGTTTATTTAACCCCGGTTACGGACCCGGCTTCATGCCAATGCTTGGTAACGGAGTGCCCGGTTATTCGCCCTACGACCCATTCAATCAGTTTAATAACCCTATGTTAAATGCTGCCTCGCCCTACATGCTGCCCTATTTGGGTGGTAACCCATTTGCTAACAATCCTTCCATGCAGCATCCGTATTTTAATTCGGGATATCAATTTAATCCATGGTTCAATAACTCTGGCTTAATGAATGCTCCAGGAATGTTGCCCTACATGGGTGGAGCTTCGGGGCCTTACGGGGCCATGCCTTACGGAAACGGTAATCTAGGTTTCTCCTATTCCAATCCTAATCTTGCGGCGAATGGCAGTTTGGTAGGCAATTTTTATTCGCAACTGGACTCCCTAAATCGTAATATTCAATTGATTCAAACGGGTGCAGGTTGGAGCATGGGGGCCCCGGCAGTTTTGCCGTACCCAAGTTCGCGTTACGTGGCGCCATCATATAATTCCCCTGGCTTGTTAAATCCAGGAGCAAGGTTATATCCTCAGCCTTTGCCGGCCCCAGTTCGTGGTCGCTAGTGGACAAGTCGGTGCATTAATGGTGGTCTTTAAAGACAATCGCCATTAGTTTTAAAAATCTATGCGTATTGAAGCCTGCTTTGACAGTCACGTGCATTGGCAAGCCAGCGGAGAATTTTCAGAACGGTTGAAACTGGATTCTTTAACTGGCCCCGAACAAATCCCTAACTTGCAGCCAGAACGGCATCATTTTCGCGCCGAATGGCTACTCGGTTTTGGTTGGGACGACTCGAAGTGGGAAGCAGCTCCACATAGAAAGTTTATAGATAAACGGTTTCCCAACACGCCAGTGGCTTTACAGAGATGTGATGGGCATGCCATGTGGCTCAACACCGAGGCTCTCCAACGAATAGGTTTGATGTCGGCGCCCCCGCCGGGTCTTGACGGTGGGCGTTTCGAAGTAGACGAAAATGGAGAATTAACGGGAGTATTGATCGATCGGGCATGTGACTCTGTGCACGCTATGATACCGAAGGCGACAAACTTCGAAGTCCGCCGCTTTTTACTCAAGGGAGCCCAACTTTTTAATGAAGCCGGTTTCACGCATGTGCGAGACATGACTTGCGATGAGCAACAATGGAATGAGGCGGTCCGTTTGGATCAGGCGGGTCTGCTAACTTTGGCGATAGAGGAATACTTTTGGTTGAGGTCGAATTCAAATCTAGATGCAGTTCTGGATCTGTTTGCAAGAGCCGCAGCTGAGCCGTCTCCCAATCTTCGGGTTAAAGGCGTGAAGGTTTTTTTTGACGGAGCATTGGGTTCTGAAGGTGCTTTGCTTTCACGCTGCTATCATGGTCGATCCCATTCGGGCTTGAGACTTTGGTCCACCGACGATCTCAGTGAAGTGTTCATCAGATGTTGGCAATTAGGAGCTGCCGTATCGGTGCATACCATAGGCGACGCCGCCGTCGACGAGGTCGTCGATCTTGCTTTGAAACTAAAAGATCAAGGCCACAGCGGAGAATTGCACCTGGAACATGTAGAATTGATCAGACCCGAGACCATCGACAAGATGAAAAAGTTAAAACTAGAGTGTCACTTACAGCCCACGCATTGGCTAAGTGATCGCCTTTGGCTCGATGAAAAGCTTGGAGACTTGGCTCGATTTGCCTTTCCTTGGCGCCGCTTGCAAGAAGCTGAGGTGTCATTTGACTTCGGTAGCGATGCTCCTATTGAGGCGCCGGGTCTTGCGCGAACCTTTCAGGCATTGCGTGAGTCCGCAGAAGCGGGCATTCCCAGGTTGTTGGGCTCCCCAGCCAGCTACATGGGGCATAAAGACCTTGCTTGGGCTCCCAACTCCTACACCGTGTTTGCGGAGGAGCGGCTTCGCCAAGTGGTCTTTCGCGGAGAACATTTACTTTAACGCTCATAAATTGTTGTTGGTTCTTGGTGACCCTGCCTCTGATGACTGTGCACTACGAAGGCAGCAAGCACAGTGCCGATGCCGGCCCAAAACCATGTGGATTGATAAAAATCTAGGGTCTTTGTTTTTATCTCCATATTTAAGGATGGTAAATTGTCGCTATTTTGTGAATTAAGACTGATACGGTAATTTTTTTTGTCCTCACAAGCAAAGTTGAAAAAAGGCTGCGTTTGAATGAAATCCTTGCTTCGCTTGTGTAATTCGAAGTGATCGCAGTTTCCTGAAACCCAAGGAATTTTTTTGGGACGATGCCTAAGCACATCATCGACACGCAATGTCGCGGAGTAAGGAAGCCAAATATTCGAAAGCCACGTAATGCGAACGTGTTTATAAACTGAAAAACCATCGCATACCTTGCGAGTGCACCTTTGCCCATTCACTAAAATCAACGGCCATTCGTCAAATACCGAATCTGGGAATTGCATTTTTGTAAAAGATTTGCGCCTATCGTGCAGTTCTCGCAGTAAGGGGGGTGGAATCAAATTTGGCTCAAGGGGTGCATCGGATGGAAGTACGGCCGCTTTTTTTAACCATTCATTTTTTTGATCAGGATCAGCTTCTAATTGTGCTAGTCGCAGGTAAGCATAAATAAAAACACCGTGATCAATCGTGGTCCAATCATCGATTGTAAAATAATTATCTATTTCTTTAAAATGTTCCCGCGCTAAATCTAGGCTTTGATTTAAAAATGCCTCTTGGGCTCTGGCGAGCGCCTTTAGCAAGTTTTCTCGGTTTTTCCTTTCGGGGCGAGCCCTCTGTAAATATTGAAGGGGCGATTGGTCATCTGGCTGAGCTTTCAACAGTGCCTCGTACTCATGCGGATTTGTAGAGGGTGCGGGAATAATAACGGCTGAATAAGCATTGATCGTGCAATTGAGGGACACAAAAAATAGAAGATATTTCACTGACTGTCTCCATAGGTAATTTTGCGTTTTTTGATGGATTGAGTTTCTACAAACTTCGTTCCAACTGTTTGTGGAGGCTTAACGATGACATGAAAGCTGTTTCCCTTTTGCAGCAGCCGAGAGGCATCCGCATCGCGCACCAAAACCGCGAAATGAGATGGGTTTTGAGGAGCTCGCAAAATCCGCACATTGCGGGCCACCGCGCCTGGAGATGCTTGCTCGATGGCATCATGATAAAGATCGACGACGCCAAATGGTCCGAGAATGGAGTCCAGAGATTCGTAATTCAGCACATTTATGGGAACCAACACATAACCTCGCGGAATGTGAGTGTCCACTGAGGAAACGCGTTGTTGATTCGCTTCGACGGGTACTTGATTTGAGCGGCAGAAGCTCAAGCCAATCGGAAGAAGAGATAACACCATAGCCGAGTAAAGAGTTTTTCGATCCCAGGGTTGACGATCAATGAACTCACGCAAGGATTGCATCATTTTCATTTTATGAAGCCTTTTGAAAGAAAGGACTTATTAAGGGTCGTCCTGGTTGCTTGAGCTACTGAAAACAGACCTAACAACACAGCGGTCAGGACAAGCATAATGAGAATCATTTCGCTGCCACACTGGCCGCGAGAATCGCGAGTTGCCATTTTTTACCACCGTTTTTGAGAGTTATTGAGCAGCCACCTCGCTGCTGCAGGTTGTAGTTATCAATTAGCGGAATCTTGGTTTTAGGATTGAGATTGACTTGAAAATGAAAATCTTGACGTTGTGCTCGGCTGAACGATTTCCAAAGTAAGTATTCAGGGGTGAGCGAATCGATTGGGTTCGGTTTGACCGCGAGCGGGCGGGTAAATCCCCGGTTTTCGCGGAATTGCGAAACGCCGAGACGACGAAGCAGGCCATGCAAATCGCGTTTATGTCTCAAGCGCATTTGCTCGGCTGCGTTCAATAGACGATCTTGTTTGGCCTTCAGGGCCAGTTGCTCCAAAATGACTGCAGAACGCAATGCCTGCGCCACAGCGATGGCTTTGGGATTTGAGCTGGCTCGAGCTATGGCTACAGCTTGGTCAGCGGACTTTCGACGAACTCGCAGTCTTTTTGCCGCAGGATTAAGACGCAGAAGAGAACTTAGTGCCGAGCTCAGTTCCAACTGCAGCTGAAGTCCTTGGCGAACACACAGGGCTTGAACCAGGGACTTTTTCTTGACGGCATAAAGTGTCAGTGCGAGAGCGCCGATCAGCGCTAGAGTCAGAGGCAAAACCGCCAATAGTCCTACCATCGCAAAGCCTTGCTGCGGGCTGCACTTTTGAGATCCAAAATTTTTTGCGTTTGCAGTTTTAGTGTTCCAGATTGCCATCTGACCTCCACTTTTGATTTCTGGGGGCCTCTTGAAAATTCGCTTATCTTCAGTTCGCCCCAGGGTAAAAACCGACGCACGTTTTGCTCAAACTTGCTACGGCATCCAAATCTTGCTTCCATAAGGCAAAAAAGGGCTTGCTCGCTTTGGTACTCAATCCAGCCGCGTGCAAAAATAAAATAGGCGCTCGTCAATAGCGTTGTTACCAACGCTATGAGCAAGCTTGAGACGGCAATGGCTTCCACCAAAGCAGAACCTCGCGTGCCCTTATTTGCGGTTGGCAGCGCCATTCATAAAATCGCTGAAATCGGATTTGCGTAAATCGTCTTCGGTCAGTCTCTCAAACGATTCCCGACGTTTACCATCACTCTGCAGAGCATGAATAATGTTGGCGAGATTTACCTTTACGGATTTTTGTAGCAACCGCACCATGCCTATGGTGGCGACTCCGACTAGAGCCACAAGAACCACATATTCGATAAGACTTTGACCCCGCTGATTGGTGTGCGGCAGCATATGAGACCTCCTTTATTGGAAGGTCATTTGCAATACGAAATGCCTAAGTGTGAGCTATTAGAAGCTCGGACGGAAATTTTGTAGTCCGGATTTCGTCCAGACTATTTGGCTTTGGTTTTTTGAACCTTGGTCTTAAGGCGAAGTGCTTTGCGCCGCTGAATGATCTGTTCAAGGATATCAAAGGCCTCGCGTTGCAAGTCATTTTCATAGACAAAACGATAAAAGCCTTCAATTTCAGGGCTTTGACGAAACTTTTTGATTGAAGTGGGCAGAGAGTCACTCTGGACGAAGTCAATGGATGAACCATCTTCGGACAATTTCACCTTATCGGCCATGGCTTTCTCCCTTTGTGAACAGATAAGCCTACTTTTAGAGCAAATCGTGCGCCCGGTCAACGAGCCTCAACAAGCCTTCATCACCGGGTTAAAATAGTCTAAGGTGCAGTTAAAAAGGGGCAAGTGTGCAAATTTTGGATGGAAAGCTGGTGGCTGAGGCCCGTCGTCAAAAGATCGCACGTGATGTAAACGACTTCAAATTGCAGCGAGGGTACCCGCCGGGTTTGGCGGTAGTTTTGGTTGGCGATAATCCTGCTAGTCAGGTCTATGTTGCCAATAAAATTAAAGCTTGTGCGCAAGTTGGTATTCATTCTACCGAATACAAAGTCGGCGCGGATATCAGCTCCGGTGAGCTCAAGATTTTAATAGATGGTTTGAATCAAAATGAGCATGTAGATGGGATCTTGTTGCAACTGCCTCTGCCTCAGCACATCAACAGCGACGAGGCCATTGATTGGATTAATCCAGAAAAAGACGTTGATTGTTTGACTGCACACAATTTAGGTCGTTTGTGGTGTGGTAAACCCTTAACCATCCCGTGTACTCCCTGGGGGATAATGGTTCTCCTCGAACATTACGGAATTCGTCCAGAGGGCAAAGAGGCCGTGGTCGTGGGACGTAGTAATATTGTGGGTAAACCCATCGCGCACTTGTTGGTTCAAGCCAATGCTACCGTTACCGTCTGTCATTCGCGCACAAAGGATCTTAGACGACACCTCAAAGAGGCTGACCGAGGAGTTGTAGCGGCCGGTCAGCGTGAATTTTTGGGAGCTGGTGATTTTGCTAAAGGTGCCGTGGTCATTGATGTAGGGATTCATCGCAAACAGTTGGCAAATGGTAAAAGCCAGCTATGTGGAGATGTGCGCCTGCAAGAACTCAATACGACGCTTGCTGCAGGCACCCCGGTTCCCGGAGGCGTAGGGCCCATGACCATCACGATGTTAATGGAGAATACGCTTCGCTTGGCTAAAGCTCGCAACGCAAATTTAGCGTAGTATTGAGGTCACGACTTTGCGGCAATTAGCATCTTGGATCGGTTGAGCGGGAGTCACGGTGCCATTGTTGGGTAAGTGCAAGATTGGGCTGGAAATTGAAAATCCGTAGCGGGCCAGATCGGACGAAATAAAGTAGACTGCAAGTTTTCGGTTTACATATTGACGCATGTGAGCTGGTATGGCCGCTACGCTTTCTAATTCGGCATAAGTATAGCTGTAATTTTTTGCTAAGCGCAGGTAGCGATTGTACTCGTTGCCCTTCATTCCGCGATTGATGCGCTTAGCACAGGCTTTTTTGTCACCAGAAGCCTCAAAAGTACAATACAGTGCGGCTGCAGCGCCGCCTTCCCCTTGATAATAGGCTAAAATTGAAAGAGTTGAGTCGCTACCTTCGAAAGTGTTTACGAGCTGCCCAACGTATTTGGCGGCCCCGCAAGCCGAGCTGGTAAAATAGCGGCGTTCGTCGAGTGAGTTATCATGGCTGTTGGTATCGCCTTTCCATAGATCAGTGATGCGTAAATTCAAGTTGCGGCCAGTGTTTTCAAGAATTTGAAAAGGGCCAAGGGCAGACGACAAAAGTTTTCCTTTGCGATGGGGGCGTTCAATTTTGTATTTGCCGCCGGTGAAATAGGCCGACTCAACAACGGTCAGGTAGGCGTAGGCGGGCGAAACATCGAAAGTCATGCCAATAGCTTCGATAATTCCCCGGAAGGGATGTGCATAGCGATAAAAATTTTCGAGACCAGAGCGCTTTTCCTTCTGGTACTCAGCCATGGCGTGACGAACGCCCGGGATATTTCGGTTTTTGTCGAAATCGATGGTCATGCGGCCTGTGCGAGGCAGGGACTTATCAATCTTCAAATAGGCCTTATCGCTTTCTTGTGTGCCGCGTTCGTCTGGACTCTCTTCGGGTTCGTCCTGGTTCGTAATTGCGGGTGGAGGGTCTGGTTCTTCGGCTTCGATATCGACCATAACCTTATTTTTTTCTGCCGACTGACGGTCTTCGAGAGTGACTTCAAACAGCCTTCGACTGCCTGTTTCGCTATTACCAATGAGACGGACTTCGCTGGCCTCTGGAGTCAAAGATTCTGCGCGATGCTCACGTTGACCCGTCCGTTTTGAGGGTCCTTTGAAGCTGATGATGGGAGTGGGGGGCGCTGTACTGGCATTCTTGTTCACATATACGACGTCGACCAGATAAAAAGACGCTCCGTGGAGTACGGTCCAATTGTGAACCCAGCCAAACGTGTCCTCGCGCAAAGATTTGAGCTGATTCTCGAATCCTGATCCAGGGACTACTTGGCGAGTTCGGTCTTGTCGAACATTCAATTTGGCTCGATAGGCGCGGTAAAAAATTTCTGCTGTTTCGCTACTTGAACTATCGCGTAAAACGAATTTTCCAAGACTCTTGTTGGCTGAGTCAGCAATTTCACCCGTGAGATTAAAACGTTCAGAAGACGCTGCAAAGGTGAGTTTTGAGCCGGCTTTCGTGAATTCGCCTGAAAACTCATGAGAAACGCCTGCGCGAAAGAAAATTTTAATCGATGCTCGATCGGCTCCAAAACGCGTGGGCTTGTTGGTGCGCTTGTCAAAACGGGTAATTTCGAATTCGCGAAGAGTTTCCTTTAGAGATCGAGGCTTGACTGTTTCAGGTTGTGAACGTGCTTCGGGCTTAGCGTCTTCTTTAAGGGGTGTCGCAGGCTCTTCTAAAGCCTTTGCCACCCGCGGATCACCACCATGAATGTAGTCAACCCCGTCATCATCAAAAAAGCCCGTCGTGCCTTGCAGAGCATGGGGGCGAGTTGAGATGGTGCGGTTTTGAGATCCGCAGCCAACAAAAAACAGTATTCCTGAGATCACCAAAGTGAGCTTTTTAAGCAAAGGTCTGAGTCTCCTTGGACCTCGGTCAGTGCAGGAGCAATGCAGGGGCCACAGCGAGCCCCTTATGCCTTTGATTTCACGGAGAAAAACAGCCCGTTTTGGGCGCTAAAAAGCCACATTTCGTCCCTTCGAGTGAGCAAATGAAATTTCTGGCTTTTGTCCTGCGGCGCAATGGGGACGGCGAGCGCTTGCCAAAAGCTTTCGAAGGTACGAATTTGTTGGCATGAATTTGCAATCCACCCCCCTTAAGCAAGAGCACATCGCTTTAGGTGCTAAAATGGTCGACTTTGCTGGCTGGTATATGCCGGTTCAGTATTCCGGCTTGCGCGAAGAGCATTTGGCCTGTCGTCAAAAGGTAGGTCTGTTTGACGTTTCGCACATGGGCGAAATTCGTGTACGTGGCCCTCAGGCATTAGCCACGGTTGAGTGGCTGACAACCAACTTCGCTGGTCGATTAGAAAACGGCCAAGCGCAATACTCGCTGTTGCCCAACTCTGATGGGGGATTGGTTGATGATCTGATTGTTTACTGCCTTGAGAAGGGGAGTGATTATCTTTTGTGTGTGAATGCCTCGAATGTAGAAAAAGACTTTGAATGGATTCTCAAGAACAACCGTGGCGCCGAAATTATTAATGAAAGTTCTGATTGGGGGCAAATTGCAGTTCAAGGTCCAAGAGCCCTGCAACTCGTGCGTCGGGTTTGTGGACAAGAGGTGGAAACAATACCACCGTTTGAGTTTCGCTCGTTACCTTATGGCGATGCCAAAGTGCTTGTTGCGCGCACGGGCTATACCGGAGAGGACGGAGTCGAGATTTTTGTTCCCACAAATTTATGTGTGGAGCTTTGGCGCCATTTGATGAGTGAGGGGCAGGACCTGGAAGTTACGCCCGTGGGCCTCGGGGCGCGGGACACACTGCGAACCGAAATGAAGTATCCACTCTACGGGCATGAAATTGATGCCACCACTAATCCTTATGCCGCAGGTTTGGGGTGGGTGGTCAAACCAGACAAAAAAGATTTTATCGGCCGAAGTAGAATTTTGGCTGATAAAGAAGCGGGACTCAGGCGCAAGTTAATTGGGTTTAAAGTTCGTGACCGTGCAATCGCTCGTCAGGGTTACAAACTGTTTTCTTTTGACAATAAAGAAATTGGATTGGTAACGAGTGGGACTCCGTCGCCGTCACTCAATGAAAACATAGGAATCGCCTACGTCGACAAGGATTTTGCGGCCATTGGCCAACATTTCCATGTCGATATTCGCGGGCGTCGGATAGAAGTCGAAGTGGTGTCTACCCCTTTTGTTAAACGAGACAAGAATTGAGATTTTGGAGGAAACATGGCCAGTTTTAATATTCCAGAAGAGTACTACTACACGAAAGATCATGAGTGGGCTCAGGTGGATGAGAATGTAGTTACGGTGGGAATCACTGAATTTGCCCAAGACAGCCTGGGTGAAGTTGTGTATGTCGAGCTCCCTGAAGAAGGTCAAAAGGTTACTCAGGGCGAGCCATTCGGTGTAGTTGAAAGTGTAAAAGCCGTAAGTGACCTGATCGCCCCGGTGAGCGGGACAGTCATAGAAGTGAACGCCTCAATGGTTGAGAATCCCGGGACGCTTAATGACGATCCAATGAACGATGGATGGTTGATTCGCATAGAGATGGACACCGAGAAGGAGTTGGCTAATCTTATGCGTGCGCCTGATTATAAAAAGTTGATTAAGGTATAATCTTAAGGCCCGAAGTTACTGCGAGTGCGTCAAGTCTGGCACTTGTTTGTTGGTGGATCACCTCACCCGGTGTGAGAAGCATTTACATCAAAGACATTTGTTAGATTGAGATTTTTGTAGCATGGGTATAGGATGCAGGTTGTGTGTCTATTTTGACGATAGAATTGGTCATTCAATCTGCAAGCCGAGAGATCGTTTCCTCGGTGTAGCCGTCGGTAGATTTGTAGAGAAAAAATGTGCCCGGGTGGTGGAATTGGCAGACACGCTAGACTTAGGATCTAGTGCCGTAAGGTGTGCAGGTTCAAGTCCTGTCCCGGGTACCACTTTGCTAATAAAATTCTAGTTTTCCCCTGCAGTAAATTATCGTGAGCGACTCAGACGTGGACTACCTGATGGGTAGGGAACAAGCATTTTCAAAGAGCTCTCCTCCTGTTCTGAGATTTGCTTCGCTCAGGAGATTCTATTAGGCTTTATCAATGAGTTTGCGTGAGAGCTTATTGATTTTGATCCTTTTCCTTCAGTTGGCAGGTGGTGCCGCAACTTATTACATATTCCAAGGGATTGTGACCGCAGAAGCTAGCAGTCAGAAGGACGAAGCGGCTTTTCGCCAAGCAGAGCAAGCGCGTCTGAGCGTGGAGCGTTTCGCAATGGATGCGCGTGAGCGACTGGATGTCTGGCTCAATCGTGGCTTTCGCAACGCCAGTGTTCAAAAAGAGATGGGTGAATTTCTGGCTGGTGAGGGCTATCGAGATTTGACAATTTTGCAGGTCAGTGAAGAGAAAATCACCCATCTGGCTTATATCGAGGCGGGAAACTCACAACTGACAGCACCACCCGCACCACGAAGTGAGGTTCCGACAAATGTCGGGCCTGTCGAACTGCGTTCTTCACCTGGCGGGCCGGAGTTACTTTTTCGCTCTGGGGAAATTCTTGCGCGATTTTCTCTCGATCCTAAGCGGTCGCATGCGCTTGCCGAGCAGAAATTTTTATTGCTCGGTTGGCCCGGCGGAGACGTTTTATTAAGTTCAGGCCAGCCAATTTCACCTCAGATTTTGAGACGGATAAGGGCTCAACTCAATCAACAGCCTGATTTTCCATGGGTTGATGAATCTTGGACCATTTCTCCATTACCCTCGCTCAAAGTGGCGATTGTTATCCCGTCAGAGCAAAATTCGCTCGAATCTAAATGGAACAGTGTCCGTTTGTTGTTTGTATCCAGTTTGGCGCTATTGATGGGTATGGGTATCGTTGTGACCACATTGATCGTTGGGCGATTGACGTCAGCGGTCGAGAGTGTGGTTGCGGCAACCGTAAAAATTTCGGAAGGCCATTTTGATGTTCAGAGCGTCGATCGCGGTCCGATGGAGATTCGCCGACTTTCTCATGCGGTTCAAACAATGGCTCGCCAAATCCAAGACCTGATTCGTGTCCGCGTGGAAAAAGAACGTCAATCAGCAGAACTTAGAACGGCTCAGGCAGTGCAGAACGCTCTTTTACCGGAGCACACATCTCATCAAGGTCGGGTGAGTTTGGCCGGTTTCAGTCAAATGGCGAGCGAGTGTGGCGGAGATTTATGGGGTTATTGGGAAGTTCATGGAGCTACATACGTTTATGTCTTTGATGTTACTGGTCACGGAGTTGCTGCGGCGCTTGTTAGCTCGGCAGCAAGAGGTGTTATTTTAGCCGCACAAAAGCGTAGCGAAGAATCTCTAGAGACCATTGCCTCTGAGGTTCATCATGCCGTTGCGTCAGTAGGACATGGTGAACGTATGATGACGGGTTTTTTGGCTCGAATTAAGCAAGCTGACGGAACTCTTGAGTTTATCAATCTGAGTCATCCAGATCCGTTCTTGGTGCACGATGGCCAGGGAGAAGTTCAAGTTGAAGTTATCATTGCGGAGAAGATTCAGTCATCGTTTGGGCATAGTGATGACAAACGTGAAATCGAGACGCGAAACCTTGTACCTGGGGACTGGATCGTCCTTCTGAGTGACGGAGTTTTTGATTTGCCGACGGCACGCGGGAAAAAAATCAACGAGCGTGAGTTTGCACGAATGCTAAAGAGTCTTGAGGGAACCAAAGAAATGTCTGTTGATGAACTGCGCGAGGCTATCAGAGCCAAGATTTTTGCCTCCCTGGGAGAAAGTGAATTGAGTGACGATGTCACTTTCGTTTGCGTTCGTTGGAGACCTTTTGCACAGGGATAATGTCAAACGCAGCTGATCTGGACCAAGCAGAGACTTCGCGATTTTCCTTTTTGATGCTTCTTACTCGCCAGTAGCGCTTGCCCGATTTGACGTTCATGACCAGAAGAAGAGTTGGCTTTTTGCTCCTGTGATTGACTGCCGACGTGAAATCTTGGTCGGGTGAATCTTGCACTTCGTATTCGTACTCTGGTCCTTGATCTGCCCAAGAAAGCCAAGTCCAAGGCTTGGCCTGTCCAGGAGATGCATAAACTTTTAGTGGAGACTTCAAATTCCAATCCAGGCCGGCTTCCAGTTGAGCAGCGGCGCAGACTTCCCGCTCGGACGTGACTGTCTCCGACCATTTGGTCCAGGGTGAAAGTGGTGCACCCGTGCTCGCAATATAGCGGGCTCGAATCCGGACGTCCTTGATGCGCTCAGCTGATAGATCCAGTGTCGACGATTCAGATTTTAGTTTGTTGATGTTCTTATTCGGGGCGACCGTCTCGACTTCTATAGGTGCTAATGCCTGCGCTTTTATAAGAACCTGATCCTTCTGCGATGAGGTGTAAATCTCTAGATTCGGAGTTAGAGCCGAAACAAACATTGAGATAGGTAAAGAACGAATCTCGTGTGCTGAACCTTTTGGTTTGGCGACGAACATCAAGCGATGAGTGCCGGCTTTATTTGGACAGTATTTGGTACTTTTAGCTAGCGGTGGAAGAGTGAACGTTGTTATATTTTTCCACTCATCATGTATTTCTAGTCGCGCCTCAATGGGTATGAAGTTGCGCTCAAACCTCACCTCGATGGGCTTATCGCACAGGCCATTGGAATTGAGTTGAAACTTTTCTGGCGACATCACAGAGGCGGTGAACATTTTTTCGAGGATCAATAGTCGGGGAAATCCGAGCGGTGAAAGGGTTCCTTGCGCTGTCGAGGCCGATAGCGTAAAGCTTAGCACCTCAAAAGGCTTCTCTGATAAAAAGGGAGTGAGATCGACGGTCAAAAAGTCGTCTTGGCTTTCCATGTTTTTAGAGCCGAGCGGAGATTGAATCAAAACATAAAATTTTTCATAGCCAAGTTTTTCCCAAGTTAACTTAATTCGACGGTCTGAGGTCATCTGGAACGAGTTGGTGAACATTGGAAGACCGAGCCAAGTCAACAAAAACGATCTAGCCTTTGATGTTAGTCCAGAGCCTATGTGAATCACCCGCCAAAAGTGTAGTCCTGAAGAAAAAGTAGCGCGGTCAAAGGTGAAATTATTTTTTGATTCCTGAAGCGTTTCTCGTCTCGAAATATTCTCGAACCTGATGTCAGATGCAATCTGCAATTCAAAAGGACCACTCAGATTTGTGTTCCAGAAAAAATTTGCACTTAACGTCGGGGTGGTGGATTCGATCACACTTCCTTGGTCAGGAAGAATGAGCTGAATTTGGGTCGGGGATTCCAATTTTGCAGCTGGAATTCTAGCGGATGCGTTTCGCGTTTGGGAAATTTCTAATTGTTCGCTCCTCAATTTTCCAGTGAGTAGACCTCTTAGTGGATCCGTGCCGATAGGCTTGATCATAAGAACGGAATTCTCGCTAAGGGTAAAAGCCTTGCCTTTGTTGTCCACGAGCGTGGCGGAAGCTTCTGGACCAGTAAGTACCAAGTCCCCCGCTGCAAGTTGGCTGCCGAGTTGCGAAGTACGCCATATTCCACTAGACTTGAATTTATGTTTTACAGCTCCTTTGATTGTTTGAATTCGCACCACGGGATCTTGTACTTTGCTGATCGGATCGCTCCAAAAAGACCAACCTAAATAACTAACGGAGCCCATCATCAATGAAAAGCCGAGGACAAGGGAGAGGTTCTGACTAGATGATGCGCGCGAAGCCATATATCGATATCGGCAAACTCAGATTGATCGTAAAGCTTTCGCTAGGGTTACTTCTGGGCGTTTCCTCGGTTAAGGTCTGGAGTGCTGAGACTCAGTTTAAATACTACGAATACAGACCTTCGTCCCCCCTTATGCGTTGGACTGGGGATGAAAGTCTTAGACATGATTTAGCTTGGAAGGTGAGTTATAGGCTTTCAGCTACTGAATTGAAGGTGGGTGGACTTAAAATTTTAACCCCCAAGATGGTTTGGCCAGATGAAGGCTGTAAAATCTTGAATGAATCTCGATATGACTCGATTCGCTTATGTCGTAGAAAAACCACTGCCCCAAAGTTGCAGCTCAACGGAGCCGAAATCGCACCTTCGGGAGAGCTGATGCTCAATGAAGGCATGCAGTATCAGTTCTCAGCAGAGTTGATCCCTGACCGACTTATTGAGGTCTCGCTAAAAGTTCCCGAGCTTGACATCGTTGACCTCGGCATGAAGCAAAACCAGCGTCGAATTCTCTATAACCTTAAACAAATGGATGCTTCCTTGGGAGGATTTTGGTCCTACTCATTTCCAGCTCCAGAAAAATTACACTTCACTGCGCCCTCGGGAAAAGTCGGATATTTTCGTTGGAAAAGTCCTGCAGGAATTGTGATGCGTCGGCCACTCCTCACGCAGTCGGAATGGCCTATGGAGAGCCTTCGTCCAGTCGTTCATCTCCGTCGAACTCTCGGAAGCTACAATTCACAATTCAAATTCAAGGTTTTTGACTCGGCCAAAAAAGAGCAGGTGATCTCTTCTACTGGACTCGAATCCGGATTCTGGAACAACCAAAAAATGGAGATGAACGGCCAAACGTGGGAATATCGAGCACTGAGGATGTTTAGTTCAGAGGCCTCTGGGCGTCTCAGTCTTGTTAATGGGCCAGATGGCGGGATCTTGATGTTGGGTGACGCAACATTTTCGCACTACATCGAAAAATTTCGCGAGAGCTCAACGCTCGATTCATTCTGGAGCCACCGTTTCGGACTCCGCGCGCGCGGATTTTCGAACTTGGCTGGATTCACCAGTGGCGAGAAGCTCAATTTGACCGCGTTTTCAGGTGAAGTGCGCGTTGCCGTTTTACCTGGTCTTTGGAATTTCGACGAAATCGTTGGATTACAAGTTGGGTTCTCCTCGATAACCATTGAAGAGTCTAAAGCCAAGTTTGGAGGTGTTGGCTTTTATTGGGCGCGGCCTTTGCCTCTGATTTTCGATAAAATTCTCAACGTTGTGCCGATCTTTCGATACCCCAAATATGTAGACCTAGATTTCACTAACTATGATCATCATCTCGGAATAGGGAATTTTGGCCAAAATTTCGTGATGAACTTCCATGGTAAAATGATTTTTACTGAACGGGCATTCTTTGAATTGGGCTACGCATGGAGTCGCTATGAGATGGAGGATGATCTGCGTATTCGCGCCTTGGACTTCTTTTCTATGACCACAGGTTTTGGGTACCTCTTTTAAGAACAAAAGGTTCTTAAGTGCAGTAGGGTGAGAAATATGTCTTTGAAATTTTGTTCGCTGATACTTTTGTTAATTTTCACCAATACATCTTTGTTGGCTCAAAAGATTAAAGACAAAGCTGGAAGAGCTGGACGCGAACTCAATGTCTTGATCAAGCTCCAAGAGGGGCGCAGACAGAATATTGAACGCTACTATAACCAAGCAGCCAGCCATATTTCGTCTGGCCAAATCGGTACATTTCTACAAGAGAAACACTTGACGGAAAATCATCTCGCAGCGTTTGAAGGCAACGCGATTGCCATTCAAGACGCAATTGAGCAGCAAGAGGAATCGCGTCGGCCTGCACGGGATTTGGTACAACTTCCTTTGCCTCCTCCCGAAGTCACTATCTACTATGATTTTTGGTCGGATAAGATGCGGCGACAAGCTGAGGTCTACTTAAATGAAATGCCTAAAGTGCAAGCTGACGGACTTGAAAAGCA
>JAYQON010000057.1:0-19588 GCA_038144835.1 Bdellovibrionales bacterium
GCTGGAATGCGTTCTTGTTCGCAGCCATTTAGTTCGGTAATCTAATATCAGTCATGGCAGGACCATCTTTCGAAACACTTATTAAAAAAGGCACCAGCGTCTCCGAGGAGCAACTCCAAACTTTGCTGAGATCTAGCGACCGCAAAGGACGCCCCTTACATGAGATTCTCGCGAATATGCAATTTGGGACGCCAGAGGAAGCACTAGCTGAACTTTGCAAGCTTCTCGGCGTTGATTTCATCAAAGATATTCCCATAAATGACATCCCCGTCGATATCGTGCGCGGCATTCCGATCAATTACGCCAAAGCTCAAGAAGTTCTCCCATTCAAAGAAGATCAGGAGAGGGTCGTTGTTCTTACGACAAATCCCATCAACCATAAAGCGCTTGAGGATTTGCGAGTTAAATTTGGAAAATGCATACAACCTCTAGTCACCACCTCGAGCCGGATTCAAGATGCCATCAATCGTGTTTACGAAAAAAGTACGGCTGCGCTCGAAGGTCTAGATGATATTGAAGGCGAAGAAGTCGACTTAGATGATCCTGTCATTGACCTACTAGAATCTGGTGATGATGACGCGCCCGTAATTAAACTGGTCAACACCCTACTTTTTCGCGCGGTCAAAGAAAAAGCCTCTGATATCCATGTCGAGCCCTACGAACGCGACATGGTCGTGCGCTTTCGCATTGATGGGGTGCTGTTTGATATCTTTAAACCGCCCAAAAAACTGCAAAACGCCATCACCTCACGCATCAAGGTTATGGGCAACTTAAATATAGCCGAAAAGCGATTACCCCAAGATGGTCGAATCCCGCTCAAATTGGCAGGTAAAGATATAGATGTTCGTTTGAGCTCAGTTCCTACGGCCTTTGGGGAACGTCTGGTAATGCGTTTGCAGGATCGCTCCAACGTTGTACTTGAACTTGAGCAGCTCGGGTTTTCTAACGATTCGCTACAAAAGATCGATCAGCTCCTGATTAAAACCTACGGCATTGTGCTCGTCACCGGACCCACCGGCTCTGGTAAATCAACAACACTTTATGCTTGCTTACAAAAAATCAACAAGCCTGACATAAACATCATCACCGTCGAAGACCCGGTGGAACAACGGATTCATGGTGTTGGACAAATTCAAGTGAATTCTAAAATCGGACTGACTTTTGCCAGCGGCTTGCGCTCAATCTTACGTCAAGATCCAGATGTGGTGATGATCGGGGAAATTCGTGATCTTGAGACGGCTGAGATAGCTATCAATGCCTCCCTTACCGGTCACTTGGTGCTCTCTACAATTCATACCAATGATTCTGCGGGTGCCTTTCCTCGTCTTATGGACATGGGGTGTGAACCTTTTCTTATTGCTACATCATTAATGGGGGTGATGGCGCAACGTCTCGTACGCTTACTGTGCCCTCATTGCAAAGAGCCGCACGAACCCACTCAAGTGGAGTTGCGCTCACTTGAAATTTCATCTGAACAACTCAAATCAGCCACGTTCTTTCGTGCTGTTGGGTGCAATCAATGCAATCAAAAAGGTTACGTTCGTCGAACTCTGATCCAAGAGCTAATGTTGATCAACGACGATATCCGCTCGTTGATCATGCGTCGAGCTGATGGCGCAACAATAAAAAAAGAAGCTGTTAAAGGTGGTATGATCACTTTTCGGGACCATGGTATCCAGAAAGTTCTTTCTGGTATAACCACCATTGAAGAAGTTCTGACCAGCACGCAGATGGATATGTAATGCCTGTTTTTGAATATAGAGGTTTAGACAAAAACGGACGCACAGTTCGCGGCTCAGTCGATAGCGAGAACCAGCGTGCAGCTAAGGCTCGACTCAAAAAAGATGGCATTTTTGTCACGGATCTCAAAGACCGAACCCGCGTGAGCCGAGACCGCAATAAAAATAAAAAAGCGCCCGCACAAAAAAGCGTCAGTGTGAGCGATTTGTCAATGATGACCCGTCAGTTAGCCACGCTACTGCGCGCTAACATTCCCTTGGTTGACGCCTTGGCCGCGGTCTCCGAGCAAGTTGAGAACCAATACCTGTCACAGACTGTTGCCGAAATAAAAAATTCTGTGAATGAGGGCGGATCTCTTCACAAAGCTTTAGAGAAGTATCCAAAAGTTTTTGACAAGATTTTCATCTCACTCGTTGAAGCTGGCGAAATGTCAGGCACTCTCGATACAATTTTGATTCGTCTGGCTGAATTCAAAGAAGGACAAACAGCCGTTCAGGCCAAGGTACGTTCGGCCATGCTGTACCCGTTGATGATGCTGATGTTCACGATGCTGCTATTGGGTGTTTTGTTTATCTACGTCATTCCAAAAATCGTAGTGGTGTTTGAATCCTCGCCCGAGCTCAAATTGCCCTGGTATAGCGTTGTAGTCATCGATATAAGTGGCTTTCTCGTCAACTATTGGCACGTTCTTATCGTAGGTATAGTGTTAATTTACCTGCTATTTAAAAATTGGAAAAACACACCGGCGGGACGCGCACAATGGGATGCCATTTCACTTAAACTACCTGTTATGGGCAAAATTAGTCGCATTGTTGCCGTCAGCCGCTTCACCCGCACTCTCTCGACATTACTCAATGGTGGAGTGCCCATGCTGTCGGCAATGACGATCGTGCGGAATGTGGTCGATAACGAAGTTATTGGCAAAGCTTTAGATATTGCGCGTGAAAACATCTCTGAAGGTGAATCGATTTCTGGTCCGTTGAAAAAATCCGGACAGTTTCCTCCAATTGTGATTCACATGATTAATATCGGCGAAAAAACCGGTGAATTAGAAAACATGCTACTGCAAGTCAGTGACGCTTACGATTTTCAAGTCAAGACAGCGATCGAAGGACTCACTTCCTTACTTGAACCACTTATGATCATCATAATGGGTTGCGTTATTGGAATTATTGTTTTTGCAATCATGATACCCATGTTTCAATTGTCCAGCCTCGGCGGATAGTTTAAAAATTTCAAAGACTAAGCCTATTTCTGTGAAGGAGTTTTCATGATTCGAAACAACAAAGGTATGACTCTGCTTGAGATCATGATTGTACTAGTGATCCTAGGCGGTTTGATCGCCATACTTGCCACACAAGTCACTGGTCGAATGAAAAAGGCCAAAATTAATCAGGCCAAGATTCAAATCGCAGAATATGGAAAAGCCTTGGATATGTATTTTACCGATTGCAATGGTTATCCGACCAATGAAGAGGGTCTGCAAGCTCTAGTACAGGCCCCACCTTCATGCAGTAATTGGGGTCCAGAACCTTATCTCAAAAAGGTCAACAAAGATCCTTGGAACAACGAATTCATTTATGAATCCAGTGGCAACAATTATGTGCTGAGAAGCCTGGGCTCGGACCGCCGCGAGGGTGGTACCGGGGACGCCACAGATATCTCCTCAGAGCAATAAATTGTTTTCCCGTGATGGAGTTTTTAGCTCCATCACGGATTACCGCCACGCAAGTTATCGCTTGATCTCGCGTTTGTTCTCGCGCTCTTTGATGATATTATATTGTCATGCACGCGAACTCGTACTCTAAAAATGGCTTTACTCTCATTGAACTGATGGTGGTCTTAGCCATCATAGGGGGTGTTGTCGCCCTAGCCATGCCCTACGTCACCAACCGCAGCAGTCAAACAAAGGCATTTTTACGCGAGATCACTGTTTTGAGTCGCGAACTTCATACTAGAGCCAAACTCAATGGAGTTGTTTATCGGCTAGTTATTGATCTCAATGAGACAGTACCGGGACGTGAACCTGAAGCCCAACTTTATTGGGTCGAACGCGCCGAAGGCAAAATCGTTCTTGGCGAAAATGAAGAAGAATCCGCCATGGCGCGGGCCAAAGAAAGCGATGAGAGCAAGAAAAAGGATCCGCGTGGCTTTTCGCCAGACACACAATTTTTTAAAAAGCCTCGGCAAATTCCTGGCGGCTTGCGATTCGAGCGAGTTGAGCTGACTCGATTAAAAAGTCCTATCACTGAAGGCAAAGCTTTTATTCATTACCTACCTCAAGGGCTTGTAGACGAAGCGGCAATTCACATTAAAGGTCAAAAAGAACAAGCTTGGACCATTGCAATCCATCCACTGACTGGCAAAGCAGAACTGATCTCAAAAACCGTTAAATTAAGGGAGATTCGCGATCAATGAAAAACGCTCGCGGTTTCACACTGATTGAGGTTCTTGTAGCCCTATTCATCCTTACCGGTGCCATTATCGTCGTTGCCAATGCGTGGTCTGGAAACTTTCTGCGCATTCGAAAGTCCGCCATGTTCAATGATGTGGCAACTCTGCTTGAGCGAAAGATGGTTGAGACAGAGGTTAAGTATAAAGAGAAATCTCTTTCTGAAATCCCCGAGGAAGAAGGCGATGATTTTGGTAGCGATTACCCAAATTACCGCTGGACCCTCAAAAGTCGCGATCTAGAGCTTCCCGATCTCACTCCATTGCTTGTGGGCCAAGAAGAAGGGGCCAACGAATCGGTCATCCAAATGCTTAAACAAATGACAGACACCATATCCAAGGCCGTTAAAGAAGTTCGCATCACTGTTTACGCCAAACGCGGAAACAAAGAAGTGGAATTTTTAGCCACCCAATATTTTGTCGACTACCAGAAAGACGTTGTTCCCGGAGCCGGCCAATGAGGCGCTGGCCAAAGGGCTTCACTTTGGTGGAAGTGGTCATTGCAATGATGATTATGTCTTTTTTGTCTTTGTTCACCGTGCAATCAATCCAACGCGCGCTACGCACGAAGGCCAAGGTACAAAAGGAGATCGATAAAAACGCGACGGTCCGCGACGCTCTTCGCATCATGGAACGCGACATCAACATGGCATTTAACTATCGCGACATCAGTGTTGAACTCTACAATTTAGCCCAAAAGGAACGTAGAGTTCGCGCCCAGAAGCCAACTCCCAATAATAGCAACGCCCCACCCGGATCACCGCCAACTCCCCCACCGCCACCGGTCAACCCCGAAGAGGATTTCAAGCTCAAAACTGAAAAAATATATACTCATTTCATTGGTGAACCAGACTCACTGAGCTTCACGTCGGTTTCTAATGTCCGTTTATCCGAGGATTCACCCATCTCTTCACAAGCTGAAATTGGATATCGAATCAAATCCTGTCGCCGCCGCTCGACCCAGGAACAATCCTCAAAATGCCTTTGGCGCCGTATTGCCAATTATATTCATGATGATATCACCAAAGAAGGCACTGAAACTGTTTTGCTAGAAAACATTGTCGATTTCAAATTCCGCTATTTAGGTCCTGGACGCAACGACGAGTGGGTCGACACTTGGATCACCAATGAGCGAGGTGATGACCAAACAAAAAATAAATTTCCCTACGCAGTGGAGATCACGATCGAAGTCAAAGATACAGGCACGAACTCGAATGACAAATCACTGCGCATGACCACAGTGGCCTCAATTCGCAACCCAAACAACCAAACAGAGGAGCCGAAAAAGGATGGAACGCCAATCCCCGGCACCCAGTAAAATTCTACGTTCACAAAAGGGCGTGGCTCTGTTGATGGCGCTATTTGCAATGAGCTTAATGACCTTCATAGCTCTGGAGGTCAGTTATGACACCAGTGTCGATTACATCGTGGCGGCACAACAGGTCAATCGGATTAAGGCGTACTATGCTGCTAAAGCCGGAGTTGAAATAAGCCTATTGAGGATCATGTTTTACAAACAAGCAATGGCTGGATTTGGCGAGGCTCTGGGTCCAGAAGCCAGCCGCCTGGAAGTCATTTGGAGTTTCCCTTTTGCATGGCCTCCTACTTTGGCTGGAGCCAAACTCAATGAAGTCGACAAAAGCATGATGAAGTCCGTCGTGTCTGATTCGCTGATGAACGCCCAATATGCCGCCACCATTGCGCCAGAGAGTGGCAAAATCGACATCAACGACCTTGGCTCAGACGTAAAGAAACTCAAAGCTAGCATGATTCAACAGGTGGTCAAAATTTTTGAATCGGAAGTCGAGCACAACGAAGCATTTTCAGACAAATACCGTGGTTACAATTTTCAAGAAATCGCGAATAACATTGCCGACTACATTGATGAGGACAGCGAAGGCTTAAACGGAGGCGATGAAAGTGCCCCTTATCGCGACTTCAATGAACCTGGACTACAGATGCCCCCCAACCGTCCGCTGCGTACGGTGGACGAGCTTCATCAAGTGGGCGGTATGAAAGACGACTTTTACAATGTCTTGGCACCAAGAGTGACCGTGTTTGGCACCAAAGGCATCAACGTGAATTATGCCAATAAAGATGTTCTCATGGCCTTAGACGAGTCCATGACCGAAGAGGCAGTAAATCGCGCCATAGCTCGAAGAGGCAACCCCAAAGAAGGCGGACCATTTAAAAACGACCAAGATTTTTTCGGCTTTATCGGTGGCTTCGGGGTAAATACTCGCTCAATCCAAGAACGTAAAATTCCACTCCTGTACGACATGGAGTACAATTTTCGCATCACAGCCACCGGACTCTCCGGTAATGTCAAACGCGAGATCGTCGCCGTCACTTACGACTACTCCAACCTAACCCAAAGGCTAGCTGATCTGCTCGATCAGCAAAAGAGAGACGAGCAAGGTGTAACCGTAGACCCAAAAAATGGCAACCCGCCAAACAAAACTAAATTTAAAGCTGCAAAAGGACGACCCTCGGTGGTTTACTGGGAAGAGAACTAATAGGATTTTTATAAACACATGATCAGCGTTGGCATCGATATCGGATCTTTTAGCATCAAAGTGGCCGAAGTTGAACCGACTTCTAAGGGCTACTCAATTCGTAGCGTGCGGGAGTTTCCACTTTCTTCCGATCCGACCAAAGATAAAAAGATCGAGATCATAGACACTCTTCGCACCTTATTTAGTCATTATGACTCTGAGCAAACGCAATTTGTTTTTGCTCTACCCCAGCGCTTCATTTCAGGCCGACTTTTAAACTTCCCGTTTCGTGAACGCTTTAAAATTCAAAAAGCGGCGATTTCGCTACTTGAAGATGAGTTGCCGTTCTCGCAAGAGGATGCCATTTTTGACGCCAAAATCGTGCGCTATATCGGTAAAGGCGCCGACGTGCTTTCGATGGCCGTTCCCAGAGAACGTGTATCTGAAGTTATCGACCTAGCCCACGATTGTGGGGTCGAACCTTTTTTGATCTCATCGGAAACCCTTGGTCTTTATAATTTGTTTGAGAAATGGGATCAGGCTCCGCTTGAAGTCCCCGCCTTAGCCCAAGATTTACCTACAGCCAAACCGGCTGAAATCATAGTCGACCTAGGTCACTCATCAACCAAATTGATCATCCACTCCGAAGGAATGCTTCTTGGCATTCGGACCGTCGATTGGGGAGGCAAAAATTTGGCTGAGGCCATAGCGCAAAAGTATGGCCTTAATTATTTGCAGGCTTTACTTGAGATCCAGCAAAAAGGCTTTCTTCTCATCGACAAATCTCAGGGCACCCGCGAGCAGGCAGCCTTTTCTGAAGCCATTGAAAATAGCTTGCAACATCTAATCGCCGATATGCGACTCAAAATGCTGGAGCTGCAAAGCGAGATGAACCTGCAGTGGACCAAGGGAACCATTCTTGGCGGCAGCGCTCAGCTCAAAAATCTGGGCGCATTTTTGACCCAAAAATTTCAAATTCCTTTTAATAAATACAAACAATTTGAGCATCACCCTCCGGTCGCTTTTGAAACTACTTCTCAGATGGAATTAGCATCTGGAACTGCGATTGGCCTCGCACTTGAGGGTCTGCGTCGCCCACGTAACCCAGCGACGAATTTCTTAAAAGATGAATTCGCACCGCAAAGTCACGCCTTCCAAGCACTGTGGCAAAAATGGGGACACACGGTGCGCGTCTTGGGGTTGGGGTTTGGAATTTTGCTAGTTTACTGTTTTCTGCGCGAATCCTTTTCACTCAGCTTACTGGAAAAATCTGACGAAGTGCTTCGCCGGCAAGCCGAGGCTATTGCTAAAATCAAGGGTTCACAAGCAAGTCCTGCCCGCATTCAGAAATTTATTCGCGAGAACGAAAAACTAGAAAAAAACCGCAAGCAAGCTGAGCGCGTAGTAAAAATAAACTCAGCCATGGATATCCTGAATCGCATCTCAACCAGTATGCCTGCTCGCGAACAGCTCAACCTTGAAATCAAACGCCTGTCGATCAATGCAGAAACCGTTGAACTTCACGGCTACACCGAGATTCAAGACGGAGTTAGCCAAATCCAAAAAGTCCTGCAATCGCTAGCTAACAATGGAAAGACTGAGGCCGTGCCCTTGTTGATCAAAATCCCCGAAGGTAAAGTTGGATTTGCCTTCCGCTTTCGCGTCAACCGGCTGACAGGAGGATAATCTTTGGCTCTTGAAAGTCTACGCGAACAAATCAAAGACAAATGGACCGAACTGTCGGCTCAGATTCAAGAAACATCGACGTTCAATACGCTACGCGAGAAATTTGAAAGCCAGAGCATAGGCAGACAGCGCGGCATCATAGCTTCCGCCGGAGTCATCGTAGTTCTCACCTTACTGTCTTTTCCTTGGGGATACTACAGTGCCTCAAACGAGCACCTCCATATCTTCGAGGAAAATCGCACTTTGATTCGCGGCCTTCTGCGCGCCTCGCGCACGAGCAGCGAAGCACCCCCTCTTCCACCACCTAAAAGTTTTGATGACTTACGGAGTCAGGTTGAGCGTGCTCTGCGCGATGCCCGTTTAGTGCCAGAACAAATTGGAGAGATTCGCGAAAGCCCCGAGTCACCAGCCAAAAATCTAGCACCGGCCGTAGTTCAACAAACAAGCCTGGTCGTGCAGATAAAAAAGATCAATGTGAATCAGATCGTTCAGTTGGGTGCAGCTCTGCAAAATCTGGGCGCCGGCACAAAAATGATTGGCCTAAATGTGGTGCAAACCACCGGTCAGACATACTATTACGATATGATTGCCACTTTGGTACATTTTGGTTTGCCTTCTTTAGGCGGCGAAAGTGGCTCCGACAAAGCGTTTGGCACTGGCTCCAAGAAACTACAGCCACAGCGTCCCGCCAATGAAGATGAGGAGGTCGCCGAATGAATTTCGTGCGCATACTCATCGGTTGGCTTGCGGCCAACTGGAAGTTCTTTTTGATCATGGTTGTCTCGGCCGCTCTATTCTTAGCTCTTTTATTTCCGTTTAGCGACCTTTCAGATGTCGTGACGTCGGCCATTGGTCAAGCCTCGGGAAACCAGGTATATGCGCAGGCTGAACGCTTGGATCTACATCTGCTCCCTCAACCTGCGGTCTCTGCAACCAATCTTAGCCTAGAAACGATGGCTTTCCCCCCTATTGAAGCGGCATGGGCCAAAGTGACCCCCGGACTTTTCAGTCTGCTTTTTAATATTGGCACTCTTCAACGAGCTTTGAGCGGAGACCCAGAGGCAGGACGCAGTCTTTCAAATAAGGTTAGTATTTCTGTATCTGCGGAAGGGGTCATGGGAGCAGATGTCGACCTCTCATTGAGCCCGGGAAAAAAGAGCGAAAAAGGCAGCGAACGTAGCCGTATCAACCTGGAAATAGAAAAATTAGATTTAGCCAAAGCCTCGGACTGGGCAAGTTTACCAATGCGCATTCAAGGTCATGCGAATATTGATACCGATATGCTGCTTACCTCTGACTTCAGCGAGCAACCTGAGGGCGATTTTGAACTGAAAATTAGCAAATTTTCCCTACCCTCAGGGACTATCTCAGTACCGATGGGTGAAGCGAGCTTCCCTATTAATATCCCCTCTCTGACCATGGACAATGTCATTTTTCGTGGCCGTATGGTAGGCGGCAGCCTAGTTATCGAAGAAGGTCTTTTTGGAAAGGGGTCGGATCCCCTTTCAGGGCGCATGAAAGGCCAAATGGCACTGCGGCTTCTCCCAACGGGGCAAACAGTAACCCCTTCATTTGGAGCCTATAATTTGACTGTGGAACTCAATACAAACGCCATGATCCAAAAAGAGTTAGGCTTTGCCTTCTTGCCTTTGGATAACGCCAAAGCCTCAACCTCCGGAGGTGGCGCCCGCTACCTCTTCCGCGCTACGGGACAGGGCATCGGAATGGCTTATGTCCCTCAGATAACGCGCATCACAAGCTTCTGAGACAGTGGGCTTGACTTAGCCTCCGCGGAACGGTCTGTTAGGGGTCTAATAATCTGGAGAGGCATTATGTCAGGAGTGAATAAAGTCATCGTTTTAGGCCGTTTAGGCGCAGACCCTGAAGTTAAAACTGTGGCTGGAGGACAAACCGTCGCCCGCTTGAGTTTGGCCACCAGTGAGAACTGGACAGACAAAAGCGGTCAAAAACAAGAACGCACCGAATGGCACCGCATCGTCGTATGGGGTAAATTGGCGGATCTTTGCGGCAAGTATTTATCAAAAGGACGACAAGTTTACTGTGAGGGTCGATTGCAAACTCGCTCTTGGGAGGACCAGCAAGGGCAGAAACGCTATACCACAGAAATCGTTGCCAACACCGTACAGTTTCTAGGTGGTGGGCAACAGATGGAACGAAATATGGCTTCCGATTCAGATTTTGGTAGCCAAGATTTTGGCCCAGAACCCTCCTTTGACTCCTCAGATGAGATTCCCTTTTAAAGATTGCAAGTAGACAAACCTGCAGCCCCCCAGATAACCTGATGCAACGCTTGGGGGCTTGTCTTTGTTTGTTTTTTTTCCTCTCGTTTTTATAAGTCTTATTACGACCGGCTGCTCTATTTATCAGTCCGATGGACGAAAGTTTTTAGAAAAGGGCGCCTACGAATTTGCGGGAGCCACAGCACTGCCCTATTTGTCCTTATGTGCCCATAATCCTACAGGCTCACAGTCCTGGATTATTCTACACGAAACGCCAGCCGCCAAAGTTCTCGCCGCCGAAAGCGAAGACTTTCAAATGCGAGTCGTGCCAAAGCTAGATACATCGAAATTCTATTGTGATTTCAGCTTCAGCTCAGCTCAGGAAATGTACGCCAAAGCTTCTGCCGCCGTTGATCTTACCATTCTCCACTTTGGCCTAGGTGAGTTTGCTTTCCGCCCCCTGTCGCCTCTAAAATAAATTAAGCGCCAAAAGGGGTTCGACAGCATGATACGCAATCTATTTTTTGTATTTGTTATCGGCCTTTTTACACCTGTTGTCTTCGCTGCTCAAATCGCAAAAATAAAGGGCAAAAGCGTTCTCATCGACCTCGCAGGAACCGCAGCAAAGCCTGGCGATGCCTTTTATGCACTGAGTTCAGATGGGGGCCGCAAAGCCCTTATTCGTATCAGCAAAATCAAGGGTGATAAAGCTATCGGTAAAATCATCAAAGGCAGGCCCGCGCAAGGAATGGCGCTTGAATTAAGAACTAAGTCCGCGTCAGTAGCTTATAAAAATAACCCATATAACGCAGAAAATAAAAATAGAGCCTATTGGGGCGGACTGTTCGGCTACTCTCGCGATTCAATGAATGTCGATATCAACAACTCTCTCTCAGGCCAATTCCTACAGACCGTCAACATGACCGGCAGCGGTTTTAGCGGCAAAGCACTTTTAGACTATGAGTTGGTTCCCCAAGTTTGGTTTCGCGGAAGTTCGGGGCTTGAAATGTTCAATGTCTCTGGCGGCTCCGTCTGCGGAGAGTCGAACGCTCAATCTTGCGATGCTAAAATCATATATATGACTTTTGATTTTCTTGGCCGTTATGTTTTTAAGCAAGGACGACTAAGCCCTTGGCTCGGGGCTGGAGTCAGCTTGTTATTCCCCGCCACCAAATCGACCACGGCACTGAGTGAAGCCAGTGTCACGACCACCAGTGTGTTCAATATTGCTGGTGGCGCTGACATCGTTATGTCACAAAAAATGTATATTCCCCTTCAAATTGAATACAGCATTTTTCCCAAATCCGATGAAGTCTCAGCTTCTGCCATCACCTTTCGTGTCGGTGCTGCATTTGCATTCTAGTGATAAACTCATTTTGATTTCAAGAGTGGGTCATACGAGTGACACCAATAACACCTTTAAGCTTTCCGAGATCACTCATTACCAGGGCTAACTGTTTCGTGTTACGTACACTTACATCAAAGGTACAAATGGCTTTGAGATCTTTAGTCGTTCGCGCCTGAGCGTTCAAAATGTTAATTCCATGAGTCGCAAAGACTTCAGTCATTTCCTTCAAAAGACCGGCCGTATCTTGACTCACCACTCTGATGGTGACCGCCCGTCCAGCATCGGGAGCCTGACTACCGCTCCACTCAACGTCTAATCTGCGATCCTGCTCCAGCTCAAACGCTTTAGTGCAGTCTGCCCGATGAATCGCAATACCTCTCCCTAAAGTGATAAAACCTACAATAGGGTCACCAGGTATCGGATTACAGCACTTGGCAAAGCGCACAAGAACATCATCCATGCCGTCTACTTTGATTAAGGAAGCCGAAGCTTTTTTGCGACCTATGGCCGCTTGAAAAGCCTTTTTGAGAAAGCTAGGCTCCTCTACATCTACCCCTTTATCGGTGGGCACACTGATCTGTAGACCCTTAAGAACCTCTTGCGGAGTCAACGTACCGTAGCCCACCTTGACCCAAAGATCCTCCTCGTTGGCACATCCGTGATCGCGAGCAAACTTAGCAAAATCTGGCTTTTCTAAAGCTCGCTGCATGGAGAATCCAGCCTTACGAAAAGCCTTCTCCATCATCTCACGCCCTAACCCCAACGCCCGCTTGCGCGCCTCGGCTTTCACAAACTGGCGAATTTTAGATTTCGCCCGAGGTGTCACGCAACTCTTTAGCCAATCCTTATTGGGCGTTTGAGTTTTCGAAGTAATGACTTCGATAGTGTCGCCATTGGTGAGCTGTTGTTTCAGAGACACAAGCTTGCCGTTCACTCTGGCGGCTACAATGGTGTTACCCACATCGGTATGCACTGAATAGGCAAAATCTATAGGTGTAGCTCCTTCGGGAAACTCTTTTACATCTCCCTTTGGAGTGAATACGTAAATTTCACTATCAAATAGATCCGATTTGATATTTTCAAGAAATTCATCTGGATTACTTACAGACTGATGTTCTTTAACCAGCTCGCGCAAGCCATTGAATTTTTTTAGTGTCTCTTGATCTGGCTCTCCATCTTGCGCACCTTCCTTGTAGTTCCAATGCGCGGCAATCCCTTTTTCCGCCACTAGGTGCATCTCGAAAGTGCGAATTTGGACTTCAATGCGTTCAGCTTGAGGACCTATGACAGTCGTGTGAAGACTCTGATAATTATTATTCTTTGGCATAGCGATGAAGTCTTTGAAGCGTCCGGGAATTGGCTTCCAAAGAGAATGCACCAAACCCAGAACTTCATAACATTCAGCCACCGAATTCACATTTACCCGAAAAGCCAAAACATCGAAAACTTGTTCATAATCGATACTTCGCGACTGCATTTTTTTATAAATAGACCACAAATGTTTAGGTCGACCCGTGACATCAAATTTAAAACGCGTGCGTTTTTCCAATTCACCGTTAAGTATTTTTTTTACATCTTCAATGTACTTTTCACGTTCACGTTTTTTATGCGCTACTTTCTGCGCCAAGGCATAATAGGACTCAGGAAAAGCGTAACGGAAAGACAGGTCTTCCAACTCCACTTTGATGGAATTAATACCGAGGCGAGAGGCCAAAGGCGCGTATATATCGAGAGTTTCTCGGGCGATGCGCGACTGCTTTTCAGGTGGCATGTGATTGAGCGTTCGCATATTGTGCAGACGATCCGCCAGTTTCACCAAAACGACTCGTACGTCTTTGCCCATAGCTACGATCATTTTGCGGATATTTTCACCCTGCTTTTCATGGGTGTTACGAAACTTCATCAGCGAGATTTTTGTCACGCCATCGACCAAACGCGCCACAACTGATCCAAAGTTGTGCTCTATGTCTTGAAAGGTCACATGCGTGTCTTCAACCGTGTCGTGCAAAAGTCCAGTAGCAATTGTGGGCAAATCCAAATGCAATTCCGCTAGGATTGCGGCTACCCCTAAGGGATGCAAAATGTATGGGTCTCCACTACGGCGGATTTGCCCAGAATGGGCCCGTTCGGAAAAATCGAATGCCTTTTGTACTAAAGTGAGATCCGCGCCACCCGAGTAGCTGCGGATGAGTTCAAGAAGGTCCTCTATGGATTGAGGCCCGACCTCACGCGGTCTTACATCTGCTGCGGCCTCGCTCATTCACTTCGTCCCCATTGCCCGTCATTGGTAAAAATATCATAACACTATGACGGAATTTTTTCGCTCGGACTCAACGAGAAAGATCGCGTTGAACCTGCTGATCAGGACTCAAACCCTGTGGATCAAGCGTATCAAAATAAACCGCACCCGCAGCAACCTCACGGAGTGCATTAACCACATGTTTATTGTTTTTCCCTGGGGCTATGCATGTGTCGCCCTTCATCAGTTGCTTAGTCCTTTTGGCAACCAACAGGACTAGAGCGAACCGGTTTTGAACCTTATCCAAACAGTCTTCAACGGTGATCCGTGCCACGCCATCTCCTCACAGAATTTTTTAAACGAAACGCATCACATTATTGATTTTCAAGCAGGTTTTCAATGATTTTCCGGATTTCTGCATAGGCTTCATCAAGCTCAGCATTAACAATCTGGTACTGAAAATCATGGGCTTGCGCCAATTCAATCTGGGCGCTTTGCATACGTTTAGCCAAATCCGCTGAATCCGTGATACCGCGTTTAATAAATCTATGACGCAGCGTATCTATTGTGGGCGGTAGCAAAAAAACGGTTACCGCTTGCGGATACTCCACCAGAAGCTTTTTAGCCCCCTGAACATCGACGTCAATCAAACAGACACGACCCTCTGTTGAAGCTTTTTCAAGTTGGTCCCTAGGGGTCCCATACATTCGTCCGTGAACCACAGCCGTTTCAAGAAAGAAGTTCTGATCACTTAACTCGCTGAACTTCTCTTCGCTCACAAAATGATAAGGATTGCCCTCACTCTCCCCAGCCCGCATCGTACGCGTGGTGTAGGTGATAATGTCACAAAGACGAGGATAATCTGCGAGAGCCTTTTCAATAATACTCGATTTTCCGACCGCCGTCGGACCGATAATCATTAGCAACTGCGTCTTCATTCTATATTTTGCACCTGTTCTCTAAATTTTTCGATGATGGATTTTGCATCAACCACCACTTGCGTTAGAGAAGCCAACTGCGACTTTGAACCAATCGTGTTCACTTCTCTCAGTAATTCTTGGCAGTAAAAATCTAACTTTTTGCCTTTGGCTTCTCCACTTTGGAGCAAGCTCCGGCAAGCACGCACGTGTTCATGAAGACGAACAACTTCTTCATGAACGTCCATCTTATCCAATAATAAAGCCGTTTCCAAAGCCAAACGAGAAGCATCTATTTGTTCCGTCTCCAGTGCGGCCAATCTAGACTTCAGTCTCTGATGGGAGGCTTTCATGGCTTCATCGCGCCACTTCGTCATCTGCTGCAGCCGACTCTCAAGATTTTTGAGTTGTACAAGCAGCTCTTTTTTTAAAGCCGAGCCTTCTTTAGCCCGCACAACTTGACATTTGCCCATTGCCGCTCGGACTTGCGCCTCAACTAACTTTAGCTCCCCGGGAAGTAGGCTTAACTTTTCCTGATGTTCGAGAACAAAAGGCATTTGCAAAATATCACGGATTGATACTTCCGAATTCAACCCTAACTCTTTGGCCATAGCTTTCAGTTGGCGGCTCCAGTACCGGGCATTTTCCAAACGTAAGTTTACAGTCGCTAAACGGCTTTCGGCTGCCGCCCGACGGTGCACATAAACATCAACATTGCCACGATCCCACCCTTGAAAGAGCTTGCGAAAGTCGTTTTCAAAGGGTGCATATTCTTTGGGTAAATGAAAGCGAACTTCCAAAAATCGACCATTGACTGATTTGATGCGCACTTCAATTTCGAGCTGACGGTTCTTAACCTGGCTGGCTCCGTACCCCGTCATGCTATTCATAGCTTCACCTCATTTTGACTGAATCCCGGTAACATAGAGAATCTACGTACGATGCTCAAGCCTCGTCTAACCGCCCCGTATTTGCTCGCTAAATTGATCAATCTTTGTAACTGCCTCCGAGACAAGGTTGGCCATTGGCAACCAATGGATTTCAGAGTCTCTCTTGAACCAAGTGCGCTGCTTTTTTGCAAGTTGCAGGGTTTTTTCGACAATCAGCGTTTTTAACCTTTCCTTGGTTATCTCTCCCCGTAAATGCATTAGGCACTCCTTATACCCAACACTTTGAAGTGGCGGCCAGTCAGAAAATCCCTCAGCATGTAGATCTCGGACCTCTTGCAAAAAACCTGCGGCCAGCATTTGCTCCACCCTTAGCTCAACGCGCGGAAGAAGCTCAGCCCGCGTGGCTTCGATACCCAACTTCAAAATGGGAAATGGAAACGGCTGCTGGCGAAAACTTGACCGCAGAGCCGTTACAGTTTTGCCACTATCCAGAATCATAACCAAGGCGCGCACGACTCGGTAAGCATCATTGGGGTTCACCACTTGCGCATATTCTGGATCGAGTTGGCAAAGCCGCTGATACATATGAGGCAAGCCTTTTTTCTTGAGCTCCGTCCGCATCTCAAGGTCAATTTCGGGAGCTGGCTTTTCGATCTCAAACATGCCTTTCTCCAGCGCTTGGATATAAAAGCCGCTGCCACCGACACCAAAAACTATACGCTGCGGAAGTTCACGTTCGAGCGCAGAAAGTGCCAGTTTGCGAAAATCGCCAGCCGTCAAAATCTCTCCCGGAGGGACAATATCAAAAAGCAAATGTGGAATTCTTTGACGAACCTCTCGCTCTGGTTTGGCCGTTCCAATATCCAGTCTCTTGTAAACCTGCAAGGAATCACAATTTAAGATGGCGCCAGAGAAATGAGTTGCAAGATTTTCCGCTAGCGCCGACTTACCACTCGCAGTTGCCCCGACCAAAAGAACAAAAGGTCGCACAGCCATCAAACGATCCGACCAAATTCGCGTTCAATCTCACTAAAACGACGTTTAATAAACACTGGCCGACCATGAGGACAAAAACTAGATAAGGGATATTCATCCATTTGCACTAGCAAACTGCGCATTTGCTCTTCACTCATTGGCTGTCCCGCACGAACGACGGAATGACAAGCCATGCTCGCAAAAATATCGCCAACAGATTTCTCTAACGCATGGCTATCTCCATGCTCCATGAGTTCAAAAGCCATTTTGCGCAAAGCCTCACTGACCGAACTTTCACCGATAACAGCCGGCAAGGCTTGCACAGCAATGCTCTCTGGTCCCATCCTTTCTAAACTCAGACCCATTCGCTCAATTTTTTCACGCTGAGAATGCAGGGCCTCCACCTCTTCCTGAGAAAAGTCAAAAACCATTGGCAGCAGAAGATTTTGCACATCAATTTTTCCGTGCTTGTAGGCGTTCATTAATTTTTCGAACACCACGCGTTCATGGGCCGCGTGCTGATCAATTAAATACAGTGCTTCATCACTTTGCGCTACAATGTAGGTTTGATTGACCTGCCCGACACACTGTAAACTGGCCCAAGCGAATCCCGTGGAATCACCTACCGAACCACGCTCCGAGCGAATTGTAGACTCAAATTTATCCGCTTTCTCAGGTATCGAAGGCTGATAGCTTTGCACCGCCGCACGAACGGCGGCCAGAGGAAATGCTTTTTGCGAATATTGGGTTCGATCAATCTCTGGCGCGCTGAACTTCAAATTTTCTGGCTCAGATTCAATTTTAGGAGGAGGTGGCGACCAGGTAAAGGCCGGTGAAGTCACCTGAGCAGGCAAAGTTCCTAGCCAGGGACTCTTTTCGAGCACTTCACGTACGGCCCGACAAGTCGCACGAAACACCGATTGCGAGTTTTTAAACTTCACCTGAGCTTTTGTGGGGTGCACATTCACATCAATATCTTCAGGAGCCAACATGAGCCTGACTACTACTGTTGGATACTCTCCATGCATGAGTGTGTTGCGATACCCCTCCATGACCGCCGCAGAGAGTGCTCGATCTTGAATCCATCGCCCCTGAGCAAAAAACCACATATTACGATTCACATTCATAGTCTCTTCGGGCGAGCTCACGAGCACTTGCGCTTGCACTCCATCCACATCGCACTCGCCTGCATAAAGAGCTTTCACCTGCAAAACATCCAGTGCACGCTCAAGGTAAGTTTGGCCCTTGGGCCAATGAAAGACTAATTCCCCGCGAGAGCGTACCTTGAAACCCACCTGCGGATGCGCTAACGCTAAAGCCTTAAGCACAGATTTTATCTGACCATGCTCGGCAGCTTCAGATTTCAAAAAACGCAAGCGCGCGGGCACATTGGCAAAAAGCTCACTAATGCGCAATTCAGTGCCTTCACGTGCCGCAATAGGATGAGGAGCACTAAATACACCAAATGCCCCCTGCAACCGATGACCATCAACCTGATCTCGGGTTCGCGAAGTCAGGCTCAACCGACTCACGGCTGCAATACTAGCCAAAGCCTCGCCTCTAAAGCCAAAGGAGGTCAGAGAAAATAGATCCTCGGCCAGATCGATTTTACTTGTTGCATGGCGCCGAACAGCTAGGGGTATTTCTTCACAGGACATACCTTTGCCGTTATCTTGAACACATACTTCACGACCGCCAGCATCAAAGGTCACTTCGATCTGATCGCTACCCGCATCGAGGCTATTTTCGACCAATTCCTTGATCAGGTTGGCTGGGCGCTCAAGCACCTCCCCAGCGGCAATTTTATCTACCACTTCGGGGGCGAGCACACGAATAGCCATTTCAATACTCCGTTTGGAAACTCAAGATAAAACCCAAATACTGAGTCTTTTCGTAATAATATTTCGCGTCTGCGCGCAACATGTATTTACCAAAACGCTGCCCTACACCTAAGCCGGCATCCAAACCAAGGCGAAACTCCTGGGAATCAAAGGTCAAATTGCGTACCGGAACTTGATAACGCGTATAGACCCACATCAAACCCAAACCGTAGGTGATCAACGTGTTGCGAACATCTAACAAAGGCAGTTGAGCTGAGACATCCCCAAAAAAAAGGAATCCCGTGGGCTCTCCACTTGCAAAATTGTTGTAGTAACCAGGCTTTTGTAACGAAAACCAAAAATTGAAATCCAAGGGCGGACCGTCAAAAAGAGTACCGGGCCCAGTCATGCGTAAACCATACATCAACATGTCATCTTCAAGCCGACGTCCAGAAAATTTTTCAGCAAACTTGACCATGCTGACCGCCCCACCCAAAAACCGAGTGAAATAAAGCGGTGCCTTACCTAAATTTTCCTCTTCTTCTTTTTCCCAAGCCTTGGAAGGATTATTTGCAGGCCGAGTTCTTGCGTCATTCTCTTGCTCTCTATCACGCACCAGCTTGGCAACGCGAATGTCGGTATCAGTGACAAACCCGGTGCGCCCCTTGTACTGAACCTTGTGAAACAGGCCCAGCCCGCCAACCCCCTCATAAGCTCTCTTTGAGGCCATAATGGAAGCTTGAAAACGTAGATAATCCAGAACTGTGGAATCGAAATCTGGAGCTTG
>JAYQON010000058.1:0-19157 GCA_038144835.1 Bdellovibrionales bacterium
CATCGCGAACGATCTTCGGACGATTGGGACTTAAGGGTGAGCATCTCGGGCATTGGGGCAGCATGCTTTTAAAAAAAGCAATACCTAAGCCAGTTTACGCTTTAGAGCGGGACCAACGAGCGCCAGCGAGGTGGGCCAGTTTGTTTATTTTATATTGGCACATATGGCATACACCGCAATGTAGGTCGACACGCCTGTATTACCGCAGAACCAACTGGTGTCACTATTTGGGTAGTTAGACATCACAGAACCTGCCGCCACCGCACACCCACCTCCAATTACTTGTTTGCCGGCAGTACAATCCACTGAACAAGATGTAGCTGGATTACATGAGGTTGCAACACGTTCTCGACCCATTTTAATATTGCCATTGACCTCGAGTTTTTCGGATGGAGTTGTTGTTCCGATCCCGACGTTGCCGCTCGAGATTGTTATATAGTTCGTATTATTGTAACCAAGAGACAGACGGCTGTTATTGTTATCCCAATCGATTCGTCCACCATTGGTGTTAGACCCCAGATAAATGTCCGCATTACTAGAGCCATTGTTTAACAGGATGGATGAGCCACTGACTTCAAGCTTTGCGCCAGGATTTGTAGTTCCAATACCGACGTTGCCGGATGAGGTAACCCGCATTCTTTCTGAATTATTGGAAAATAAAATAACATTGTCATTGCTTTGAGTTCCCATCGCAAATCCGCCAAAACCCGACGGACCTAAAAAGGCATTCAACGTTGTTCCATCGTTTTCTTGAATCAACAAACCGTTGTTGATTGGCACACCTATTTTTGTAGATCCCACAACCTCAAGCTTGTATCCAGGGTTCGTCGTGCCTATCCCGACGTTTCCCGAAGCATCCACATAAACGCCTTCATTACCACCATCACCACTCAAGTAATACGAACCTAAAATCAAATTCTGAGTCGCAGTGTGATTGCCCAAATTGTCCGCCAAAGACAAAGCCCCAAGATTTTCCCAACTATTTCCAGAATCACAGCGATAGAGGTTGATGCCATCATGCTTGAGGCTACCTTCTTGATTCTTGGTGCCTGAATAACTGCATACGGCACCAGCTTGAAACGATGCCAAGCCAATCGCAGAACACGCGAACACTCTCGCCAAAAATGAAGAAAAAATAAATCGCTGCTGATAAAATCTCATTTCATTCACGCTAGCACGCACAACCATTACCCCATCTTAGCGCAACCCAGTCTAAAGCCAACACCATCCAGGATTTTGGACGAGGTCTAAACGAATTCAATAAATGGTTGCGCCGTCGCGCAAAATGGCTTCAAAAGACAAAGCCAGGGTTTCACCTGCTTGAACATAAAGATCAAAATAACCAGATCCAGGAATCAATGGGGTCAAGCTCGGCGAATTTATAGTGACATTGAGTTCTCGCCAAGCCGTGAAGTCGGCGTCGAGACCTCCCTGCCTCAGCAAGAGCAATCGCTGAAAAGTAAAATTTGGGAATATGGGCGGGCTGCCTTCACCAGCCGCAGTCACGCGGGCACTGAGTTCACGCACTTGATAAAAATCTTGATCCTCGCCCTCGAGATCGACTTTGCGAATTTGAAACGTGACTTCGGTCTTGATTTTGCCGGCCCAGGCGGCACTTTGGACTTCGCTATCTAGATCCCAATTCATGCTCGTCCAGGGAGTGGCACCAACGGGTGCATTCGGGCTATTGACGGTGGTGATGGCATCGGGAATGGCCTTTGCCAACGTTATGACCGCCAATTGCCCGCGACATAAAGAAGCCTTGTCTTCGGATTCCACCCATCTCTGGTTAAAACTCTCGATGGCTGGCTGCAAGTGCAGGCCGGTTTTAGGTGATCTATGATTCTCGTCGATGGCCATTCGTTCAACTTTGGTCCGGCCAATGGATTGAAAACGTTGAAAAGCAAAACCAAAATTCTGGGCCGCAAACCACCGGCTTTGTCCAGCTTCTCCGCCTTCCGCATGACAAGGCAAACAATTTGCGGACTGCCGAAACAGCTGGTAATAGCTCACAGCATAAGCCTCTTTTATAAAATCATCACAGGAGCTCGCAGCCGAATTGAAGTCCCCCGAGTGTACAGACTTGACGCTGTCGCATCCCAATGCAAACCCGATTCCTACCACTAAATAAACGACCTTAAAAAAACACACACGGGTCAGCCAAGGCATTTTCAATTGATCACCTCGGCACAATTTTTGTTAAAGAATCCAATTGTTCTGAGGTTAGAGTGCCTCTGGTTAATACCTTGTCAAATTTGCTTAAAGCCAACTCACCATTAAACGCCAGATAATTACGAAAAACTGTTAGCGCCGCGACCTGTGGAGCCGCAAGCAGTGAGGCTCCAATCTGCTGAGTGGTTCCATTAGAATTATAAAAACCAATCTGCGGCGGACCATTGATCTCGGGACGCGCGTCGGGATCGTAGAAAAATATCAGCGCAGACCCCGCGAGCAAACCTCTATCTGAAACCCATGAGACTCCGTCAGCTCCAACAGCAGTTGAACCATCGCTAGTCAGATAAACGGCTACTTTGCGATTTAATATCGCAGCCGATTGCAAAATTTTTCCTATCTGCTGACCAGCTTCATTGTCTTTGCGATCGCCAGTTGTGCGCGTGCCATCGTGATAATCGTATCCCCCTAATTCAAGGTTGACCGTGCCCGCATGCCCCATCAAAGCATTATAAACCATGGCACCGAAAACTTGATTTGATGGCAACGAAGTACCTTGATTCCATACCGCAGCGACACGTTGGCCTTCCGAGGTAGCACTTGCGGCAAAGGGATTAACTAAAGCTGAACCGCTTCCGACTGCCGAAGCATTTTTTATTCCCGCGCATTCCACCAGCTCTTTGACATGCGCCACAGAGCGAATGTGCGACAATTTTTGGGCTTGGCTACCGCTGAGCCGGCCAACCAATTCGGCAACACTCTGCTTTTGCCTTGCACTTAGACTCGCCGACCGCAGAGCCGCAGTGTACCCGATCGAGTTAACAATATCATTCAGGCTATTAACAACTAAAGGCCTAGGTGGAACAACGAAGGCGGCTTGCTGCCTGAGGCCTGTGATCGACGAGCTGGTTCCAAGATTGGGCATCAAACCGCCGGCCAGCCCCGCCGCATAGACCATTCCCGAAACATCAAAAGAGTTGGAGGCCGTATCATCGATAGAGCCTACGCTCAGTTGGATCACCTGAACCTTGGACTGCACAGAGGGGTCGTTAACGATAGAATTGATCCCACTCAACAAACCACTACTAGAACTCCAACTTTCAGATCCATAGGCTGAAGTAAACTGAGGTGTTGATGGGTAGCCAAGAGACTGATAGTTGGGGAGCCCCTGGAAGCCCTGGTCTCGGGGCAATAAATTGGCCATCAACGCAGCTCCACCCGCAAGATTAAGTGTAATAAAGGGGGCCAATCCTGGGTTGCCGTCTTCACAATTCTCGGCACGAGCCGAAAAAGGCGCCGATAGTAAACCCAAAGCCCCAGGTACAAGGGCTCTAGCTAGGAATGGAATTAAGCCAGCTGATAGAAAGTCTCGACGCGTGACCGGGCGATGATGTCCTGTTTTAGCCCACGCTGGTATTGATTTGTCATTTTTTTTCATACACCCCCCAACACCCAATTTTCTAGTAAGTGACGGCATCAAACGATGCCAACATCACCGTACACGATGCCAAAAGAAGTTTATCCGTATCTGCACTACTATCCCCACCCTCCGACGTAAAATCGTCGAAAAAAGTCGACAGATAAATCTCTTCACTGCGGTTTAAAAAGCGTCCCCAAAAAGCTTGTCCCATGCGCCTGATTGAGGCCTGGTAACTGGCTCTTTGAGTCAAAGGCCCTAAAGTGAAATCCAGATCGACAAAGAAGCGACGTTGCCCGGATTTTTCCGTATCCAAAAGACCACGGCAGACTTCACCTGCCAGAGAAGTCGTCGCCATCTGCATAGGAGCATTTATTCCAGCTGGGTTACTCGTGTCGGCAAGAGACGAAGCTCGCAAATCGAATTCGCTCTTTTGTGTAGCAGTTGCACGATTATATTGGCCTGTAACATTTAACATCGAATGAAAAACCTGCTTTGAGGTCATCATCACAACGGGAGAAACTGGATCATTGAAACGATCTTCCCAAGCCATTATCCCAAAACTTGAAGCATACTTCGCAGCTAAAAATAAACTCGGCGAACAATTAAAAGACAGTGTCGAAAGTCCTCCTAAACCCATCATTAATAAAGCGACATTTCGCCAACGCCGTAACCAACCCATGATTTCCCCCCGTTTTTTCTAACTCGTTTACCTCAAGCGACAGCGCGGATGCACCGCCACCGTTTCAAAAAGCTCTCTGAGCCTATACCCTTGTTGTTCAAATTTTAGTCCCAGACCCACGAAGACGAGATCACCATCACCCATCGGTAACTTGTACTGACACACTTGATCCCAAACCCTCTGCGCCATGCACTGAGCAAAACGCCTAGAATTAGCTACCAGTCGTCCAAAAGCATTTGTGCCAATTGCTGAAACTGTCGTCAGCGCAGCTCCGTCGGGCGCAAGTCCACGCCAGCCAAAAGTGGCCTCATTGACTCCCCGGGACGCATTGTTAACAAAACTGGTGTCCGTGGTGCTCCAACCACCTTGGTAAGCCACAAACATAGTCGATGCCGGTGGTGTGTCTCGATTCATCTTGCGCATCACCACCCGATTGACATCACTATTCATGGGCATGAAGGCGCCAGAGGTGACCCCGTTGAGGGAATGTAAAACAGCATTGTTTGCGCTATTAAAATCCCAACGCGCAAAAGCGCCACGAAAACCATCCATAACCGTATGACAACCTTTACAGCTGGTCAGATATTTCTGCGGATCACCGCCTGGCCTGCGATCGATATCCTTACCCACCCGCGTATCAGAAGCGGAGGTATCGGCCCAACCTTCTATAGGCATGCATAAAAATTCGCGAAAAGTGTACTCAACCAAGCGACGATTGGTGCCTCCAATTGCATGCGCTGCCATCCATGTGCGCGACGACAACACACCGGCAGCGTCACTTGCCGGAACAGCAATGTTTGTTGTAGCGCTTACCGCCAGCCTCTGACCTTCGATGCGCGTAAGATACTCATGCAAATGCAAATTCGCTTTTTCCAGATCAGTAAAGTGATTGTTACTGAGCAAAAGATTCTCATTGAGCGTTTGGGCCGTGTTCATAGAACGCACGCTGACCCCAGAAGGCAATGCCGGTGATCCGGAGTAGGCATAGTAAAAATTGCCATAAAGAAGTTCGCGAGCATCTGTATTGTCTCGAGCGATTCCGATAAAGGCCGCTGAAAAATCGTTGAGAGGTTCGCGAACACTCTCAGCTCGGGTCGACATTCGCGCAGCCATCTCTTTGATTGTAATTGAGTAAAACTGAGGTAAAGAGGTCGCTACTTTTGCAGCTCCAAATTTATCCCCCGCCGCTATTTTTTGCGCCATAAAATGAAGTTCTGGAGACTGGCCAGGCCATTGAACGCCGGTTAAACGCGCCAACATCCATTTTGCTTCATCTAGCGCCGATAAATTTTGCGCTGAAGACGACCATGTGCCCAAACTCACCGCGCCTAAAAACGCGATCATCTGCGCTGTCATACCCCACCCCAATCATCACAACCGACCCCAATTGCGACAGCCACTTTTCTACAAACGTGAGGATTTCAGCAACGGACCACATCTAGCACTTGTCACCAGAAAGACTCATCTTAAGAATTTTTAAAATGAGACGCGATTATTTTTTTAAAAGGTCTCAAATTGAAACAAACTTTCACTATTTATTTTTTTAGTATCAGATTTCTATGCGAACATTCGACTCGAAAACCTAATCTCTCATCGATCAAAGTCACAAGGCCCTTGTCATAGCCTCTCGCAGTCACGCCTGGAGCCATCGGTGGGGATAAAAAGCGCGGATATCTTTGGTCATAAGTGTTTAGGGAGATGCTCAGTTGTTTTTTTTGCAAATCCATGTAGGCGATGAGAACAATGAAGCCGTCTAATTTTCCCTGCTTTTCCAATAACTGCAAACGACTTATGTCTGTCCAGAGCTCGCCATCCGGTGAAAAAATTAATATATCATTTTTTGGCATTTTTGACCGGTCGATCATGCCTCCGGCAGCGATAATCTTTTCTTCTGGCAGGTTATCTTTGTCCGTGTAACTTTTAAAAACCTGACAAAAATATTCAGTTCTTCCTTCAATAACCGATTTGGTGCCCGAATTTTCAAAAGCCAAAACAGAAAACGGCAAAATTGAGATTACAGCTAAACAAATAAATTTCATAAATAACCATCCCAACAAATAATTTTGTGCCCTTCGGCTTTTATAAGTTTTAATAAATAAATTCAATGGGGTGAGCACAACTTACAAAACTGCAACGAAGTTTGACAGCTCAAGTGGCAAGAATTCACCGTTAACACACTGGACTGATGGCCAGTAAAGAATAAAAGTCGTGTTTTAGTTTGAGACATTTTTTTCGATTCTCGAATCCGTACGCGGCTATTAGACCTGCTTCGAAGCTATTCGCTCGAACAAGACTTCGACATTTAAGATGTTTACTCTACAATTGAGTAGGTATCGATTTTGCGTTGTTTGAATCAATAATATGCAGCTAATTCTAGTTTTGACATTTAGCATTTCCTTATTAGCTCTTGCCTTAGCTGGAGAAGCGTCTTTGGCGTGCAGCTGTAAATCGAAGTGCGATAAAGAGGCACAAAAGGCTAAAGCCGCTTGTGAGGCTGCCGCCAAGGGCGCAGAAGCTGCTGGCCAAGCCCACAACGCCGCCGGAACAGCACAAGATGCAGCCCATGGCGGTCAAAACAATCGCGGTACTGGCAACCTTTGCCCCCGACTCAATAATCAAAAAAACAATTTGGATAACGCCAAGTCTCAATGCGAACAGGCAAAAAAACATTGCCAATTAGAGTGCTCATCTCTTCAAAACCAACATCAAACACAAAGGCACTCCGGTACAGGTCCCGACCCTGGGGTTTGCGAAGAGCAAACCAAAAGTCCGATCGCTCAAATGACTGCTGCGGCAGCTCCACTCGCAGCACAAGCCGCAGAAGCATGCAAATCGGGCAATGAAGCCAAAGACGGCGGTCAACCTCCGCAGCCCCCCCAACCACCGCAAAAAGAAGATAAGCCTGAGGAGAAGAAAGAAGAGACCAAACAAGCAGGATTAAATTGCGATGGGACTGAGGGCGCCCGTTACTCCGACTGTAACGACAAATTCATCCAAAAATGTGGCTCGGATATGAACCAAAGTGGCTGCGATACCTTTGGGGCCCGTTATTGCGGTACGGCCGGTGGCGCTCCCGACGGAACGGCTGTGGATGCAGGTTCTGCGACGGGAAGCGGAAATGACCGTTTTGCCATTCAACCCGGCAGCGCTCTCAAACCAGCTTTTGCAAACAATAATACCAGCGGACTCGTTGTCGACAAACGTGGTGAGGGACTTGGCACTAGTTTCTGCCGCACATATCAGGCTTACAAATTCTGCCAACAGACGGGTCGAGCGCACTGCCCAAGCTGCACGAATCTCAATGCATCCATGTCTGAGACCTGTATGCGTAATCCTCAGCTCTGCATGGACCAAAACTCTCCCCAACAAGTCGAACGTGCAAAAAGCGATTGCCCTTCGGACCCTATCTTTTCGGACCCGACTAAACAAATTGGAGCCAGCAAGATTTCAACCCAGTCAGCTCCTCAAGAAACAACAGACAGTGCCGCAAAGGTTGCAACAGGTGCAGGCTCCGCTCTCGGGAGTGCCAGCGGCGGTGGTGGCAGTGGCCTAAGCTCCGCAAGCACAGACGCTACTTTAGAAACTGGATATGCCAATGGCGGTGCTATGTCTGAAGGCCCAGCCCAAGGCATAAATGTTGGAATTCAAGGCGGTGGAGGCGGAGGTGGAGGTGGATTCACCTTAGAGTCTTCCACCGATTCAGAGCAGGATCCTCAGTCCGCCGCAGGTACTGACAATCGCCTACCCGCGCAAAACTCTTTGAGCTTGCCCAGCGATGTCGCTAACACCCAAAGCGAGACGCTTTTTGCCATCTCGAGTCGCACCTACCAAAAGTTGTGCAAAGAGATCAGATTAAAATGCCGCTAATTAGCCACGTTCTTGTTTTGAGTTTCGATAAATTTTCAAAAATTCGCTGACATCGAGCGATGCACCGCCAATCAAGAAGCCGTCGACGTTATTTAAAACCGCGAGTGACTTGGCATTCTCAGACTTAACGCTACCACCGTACAAAATGGGAATCCGATCCCCGCCACCAGAAGAGTTCCACTCTTTAAGTGTCTTACGTAAAATTGTGTGCGCTTCTTCAACCTGCTGGGATGTGGCCACCTGTCCTGTTCCAATAGCCCACACAGGCTCATAGGCGATCCAGACGGGTTTATTTGGATCGGCCATCTGCAGGCCCGCACGAACCTGACGCACAATCACCTCTTGCGTGCGGCTCCATCGACGATCATCCAGAGTTTCACCAACACATAGAACTGGAATCATCTCCAGTTCTTGCAAAGCTTGCACCTTCTTAGCCAAAAGATCGTCGGATTCGGCAAAAATATGCCGACGCTCGCTGTGACCCACTAAGCATAACTTCGCTCCCATCTCTTTCAAAACAGCCGGAGAATTTTCACCGGTGAAAGCGCCCTTGCTTTCAAAGTAGCAATTTTGTCCACCCCAGCGTAGATGCGATCCCTTGAGACCGTCGGCAACTTTAAAGGCCACCAGTGCGGGCGGCAAAAGAACAAGCTCAGCCAACTCATCAGGACCTGCCGACTCTTTAAGGTTTTTTACAAACGCAGCCGCCTCTTCGGGAGACTTGTGCATCTTCCAATTTCCCGCACAGTAAAACGCAGCCATTATCCCTCCACAACAGTTTCAGAACGCTTAGGCGGACGCAGGACTTCTATTCCCGGCAGCTTGTCGCCTCGTAAGAACTCCAAACTTGCGCCTCCACCAGTTGAGATGTGAGAAAATTTTTCTGACACACCCGATGCGTGCGCGGCAGCAGCCGAATCTCCGCCGCCAACAACACTCACAGCTGAGCTTTCGGTAATCGCTCTAGCGACAGCAAAGGTTCCTTCAGCAAAAGCTGGAGTTTCAAAAATACCCATTGGACCATTCCAAAAAATAGTTTTCGCGCGCTGAATTTCCTCAGAGTAAAGCTGAACCGTACGAGGACCAATATCGACTCCCATCCAGTTTTCAGGAATAGAGGCCGACATAGTCACGGTCAGATCAGCGGTATTTTTGAGGTCAGTGGTGATTTTGTGGTCTACAGGAATCAACAGTCGTTTACCCCTGCCCTTGGCCCGCTCCATGAGTTCGGAAGCAAACTTTATTTTATCCTTTTCAACTAGGCTTTTGCCAACGGACACGCCCTGGGCCGCTAAAAATGTGTAGGCCATAGCGCCACCTATAATCATTGAATCCACTCGATCCAATAAGACTTCAATCACATCAATCTTGTCGCTAACTTTGGCGCCACCAAGGATGGTGCAGAAAGGATGCTCGGGATGTAAACGAACCCTATCGAGCATTTCAATTTCTTTGCGCATGAGGAAACCCAAACCTTTTTTCTCTACAAGTTCGGGAAGAGCAACGATTGAGGCATGGGCGCGATGTGAAGCTCCGAACGCATCGTTGATATATATATCCGTAAATGACGCCAGCGCCTGCGCAAACTCGCGGTCATTTTTTTCCTCCCCGGGATCGAAGCGCAAATTTTCCAAGAGAATAATTTGAGAAGGCTTTAATCCAGCCAGTAAAGCCTTGGGTGCTTCAGAACGCGGCTCTTCGACCAAAATAATTTCTTTCTTGAGCTCACTATTCAGATAAGCCGCTACAGGTTCTAAAGAGAATTTCTCTCGATCCTGGGGACCTTTAGGCCGTCCCAGGTGCGACGACAAGATTATTTTTGCGCCCTTGTCTATTGCATAGCGGATGGTTGGCATGGCCGCACGCAAACGAGTATCGTCAGTAATTTCACCATTGTCATTCAGAGGCACATTAAGATCGAGTCGTAGAAATAAGCGTTTGTCTTCGAGCTGAAAGTTCTCAATCGATTTGATGCCATCCAATGTCTTTGCCGGCATTTTTATAATCCCTTTTCAGCCATAAAACGAGCCACATCAATCATACGATGTGAAAAGCCCATTTCGTTATCATACCAAGAAAACACTTTGGCCATATTGGCTCCCATAACCATGGTATTGGTAAGATCGGCAATTGAGCTGTAAGGGCTTCCGTTGAAATCAACGCTCACCAACGGATCTTTTTCTACTGCCAGGACTCCCTTCAAAGAAGTCTCGGAAGCATTGATAAGAGCCTCGTTGATTGCATCAATGCTTACTGGACGCGAAGAGCGAAACACCAAATCCACCAACGACACATTAGGAGTGGGAACGCGCACAGCCACGCCATCGATCTTACCCTTAAGCTCGGGCAAAACCAAACCCACAGCTTTCGCGGCACCCGTGGTGGTGGGAATCATGCTCATGGCGGCTGCCCGTGCTCGGCGTAAATCCTTATGAACCGCATCCAAAACCTGTTGATCATTTGTGTATGAGTGAATTGTGGTCATCATACCTGATTCAATACCAAAAGTTTCATGCATCACCTTGGCAACAGGCGCCAAACAGTTAGTTGTGCAAGACGCGTTACTCAACACGTGGTGCTTAGAGGGATCGTAAGCCGCATGATTAATCCCATAAACCACAGTTAAGTCAGCACCATCGGCAGGAGCGGAAACCAAAACTCGCTTGGCTCCGGCCTGGATATGTTTCATGAAGTCTTCTTTGCCTTTGAACGCGCCTGTACACTCGAGCACGATATCGCAGCCCCAATCTTTCCATGGAATGGAGGCCGGGTCCCTGCTTGCGCTCAAGGGGATTTTTAAACCATCTACGATCAGGTTTTTTTCATCATGGTCCACGGATTTGTTGAAGCGACCATGCGTGGAATCATACTTTAGTAAATGAGCTGTGCTACGAGCGTCGCCTAGGTTATTAATTCCTACAAACTCGACATTTTCAAAACCAGCACGAAAGAGCAAACGTCCAATACGCCCAAAACCGTTAATACCAACACGGACCTTTTTCAAAGCCTATCTCCTTTTTGAATGCTACGGAGGCTACCTTAAGGCGCAGCTAGGGGATTTGGCAGGTCGCGGCTTCAGACCTAGAAGAGTTTAGGGAAAAGCGCTTGAGCGTTGGCTTGGGTGGCTTTTTCTAGCTGTTCCAAACTAACGTCTTTGAGGTCAGCCACAACTCGCGCTGTATGCACCAAAAAGGCAGGTTGATTTTTTTGCCCACGCAAAGGAACGGGGGCCAAAAAGGGCGCATCCGTTTCAATATGCAAACGGTCAAGAGGAATCCGCTTTACAACTTCACGCAAAGATTGAGCGTTTTTGAAAGTAACGACGCCGCTGATGGAAATATGAAAGCCACATTCCAAACCCACGTCAGCCAAGGCCTGCGTGCCTGTAAAACAGTGCAATAACCCAGTCACAGAGCCTTTGAATTCACGCAAAATCTGCATCGTGTCAGACTCTGCATCACGCGTGTGAATTTCGACTGGTAAGCGCAAATCTGCCGCTATTTGCATCTGCGCCCGAAAGGCATCGATTTGCACGTCACGCGGAGAGTTTTCGTAATAGTAATCTAGTCCAGTCTCGCCAATAGCGACAACCTCGCGACTCAAGGCCTCAGAACGAATAAATTGACCGACTTCTTCGCTGTAAAGTGCAGCCTCATGCGGGTGCACACCGAGAGTGCAAGCCACCTGTGGGAATCGCTGACGCGCCAAACGCAACACGACCGGCAAGTCATCGGGACAAGTACCAATAGTGATCACTCGCTCAATACCCGCCAAAGACGCCTGGTTCAATACTTCGTCTGGCGAACCTTCCAACATATTCAGATGGGTGTGAACATCAATCCAAGACATAGACTTTAATTTAACCCAGTTGCGGGCAAACCCGATAAAAAAAATTCTCAAAAATCAGACTACGGTCCACATTCCCCATAAGGTCAGACTCCATCTGCAAAGAATAGCGCATCAATTCACTTTTGGCGCGCTCATCCCACTTGGGCATCTTACTTAATTCAGCCCGAGCATCCGTGTGTAAGATTTCCCCCGAATCCAAAAGTGCCCAATCACGCAAGAGCTGTTGAAGAAGTAACAACCCCTTTAGAGCGGCTTCTTTATTTTTGCCCACCTCAAGCATCTGATTTAGTCCCGCACGCTCGCCGCGAAAGGCGGAGACCAAAAAACCCAACACCGTCTGGCGAAGCTCACCCGACTCACTATCGTAAAATGCTTCAAGGTTCTCAAAGCTTCCGCGCGCCGAAAGCAACATCCAGTCGGGAATATCGTCTTTCTGCCTCAGCACTTCAATAGGCAAAGGACGAAAACGCACAACTTGTAGCCGTGAACGCAAAGTCGGCAACAACTGGGATATTTCGGGAACAATAAAAATGAAGTGTGTGGCGGAAGGGGGTTCCTCGACAATTTTTAGAAGCGCATTGGCTGCATACGGGTTGAGTAGTTGCCCCTGATCGATAATTACCACACGCGCAAGACCAATTTGCTGCAATGACAAAAAGCGAACTATATCGTGCGCAGCTTCGATTTTAATGGCGTGACCTTGAGGCTCCACTGCAAAAACACTTTCACTTTGGCGAAGAGCAACGCGCTGACACTGGGGACATTGACCGCATGGCCGCCCCTGCACAGCCCGCGCGCACACCAACCATTGAGCCAAGGCCCACGCCAACATACGCTTTCCAACACCGGGAGGCCCAGTAAAAGCCAGCGCATGCGGCAAACGATTGGCGGCTGCCAAACTGGTAAGACGGCTCCAAATTTGTTCATGACCAAAAATCGAATCGATCAAACGAGCCATCGAAGCCCTTGCAAATGAGCCAAGAGTTTATGAAGCATTTGTTCGCTAGTCTCACTCGAATTCAAAACCAGCCAACGGGAGGGATCCTGAGAGGCTAGGCGCAAATAGGCCTGACGAACACGTTCATGAAAATCTTTACTTTCACGTTCAAAACGATCAGCTTCTTGTGGACGCCCAGCCATTCGGCGCAAACTTTCCTCAACACTCAAATCAAGAAGAATGTACAGATCAGGCTCGAGCCCTCCTGTGGAAAAACGATTCAACCAGAGAATCTCCTCTTGGCTGATAAGTCGACCACCTGTCTGAAAAGCCAATGAACTGGCAGCAAACCGATCACTCAAAACCCACTTCTTTTGAGCCAAGGCTGGTCGGATGACTTTTTCTACATGCTGGGCGCGATCAGCCTGGTAAAGCAGAGCCTCTGCGCGCGGAACCGGATGTTCAGCGTCCACCTTCAAAAGAAGATCTCGAACTGCATTGCCAAGAGGCGTACCACCAGGCTCACGACTAATCACGCAGCCCATACCACGAGCCGAAAACTCTTGATCAAGACCATTGATTAGAGTCGACTTACCGGAACCGTCCAAACCTTCAAAAGCCAAAAATCGCATGCCCTGAGATTTCTCGCACCAGCCTAAGGTCTGGCAAACGCTATTGATAGTGCGCCGCATCTATAATGAACTTGTCCCAGGCTGAGATCAACACAGGCCAAGGTCAGACCTCAAACAAAGGCCAAGACCTTCCGATGAACCTTATGTGAATAAAGACTCATCCGAACGCATTCGCGTCCTCATAGCCGACGACGATAAGCAACTTGCCCGGCGCCTAACTGATTATATTGCGGATCGCGGCTTCGACGCTCGCATGGTGTATAATGGCAAAGAAGCAAGGGCCATTATCAGTGATTGGAAACCACGCTTTGTTTTGGCCGATTTGATGCTTCCCGATGGCAACGCACTTGAATTGATAGACCACATCAAGGGGGACAAAACCCTCCGTCATAATATCATCCATGTTTTGGTGATGTCCGGCCACAACCTGGAAACCAATGTGCGCAAAGCCATGAGCTGCGGAGCCAAGGACTACCTAGTCAAACCGTTCCGCCATGAAGATATCGTTAAAAGGCTCGTGTTTCATTCACGTAGCTATAAAAAACTTAAAGATCTGCCCACCAAAGATTTTATGCGTGTTGGCGAATCTAGTTTGATGCTCCATCTGACTGACCTAGTTTTGCGTCAAGCCCTGGGCGGCAAACAACTCGAAGAAATCCTTTTTAACCTTACTCGCATGGTGACAATGAAGGTCGAGGGCGTGCGCTGTTCAGTGATCCATTGCTTGGATCAAAAAGAGGGTATTGTCGTGACTAGCAACGACAATCGCAAAGCCTCCGGCATTGTCTTAGATCTTTATAAATATCCGGAAGTTTTACACGTATTGAACACTCAAGGATTGATTGCGATTGAAAATCTATCTGAGAGCGTCGAATTACGCCATGTTCGTGATTATGTAAAAGATATCTCTTTCAATTCGTTAGTGGTTTGCCCAGTGTCGCGTTATGGCCACCCTTTCGGGGTCTTATCGTTGCGTATGCCACCCGAAAAAATCACCATTTCAGACAACGAAATCCGCTTTGTAGAGATTGTCTCGCACGTCATTTCGCTGGTACTAAGCAATTACTTATACAAAGAAACCGGGGACTTCTGGCTTGATCGTGAATCTGGTCAAGGTGCGACCATGATTCCCATGCGCCAGGTCAAAAACTCATAGACTTCGGCTGCAATTTCTTCTATTTTTTGCGGCTAACGTCTTGAGGAGTTCGTTTAATGATGACCTTTCTCGCCATTGTGCATCTAATTCTAGCGGTCGGCCTAGTGATCTTCGTTTTATTGCAAGACCCGAAGGGCGGGGCTCTTGGAGTTTTCTCTGGCGGATCTAGCTCGAACTCTTTTTTTGGTGCCAGTGGCGCCTCCAACTTTCTGACTTCGACCACCAAATGGTTGGCAATTCTATTTGCTTTTAGCTGCCTAGGCTTAACTTATTTTACAGCTCATAAAGGTGGAAGTGTTATGGATCAGTACACACCTCCTCCCGCTACAACAACGCCGAACGCTGCTCCGACCGCAGATCAGCCGAAAGAAGTAGGCTCGCCACAAGAAGCCGAGTCGAAGAAATAGTTAGTAATAAATGCGCAGCGTGAAGGGCCTTTGGCCTTTACTTATAATTTTTGTAGCTGGTTTGCTTTGGCTTATTTTCTTCAGTGAACCAGTGGCTCACTTTGTAAGCTCTTGGTTTGAGAATAAAAAACCTCCAGGAATTTCCCTGGGACGAATCGTGCAAGTTTCAGGACGGATAAAGCGGATTAATCTGAACGCGGTCCAGACCCTACAAGAACCACTTACTAGTGCTGTTGATTTAGTCGATGGCGACCGACTAGAGGTGGATAAGGATAGTCGGGCTTTCCTTATCCTTAACTCTCAGGATGAATTCGAACTAGGACCTCTTTCGAGCGTACAACTTCAGCTTTGGAATGGCAGAGATGCCAACTCTGCTATTTATTTGACATGGCTTGGCGGAGCGCTTGAATTAAGGAAAGCGGGTATAAAAAATAAGGCCTATGTGGTTCGAGATGGTCGGCTTTATTTACCAGGTCAACGGCCCACAAAAAAAGCTCTTGCTTTAACTGTGTTGCGTCCAGCTTCTTCGGATTTGCAACTTCCCGAAAATCTAAAAAAAGTCTCCGACGAGTTTGAAGATGAAATCATGCTCGAAGATCGCGAAACCGAGGAGCCTCTACAACTCCATTTAGAGCCGGAAAGTTTATCTAACGAATACATAGACGAAACCATCGCTGCACGCCAAGCACAGTTCCAAAAGTGTTGGTTGTCGCGTTTAAAAGACAATCCCAACCTAAAAGGACAAATTGTCCTGCAGTTTGAAATTACCCAGCGAGGCAAAGTGCGAGACGTGCGTATCGCCGAGGCTACCTTGGATGACGAAACTTTAAAAAATTGCGTGACTCAAGTTGTGCAGCGGCTGTCTTTTCGGTCTTTTAAGGGACCAGAAATTTCTCTCTCCTACCCAATCTCGTTTGAATAAGAAACTGGCCCACATGCCGGGTGAGCTAGTTTCTAGCGGGCATCGCGCATGTAATCCACATGTTCTGGTACCCAGGGTTCAGTGACGCCTTCAAGTTCAAATATACGAGCACCAACACTTGAAACCACTGACTTGGGTGAAGCAGACATTGCAAAATTGGATCGAATCAAACCCCTGTCGACTAAAACGGGCAGGATAGCCTCTACCGTTTTGTCGGCCAGTACCGGCCGACGTACCAATTCTTCGAGACTTTTCTCTAACTCCTCAACTCCAAAGGCATAATTTTGCACAAGATCTGTCGCCACCTTTACAACCTGGACCGGACTTAAACGATGATCTTGAAAGAGATCCAAAGCCAACTGAAACGAATTGTAAGTAGGAAGAATGCGACGACCGAACTTTAAATAGTAGTCAGCATCAGTATCGGCAGCGAGATTGATATAAATTTTTTCGACTGGATCTTGTTTCGGAATATCTTCAAGTAAACGTAAGATTGTGTCCACTTGCTGACCAACGACCTTGAAGTACCGTAGAATCTGACGGGCATCTCTCTCCTCTAATCGGCGAGAACAAAGATCCGAGTAAAGAGAATATATCACTGCATCGGCCTCAGAGTCGTCCCCCCAAAGGATTTGACGAACATCATGAGCCAGGTGCAGTCGAAGCTGCAAAAGTGCTTGCAGCTTATATCCAACTTGTTGAGTCAAACGCGACCAGCGTTTGGGATACAAATTCTGCAAATTGTCCTTACAAAAAAGACCAAAGGGATAAATACCATCGTAGGCGAGCTTGTCGTGGATTTTTCTCTCCAGCTGCGGAGGAGAAGCAGTAATGAAGTAAATCGGAAAATCCTTACCGCCATTATGGGTCTCTTGCCAAAAATCTCTTAGGGCGCGGACCAAAGCTGCTGTTCCTGGAACGTTGCGTTTTTGAAAAGCTTTCTCGCGCACCGTGCGTATCAGGCCACGCATGGTTTCAAAAGCCGTATCTAGGTAGGTCTTGTCTAGATCCCATACATAAACCTCGGGAGTTTCTCGCTCCACCGGGTCCGATGTATAACGAAAAAGAACAACATCAGCCGTAATTTCTGCGCGCGTTCGCCAATCTGACATAATAACCAACCGACCTTCAATAATAGACATCACAAAATGGTTATGGTAGCTCGCGATATGCTTTTGACACCAATCATTCAGTGCTCGCGAACTTTAGATTTTGGACCTTTACGACGCTGGCCGCAAGCTCTTCCCGCTTTGGCCTGGCGCGGACATTTAGTGTGTGCCTTTGAGCGACAAACGGGTCTGGCTGTAAATTACGACAACAGCAATCAAGTTTCTTCACTTATTGAATTAATAAAGGGCTGCTATCCCGAGCTCGGACTTGGCGAACTGGCTCGTCTCAGCGAGAATTTGGCTACCCTAAGTCTAACTGGAGATACTGAAAAGGAATTGCTTGAGCCACTTTTTCAAGGTTACGGCATGCGCTGGTGCGATCGACTACGTTCAACTCTAGCGCGCATAAACTCTTGCCCTCGCGAGTTTCAAGACTTTGCCGATATCAAGGGTTTTTCTGTACGCGATTTTTCTGCGCTCTTGGCTTTGCCGGAATCCACAGAGTTTACCTCTTTTTTGCGTGCTCTCGCGCGACTGCCTTGTTCAAAATCAGAAGCTACAAAAATATTGGAGTTGGGCGCAGAACTGTTCTTGCTAGGAAACTCCGTTTCTGAATTACTACCCAGCAATGAATCACCAACAGTTTACCTTTATCGTTTAGAGCAACGCCGACATCCCCGAACCACGTTGATAGACCAAAATTGGAAAAGTGCAGTCAACCAATGGCCATGGCCGCCCCATGTGCAAGGGCAATGGCAGCGCTTTGGAGATCAATCGGGACTGGAAATCAAAATACGTGCGACATCCCCTGAAGATTTGAATAAAAAACTACAGAACCTTTTTGCAATTGGTGATGCCTGGTCATGCAAGATGTAATTGAAAAATTTGATCGAATATTCATTAATGAAGTCAGTTGGGAATCCTCTCTGGCTCGTCGAGTCCGCTCACTATTTCCTCCCCAGCGTATTGAAAGAGTACGCGACTTGCCGCTTCCCGAATCTGCGGGTCCTCTCTCGGCCGACGAATTCAACCGCAGTAAACGGCTATTGTATATAACTGAATTTAAGGGTCAGTTTTTTAAACGCTGCCCAGGATCTCGTCCCGGACTTGCCTGCTGCAATTATTTTGTATTGAATTGGGGCCTTCAGTGCGACATGAACTGTTCGTACTGTTATCTTCAAAGTTTTATCAATACTCGAGCTCTCACTATATACTCTAATTTACATGCCGCGCTTACTGAACTTAGCGAAATGGCTCAACTCAAAAATCAAATCCTACGCGTTGGAACGGGAGAAACTGTAGACTCATTAAGCTTAGACGAAGTCACTTTATTCTCGCACGATCTTATTGCCTTCTTTCGTGACTTCCCCAATTGGACTCTAGAGTTTAAAACCAAGTCTGCCAAAGTAGATCAGTTTTTAAACGTGCCACATGCTGGCAATGTGATTGTCAGTTGGTCAATCAATCCACAAAATATTGTAGACGCTGAAGAACATGGTACGGCGAGTTTGGCTGAACGCCTTAGCGCAGCTCGCCGTTGTGCCGACAAAGGCTTTCAAATCTCTTTTCACATTGACCCTATGATCTGGCATCCGCAATGGGAGGACTCCTACACCTCTCTTGTAGATAAGATAGCGACCCAGTTTACTCCGAGTGAGATTCCCTATTTGTCGGTAGGCGCTTTACGATTTCAGCCAGAACAAAAGGCTATTATGCGTGAACGCTTCGGTATGAACTCTTATGTTACAAACTCTGAAACTTTTCCGAGCTCAGATGGCAAGCTCCGTTACGATGCAAAATTGCGACACAAGATGTATCAATCTGTTCTTGAGCGGTTTAAGCACCATGATCAGCAATGGCGTGTATTTATGTGTATGGAATCACCAGAGACATGGCTAAAGACCCACGGGCAATCGCCATTTAAAAACCCTCAATTGTCCGACTTGTTTCGCCCAATTCGGCCGGAGGGTGGGGAGGTACGCCGTACTTTTTAGCAAAGCTAAAAAG
>JAYQON010000059.1:0-4718 GCA_038144835.1 Bdellovibrionales bacterium
CTTTTGATCACAAAGAGTATCACCCGTTCCCGTGAACTTCAGTCCAATGGAGGCACCAATATCACCGGCCCGAAGTTGCTGAATTTCTTCACGTGAGTTTGCATGCATACGAACAAGACGCTGAATCCGTTCGCGTTTATTAGTGCGGGGATTGAGCAACGTCTCTCCAGCTTTGACCACGCCACTGTATACACGGATATAAGTCAAACTGCCGGCAAATGGATCAGATGCTATTTTAAAAGCCAATGCGGCTGTGGGTTCGTCAAAATCAGTTTTTACTTTAATAGTTTTTTCTTCATCGCGAGGATCCCTACCCTCAACCGGCGGAACATCCAAGGGGCTCGGAAGAAAATAAACCACGCCATCAAGCAACGGCTGCACACCCTTTTTTTTGAACGCACTACCACAAAAAACTGGGGTGATCTGCAGAGCCAAGGTCGCTTTACGCAAACCCCGACGTATTTCGTCAGTCGACAGTTCTTCACCGCCCAAGTACTTTTCCATTAAGGTGTCGTCTTGCTCACAAGCAGCTTCAATCATCTGCTCGCGAAGTACCGCAACCCTATCCTGTAATTCTTGAGGAACCTGAATTTCATCAAATTTTTCGCCGAGCTCATCTCGCCACAACAAGGCCTTGTTTTCGATCATATCAACAATGCCATGAAAGTGTTCTTCAGCACCTATAGGATATTGGACGGCAATTGGGCGAGCACCAAGCTTTTCACGAATGCTACCTACACTCGATTCAAAATCAGCGCCGACACGATCCATTTTATTGATAAAGCAGATACGAGGAACTTTGTACTTATTAGCCTGACGCCAAACAGTTTCTGATTGAGGTTCAACTCCATTGACACCATCAAATACGGCAATGGCGCCATCCAAAACCCGCAATGATCTTTCAACTTCAATAGTAAAATCCACATGACCGGGAGTATCGATTATATTAATGCGATGGTCTTTCCAAAATGCTGTGGTTGCCGCCGCAGTGATTGTAATCCCACGCTCTTGCTCCTGCTCCATCCAGTCCATGATGGTATTGCCATCATGGACTTCACCCATTCGATGCGATTTGCCGGTATAATAAAGAATTCGTTCTGTGGTGGTTGTTTTACCGGCATCAATATGAGCCATGATTCCAATGTTGCGGGTAAACTTTAAATCATCTACTTTTTGTGGGTCGGAAATGCTCATAGTTTCCTCTTTATGGGTCAAAATTCTACAGCTGTAAAGATCTAAACCATTGACAACCCTGGAAAAGTCTCAATTCTCATTCTTGATTGTAACTCCACCACAACAAGCGATCTCTGTACTACCGTTTATCAGCAATTGCCTGTCAAGGTTCATAGTTTCCTGGATTGATCCCAGTAGGTAGAAGAAAATGTTCACACTTAAGATCAAAATTCTGAGCACCAATAAAAGATGAATGCCCTTCAATAAGTTCACTCAAAGGCCGAACGCCGCTTGCTGTGGATAATGCATAATCAACGATTACACCCTTCGAATCGCGCACAAAATCACTCAAACGATAGCCATCAACCGACAGCTTAGTGGGGACAAGTCCGTCCGTGATTTCATTCTGCTTTTCAAACTCCAATATTGCACGAAAACCCTCAATGAAAAATCCAGAAGACACTGCGAGTCCCATAGATGCCAAGCTCTCGGGGGCAAACAAAGAACTGTCAGTAGACCACGCATAAGCCATAAGAAGCGCTCCCACATTACAGAGAGTCAGCCCATAGCGTTTTAAGGCCCTATAGATAATTTCGCGCGTCTGGGGCTTTTCCCACAATGACCAATCAAACGTAAAAATGCGACCGCCCCCATCAATGGCCAACAGCAAACCATCCTTGCGGTAAAAAACATCTTTAATTTTATGATCACCACTTAACACATAGGCCACAGTTCTGGGGCCCACTTGCAAGACATTTAATAGCCGCCCTTGAGGATCTATGCCTAAATAGGCATTGTCAGAGATCTCAATCCAGGGATTAAGAGTGACTTCACCCCCACGGTAAAGACCGATCGCATGAGCCTTTGAGACTAACTCAACTTCTGAAAATCTGAAGGGCCCCTGAATTGTTTGCTCATAGCCGCAGGTCTCAGCGCTAGAACCCCATGACCCGAAACATAGCAAGAAAACCCCAAATAAAAAATTTGTATTCAAACTCCCCCCTCTAGTTAATTCATCCCCCAAAAAAAAAGGCCCCTCTTTCGACGGGCCTTTTTTAAATTCAATTCGAAACCAATTTTTCTATTACCAATTGTAATGCGAGAAAGCCTTGTTGGCCTCGGCCATACGGTGAACATCTTCTTTCTTCTTAATCGCATTGCCTCGGTTAGCATATGCATCTGCGAGTTCGCCAGCCAATCGAGCTGCCATAGTCTTCTCACCGCGCTCTCGAGCATAATCAATCAACCAAGTCATGGCCAAAGCCAGACGGCGTGATGGACGAACGTCAACTGGAACCTGGTATGTTGCACCACCGACACGTCGGGAACGAACTTCCAAGTTGGGTTTGCAGTTCTCGAGAGCCTTTTTGAAAACTGTCAAAGGCTCTTCGCCTGAAACCTTAGAGCGCAATTCGTCAAGAGCTCCGTAGAGGTGACGCTGGGAGATCGTTTTTTTTCCCTGCCACATCATTTTATTTACAAACTTCGCTACCACCACATCGTTATAAACGGGGTCGGGCAGAATCTCTCTTTTTTCAGCTGACTTACGACGCGACATAAATCCTTATTCCTTATTTCTTTGGCTTCTTAGCGCCGTATTTGGAACGGCTACTGAACCGGTTAGCAACACCTTGAGTATCCAAAACGCCACGCACGATGTGATAACGAACACCGGGGAGATCCTTAACGCGGCCTCCACGAATCAAAACCACACTGTGTTCCTGTAGGTTATGTCCAATACCTGGGATGTAAGAAATGACTTCAAAGCCATTGCTCAAGCGAACTTTGGCAACCTTGCGAAGAGCAGAATTCGGTTTTTTAGGTGTAGTTGTATAAACCCGGGTACAAACGCCGCGCCTTTGAGGACAGGATGTGAGTGCGGGGGACTTAGTCTTGTCTTTGATTGCCCGTCTGGAACGGCGAATCAGTTGGTTAATGGTTGGCATAAATCCTTTCCAATTTTCAATGCACCAATCAGGTTTTTGAACGCCCGAAACTAACGGGGGTTAACCTGGTTCGTCAACTTAAAGTTCACTTTGTAAAGGTCGAACCTCTCAGGGTTCGACCACTTCTAGAGCAGATCGTTAAATCTGCCCCTCTTTAATTACATCTGATAGCTGCTGGAGACTTGCCCCGGCAGGAAGGATGGAGCTCTTTCCTCTTCATCTTCAACTACAACCTTCCAACGCTTATAGGCGCTCAATCCAGTACCTGCAGGCACCAAGCGACCCATAATGATGTTTTCCTTCAAACCACGAAGGCCATCGGTTTTAGAATTGATGGCTGCCTCGGTAAGAACCTTGGTTGTTTCCTGGAACGATGCTGCCGAAATCCAGCTATCGGTACTGAGCGAGACCTTAGTTATACCGAGCAGGAGAGGTTCATAAATCGCAGTACGGCCACCCTCACGACTAACCTTATCGTTTTCATCGAACAAGTCGAACTTTTCTACCTGTTCGCCGGCCAGGAAACGAGTATCGCCAGGGTCACTGACTTCAACTTTTCTAAGCATATTGCGCACAATTACCTCAATATGCTTATCGTTGATCGCTACACCCTGCAAACGATAAACTTCCTGAATCTCGTTGACCAAATATGCGGAGAGAGCCTTATCGCCGAGAACCCGTAAGATATCATGCGGGTTACTTGGTCCGTCCATCAGAGACTCACCAGCTCGAACAAACTCACCCTCTCGAACTGCGACATGTTTGCCTTTTGGGATTAGGTATTCGCGCTGCTCGCCCACTTCGGGAGTCACAATCACTCGCTGCTTACCTTTTACATCCTTACCAAAGGTCACATAACCATCAATTTCAGATATGATGGCTGCTTCCTTAGGCTTCCGAGCCTCAAAAAGCTCAGCCACTCGAGGTAAACCGCCTGTGATATCTCGAGTTTTCGAGGTCTCACGATGGATCTTCGCAACAACATCACCCGCGTGCACTTCTTGACCATCGCTAACAAGTAATTGAGCACCTACAGGAACAACATAGCGACAAGGAACATTACGCCCTGGCAGATCCATGACCTTACCAGTACTGTCCGCAATGAGAACAGTTGGCTTAAATTCTGAACCCTTGCTCTCAGTAATAACCTTAGTCGCGAAGCCCGTTACTGCGTCAACTTGCTCGGACATGCTGACACCTTCTTCGATGTCCTGAAACTTAATTACGCCGGTTAAGTCTGCAACGATGGGGTTGGAGTAGGGATCCCAATCAGCCAAAACCTCGCCCTTCTTAACCTCATCACCTTCTTTGAAGCGCAAGATCGATCCATAAACAAGTTTCATACGATCGCGCTCACGACCACTTGAATCGATGATTATCATTTCGCCGTTACGATTCATTACCGTCAATTTACCTTGACGGTTTACAACTAACTGGGCGCCTTCGTACTTAACTGTTCCATCGTAACGTGCGGTATGCACGGATTGTTCGATGGCTCGCGAAGCAGCTCCACCCAAGTGGAATGTACGCATGGTCAACTGAGTACCAGGCGCACCAATGGACTGAGCGGCAATAATTCCAACCGCCTCACCCATGTTG
>JAYQON010000059.1:4728-18729 GCA_038144835.1 Bdellovibrionales bacterium
GATGTTGACAGTGTTACCACGAGCCAAATCACGGCCATAGCATTTTACGCAAACGCCTCTGCGGGTTTTACAAGTGAGCGTAGAGCGGATTTTTACAAAATCCACACCAACTTCATCGATCTTCTTAATGACTTTCTCATTAATTTCTTCGTTAGCCCTACAGATGACTTCGTTCGTGGTCGGATCAATAACGTCTTCGAGTGCAGTACGACCAAGCACACGTTCACCCAAAGGTTGAATGATCTCTCCACCCTCAAGCAGCGGTCGCACTTCCATACCTGCGCTCGTGCCACAGTCTGTTTCGGTAATGACGATATCCTGAGCTACATCGACCAATCGACGGGTCAGATAACCGGAGTTCGCGGTTTTCAAGGCCGTATCGGCCAAACCCTTACGCGCACCGTGAGTCGAAATAAAGTACTCCAACACGGAAAGACCTTCACGGAAGTTTGCCGTAATAGGGGTTTCGATGATCTCACCAGAGGGTTTAGCCATCAAACCACGCATACCTGCAAGCTGACGAATCTGAGCTGCGGAACCTCGAGCACCAGAGTCAGCCATGATGAAGATCGGATTAAAGCTGGCACTTTCTACCGCCTTACCCTCTACCACGAAGCTTTGCTTCTCAAGGTGTCCCATCATTTCCTTAGCGACTTTATCAGCGCATTGAGCCCAGATATCGACCACTTTATTGTAGCGCTCCCCATCAGTGATCAGACCTTCATCGTACTGATTACGAATTTCTTGAACTTGCTTTTCAGCGTCGCTCAACAAATTCATTTTGCTCTTTGGGATAGCCAAGTCATCGACGCAAATCGATATACCAGCCTGAGTCGAATATTTAAAGCCAAGCTCCATCAGCTTATCGGCAAGGATCACCGTAGCCTTAGCTCCAGCAATACGGAACGTGCGATCAATAAGCTCCGCCATGCCCTTCTTGTTCATGACCTTATTTACAGTCTCGAATGGCACCTCAGGAGGTACGATGTCGTGAAGAATCGTTCGACCCACACTGGTCGTCTCAAGCTTACCGCTTACTCGGTAGCGAATCTCTGCTTGTAGGTCTACATGACCCTGTTCGTAAGCGTAGAGTACTTCTTGGACATCACCAAAAACACGGCTTGTCCCTTTGGCACCAGGACGCACACGAGTCATCCAGTAAATACCCAACACTATGTCCTGAGTTGGATTGATCACTGGTTTCCCGTTCGCGGGGCTGAGAATGTTGTTTGTTGACATCATCAAGACGCGAGCCTCGACTTGGGCCTCGATGGACAACGGAACATGCACAGCCATTTGGTCACCGTCAAAGTCGGCATTGAAAGCTGTACAAACTAAAGGATGCAACTGAATGGCTTTTCCTTCGTGCAAAACAGGCTCAAATGCCTGAATACCAAGTCGATGCAAAGTCGGAGCGCGGTTGAGTAGAACGGGGTGTTCCTTCACAACATCAGAAAGAATATCCCAAACCTCAACAGTCTCAGTCTCAACCAGCTTTTTCGCCTGCTTGATCGTAGTGGCAAAACCTTTTTCTTCGAGTTTATTGTAAACGAAGGGCTTAAAAAGCTCGAGCGCCATCTTTTTGGGTAAACCACATTGATGCAATTTGAGGTTTGGACCAACGACTATGACGGAACGACCTGAATAATCAACCCGCTTACCGAGCAGGTTCTGACGGAACCGACCCTGCTTACCCTTCAGCATATCAGACAATGAACGCAAAGGGCGCTTATTGGGTCCGGTAAACGTCTTACCCCGACGACCATTATCTAGGAGAGCATCGACGGCTTCCTGAAGCATCCGCTTTTCGTTACGAATAATGATGTCCGGAGCATTGAGCTCCTGTAAGCGTTTTAACCGATTGTTTCTATTGATCACTCGACGATACAAATCATTTAGATCAGAGGTTGCAAAGCGTCCTCCATCCAAGGGCACAAGAGGACGTAGGTCGGGCGGAATTACCGGCACCACTTCCAACATCATCCACTCCGGCTTATTCACCGAACCTTTAAAAGCTTCAACAACCTTTAGACGCTTTGTAAGCTTTTTTACCTGAGCGTCTGACTTGGTTTCTTTGAGCTCTAAACGCAGTTTACGTGAGAGAAACTCGGGATCAACTTTGCGCAGAATATCGCGGATGGCATCACCGCCCATAGCGGCCTTAAAGTTGGGCCCAAACTCTGACAATGCGTTTTGATAAGCCTCCTCAGAGAGAATTTGACCTTCTGTCAGGCTTGTATCCATGGGATCGGTAACGATATAGGCTTCACAATAAAGCACTCGCTCGACATCTTTCAGAGACATATCAAGCAGGTTACCTATACGGCTCGGAAGAGAGCGCAAGAACCATATGTGCGCGACTGGCGTTGCTAACTCTATATGACCGAGGCGTTCACGGCGCACCTTAGTCTGTGTGACTTCAACGCCACATTTCTCACAGATGACACCGCGGTATTTCATACGTTTGTACTTACCGCACAAGCATTCGTAATCCTTAATGGGACCAAAAATCTTAGCGCAAAACAAACCCTCTCGCTCGGGCTTGAACGTACGATAATTGATCGTCTCAGGCTTCTTCACCTCACCGAAGGACCAGTCACGGATCATCTCGGGCGATGCCAAGCTGATACGAACTGCATCGAATGATAACGGATCTTTTGGCTTATCGAAAAAATTCAATAAATCTTTCACTTTTCACCTCACCCTTTAGGCTTGCGGAACGGGTTGCGATGATTGCATCGACGACTCGTCCATTTGGGTTTGTGCTGGTTCAGTTAAAATATCGGATTCCATAAGCTCAACATTCAGCGCCAAGCTCTGCAGCTCCTTCACTAAAACGTTAAAGGATTCAGGTAATCCGGGCTCCAGAACATTCTCACCTTTTACGATGCTTTCGTACATACGCGTTCTTCCAGCCACGTCATCTGACTTAACTGTGAGGAACTCTTGCAACGAGTAAGCTGCTCCGTAGGCCTCAATCGCCCACACTTCCATCTCTCCAAGACGCTGACCTCCAAACTGAGCTTTACCACCCAGAGGCTGCTGAGAAACCAACGAGTATGGACCAATTGAACGTGCGTGAATCTTCTCTTCGACCAGATGGTGAAGCTTGAGCATGTACATGATTCCAACTGTTACTGGAGTTTGGAACGGCTCACCGGTGCGCCCATCGAACAGTACAGTCTGTCCTGAAAGCGGCAACTTAGCACGCGCAAGCAAGTTCTTAACATCAGCCTCTTTCGCACCATCAAAGACTGGAGTTGCCACGTGAACGCCGTCTTTCATTCGTCGAATCATTTTTAACAACGATTCACTATCCGCGTTCTGAACTTGATCAACAATCTCCTGGTCTTCCTTAAAGACCTCAGTCAGCTGCTGACGAGCCTCATTTTCTCTAAAGTCTTCAAGATACTTCTCCAGCTGCTTACCCAAACCGTGGGCAGCCCAACCAAGATGTACCTCTAGGATCTGACCAATGTTCATACGAGAAGGAACACCCAGAGGATTAAGAACCATATCCACGGGAGTGCCATCCGCCAAATAAGGCATATCCTCTACTGGTAAAACCTTCGAGATCACACCCTTGTTACCATGCCGACCAGCGAACTTATCTCCAACCTGCAGCTTGCGCTTAATGGCGATATAGACTTTCACCATCTTAATCACGCCAGGAGGCAGTTCGTCACCTTTTGTGAGGCGATCGATCTTCTCATTGAAGACCATCTTTACAGCATCCAACTGATTTCGAGCACCATCTACTATGCGTTGAACCTGGAACTCGAGCTCCGACTCCAACGGTACGTAGGACAGAAGCTCAAAAGGAATAGTCTCGAGATCCTCACCTTTTATCGTTTGTCCCTTCGAGAGCAGTTTTTCTGAACCATCCTCACTCAGCAGTACGCCGGTAGTTACTTTGCCGAGCAACAAATCCTTAAGCTTATCGAGCGCATTGTTCTTAATTACGTTTTGCTCGACACCAAAATCCTTCTCTAGCTTTTTACGTTTGGCATCAATAATGGTCTGCAAGCGCTCATCGCGATCTGAAGCCTCACGGGAATAAACCTGAGCGTCAATGACTGTTCCATAAACACCCGAGGGCACTCGCAAACTAGTGTCGCGTACATCGCCAGCCTTCTCACCGAAAATTGCTCGCAATAACTTTTCCTCTGGAGAAAGCTGAGTTTCGCCCTTGGGGGTGACCTTACCAACTAGGATATCACCAGGCTTAACTTCCGCACCAATACGGATAATACCAGAATTGTCTAAGTCTTTTAGAGCTTCTTCGCCAACATTAGCGATATCACGAGTGATTTCTTCTTTACCCAACTTGGTATCGCGGGCAACGCACTCGAACTCCTCAATATGTACGGATGTGTACACGTCTTCACGGATTAGCCGCTCAGAAATCAAAATAGAATCTTCAAAGTTGTAGCCCATCCAGGGCGTAAACGCGACCAGGATATTCTGACCAAGCGCCAACTCACCCAGTTCTGTTGAAGGCCCATCAGCAACCACATCACCTTTTTTTACCCGATCCCCAACATTCACAATTGGCTTTTGGTTGAAACAGGTATTCTGATTGGTCCGCTGGTATTTAATCAAGTTGTAGATGTCGACGTTGGCTCCCAGCTCTCCACCTTTGGCAAAGCGACGAACCACGACGCGACTGGCGTCAACTTCCTCAACCACACCTTCATTTTGGCAAACCACTGAGGTTCCGGAATCACGAGCAACAAGTCGCTCCACACCAGTTCCGACCAAAGGTGCCCGAGACTTCAGCAATGGCACAGCTTGCCGTTGCATGTTTGAACCCATCAAAGCGCGGTTGGCATCGTCATGCTCAAGAAACGGAATTAGACTGGCAGCAATGGAGACCAGTTGAGAGGGCGAAACGTCCATAAGAGAAATCTTATCTTTTTCAACCAACTCATACTCACCGTTGAACCTTGAAGTGGCGTTATCAACTGTGATTTGGTTCTTCTCAACATCTTTGCCAGCTTGAGCAATATAGTGACCACTTTCTTCTAAAGCTGAGAGATATAAAATCTCATCACGCACTCGACCCTCTTCCACCTTTCGGTAAGGGGTTTCAATAAATCCATATTGATTGATACGTGCAAAAGTCGCCAAACTCGCAATTAAACCAATGTTGGGCCCTTCAGGGGTCTCAATCGGACAAATTCGGCCGTAGTGTGTAGGATGAACGTCGCGCACTTCGAAACCGGCGCGATCACGAGTTAAACCGCCAGGCCCAAGAGCGGACAAACGGCGCTTGTGTGTAATTTCAGACAAAGGATTGGTCTGATCCATGAACTGCGACAACTGAGAGGAACCAAAAAATTCCTTCACAACAGCATTAACCGGCTTAGCATTGACCAGATCATGCGGCATCATCGTCTCAACGTCTTGCAAACTCATACGCTCACGAATAGCTCGCTCCATACGAACCAAACCCAAGCGATATTGATTCTCTAAGAGCTCACCAACCGAGCGAACTCGACGGTTACCAAGATGATCGATGTCATCGACCTGACCTTGACCATTCTTGAGATCGATCAGGGTTTTTACCACCGAGAGAATATCTTTTTCAGTCAATGTCCGATGCTCAACGGGAGTCTCTTCAAAAGAGATATTGAAACGATGGTTGATTTTCAATCGTCCCACTTCAGACAGATCGTACGTTTCTGGATCAAAAAAGAGGCGTTTAAAAAAGCCGGTTGCCGCTTCCAATGTGGGGGGCTCTCCCGGACGCAAACGCTTGTAAATTTCAATTAAAGACTCTTCCTTAGTGTTAACCTTATCTACCAACAACGTGTTGCGCAGGAAGGGTCCAACAGCAAGACCATCAAAGAAAATCACCGAAATTTCATTGATTCCTGCTTCACGGGCTTTATCCAAAATATTAATCGAGAGTTCACTGTTCACATCGGCGATAATCTCGCCAGTGGACTCATCGATAACCGGTCTGGCGATCACCTTACCTTCAAGATCCTCTCGACCCACTTCAATTTCTGTAAGGTTAATCTGCTTAACACGTTTAACTGCGGCACGCGTAATACGGCGACCAGCCTTGACGATGGCTTCTCCATTTTCAGGATCAACGATATCTGAGATTGCACGCTGACCAGCCATGCGCTCGATATCAATTGAACGCATAATCTTGCCATCTTTAGTCAAACGGATCGAATCAATATGGTAAAACTGCTCGAGTAGTTGATCAGTGGAATAGCCCAACGCTTTCAAAAGGATTGTTACAGGAAATTTTCGTCGGCGATCAATTCTTACATAAATCAAATCTTTTTGATCAAATTCGAAATCCAACCAGGATCCGCGGTATGGGATCACGCGGGCAGAATATATCAACTTTCCGCTCGCATTGTTTTTGCCACCATCGTGGTCAAAGAAAACGCCTGGCGACCTGTGCAGCTGACTGACAACAACACGCTCCGTACCATTGATGATGAAAGAGCCATTCGAAGTCATCAGTGGGATTTCGCCAAGATAGACTTCTTGTTCTTTAACATCGCGAATGCTTCGCGCTTCAGTCTGTTCATCAACATCAAAAACGATCAAACGCAAGGTCACCTTAATCGGCGCTGCGAAAGTCATACCTCGCTGACGACACTCGTCTACATCGTACTTCGCCGGCTCAAGCGTAAAGCTGACGAACTCCAAGCTAGCAGTGTTGTTGAAATCAGAAATGGGGAATACAGACTTGAACACGCCTTGCAGACCAACATCTCCCCGGCGGTCTGGATCCATATCCTTTTGCAGGAAGGCTTCATATGATTTTTTTTGTAGTTCGATCAAGTTGGGAATATCGATCAGATGCTTTGTCGTCGCAAAGCTTCTGCGAACACGCAAATTACTTGCTGTCACAGGAGTTGTCTTCATCCTATCTCCTCTTAACTTTTTTTGGTCTCGCCCTCGCGGAATTTCGTACCGACCAGGCCCAATTTTTTTATTTCTTAAGATGAGAGTTACCCCTCAACCGTGCCCCAGGTTATCAACTTCCAACCCCTAGGATTTGCTGGAAGTTAAAATTCGTCCCAGCCTGAACAGCAAGCCCCTTAGCAAAAAGAGGCTTGCCTATTTAAAAGAATAGAAAAGTGGCAAAAGCATCAGCTTTGCCACTCAAAAGTAACGCTTACGCGTTACTTAACATCAACTTTGGCACCAGCTTTAATTAGAAGATCCTTCATCTTAGCCGCTTCTTCTTTGCTCACACCCTCTTTTAGAGTTTTGGGAGCGCCTTCGACTAAGTCTTTGGCCTCTTTCAAGCCGAGCCCTGTAAGAGCACGAACCTCTTTAATAACGTTGATTTTATTTGCTCCACCATCGACAAGAACGACGTCAAAGCTAGTTTTTTCTTCAGCAGGAGCGCCGGCAGCAGCACCTGGAGCAGCTGCAATAGCTACGGGAGCAGCAGCAGACACGCCCCACTTCTCTTCGAGTTCCTTGATCAGGCCAGCAAGCTCAATCACAGGCATATTGGACAAATAATCAACAACTTGGTTTTTATCTAACGACATTTTAATTCTCCTCTAAATTAATCTTTTTTAGTTTCTTGATAAGCATTCAACACTCGGGCAAATCCACCAGGAACAGCCTGCATAGTGCCCAGCAACTTGGTCATCGGTGCAGCAAGTGTTCCAAGCAACATAGCTCGGAGCTCCTGCTTTCCGGGTAGAGTGGCTAAGTGCTGGATGCCTTTCGCATCGAGAGCCATGCCATCCATAACCCCGGATTTCAGTTGGAACGCTTCCACGTCCTTACCGAAAGCCGCCAGCGCCTTTGCTATTGCACTCGGATCTTCGTATACGAACACGATAGCGTTCGTACCGACGAGTTTGTCGCCCAACGCAGGCTTGATCGCTGGATGATCATTCAACGCCCGTATTGCGAGAGTGTTGCGAACCACCTTCATTTCCGAATTGATCGGCTTTAGCGTTTTACGAAGCTTGGTTACGCTTTCTACGTCCATACCTTTAAAGTCGACGAGAAAAGCTGCCTTCGATCGGCCAAACCGTTCGGAAAGTGCGGTGATTTCTTGCTCTTTATGCTCGCGCGTAATTAAGGGCAAGATAACCTCCTTTTCTTCCTATTGTCTGAACCGCGATTCGAGATTTAGAGGAGGCTTTAACTTGCAAATTGCCTCTATCTGTCTCGGCAGGGCGGGCTTTGCTTCCCGATTAAACCGGTAGAACCTTATATTTAGCCCTACCTGACGCCCCTGCTGTCTCTGACCGCGATAATTTCAGGTGCCCACCAACAAGCACCCTGCTCATTTAACTAAGAGAGTTGGTTCTCTAATTCTGACAAATCCATGCGTACGCCGGGCCCCATAGTTGAAGACACGGTGACACCACGCAGATAATTACCTTTACTGGTAGACGGCTTAGCCTTGAGTAGAGCCGACATAAACGCGCTAAAATTATCGCGCAATTTATCTGCTCCCATGCTCTTGCGGCCGATTACCGCATGAACAATGGCTGCCTTATCCACGCGGAAGTCGAGCTTACCTTTCTTTTCGGCACTAACTGCAGCACCCACGTTCATCGTTACCGTACCCACTTTGGGGTTCGGCATAAGTCCACGAGGTCCGAGTACCTTAGCCACCTTGGACACTGTAGCCATCATGTCTGGAGTCGCAATCGCCTTATCGAAGTCGAGCCAACCACCTTGAATTTTTGCTACAAGATCATCAGAACCGACATAATCTGCACCAGCGGCCTTGGCCTCTTCCTCTTTGGGCCCTTTTGCAAATACAACTACACGAATCGGCTTACCCAGACCATGAGGTAAATCTACCGCTCCTCGAACTTGCTGATCGGATTGCTTAGGATCTACACCCAATACAACGGCAACATCTATGGCCTCATCAAATTTTGCAGTTGCAGTGTCAACCACCAATTTAATGCCATCGATCAGCTTGTAGCGAGCGCTACGATCTACCTTGCCTAGAGCTGAAGAAAAACGCTTACCTAATTTCATCTAAAGCTCCCTACTTGAGTTCCAAGCCCATGCTCTTGGAGGTACCAACCACCTGAGAGATGGCACTTTCAAGCTCAGTGCAGTTCAAATCGGGCATTTTCAATTTAGCGATGTCTGTCACCTGAGCCATCGTTACATTGCCCACCTTTTCTTTTTGCGGCATCTTTGAGCCGCTTTCCAATTTGGCCGCCTTCTTCAGAAGAATCGACACAGGGGGCGTCTTGGTGATGAAGGTAAACGAGCGGTCCGAATAAACAGTAATGATCACCGGAATGATCGTGTCGCCCTCTTTTTGAGTGCGAGCATTAAACTGCTTACAGAACTCCATAATGTTTACCCCATGCTGACCGAGCGCCGGTCCCACGGGAGGTGCCGGATTGGCCTTCCCTGCCGGTATCTGAAGCTTGATTTGGCCGGTTACTTTCCGTGCCATATTCCCACTCCTAGTCTGGGGTTAAATGCGTATCTCAGCCCCATGCCAAGATACCCGAAAACAAAAACCCTAAAATCAGGCCTTTTCGACCTGAACAAAATCTAATTCGACTGGTGTTGGTCGCCCAAAAATACTCACCAGAACTTTTACTTTTCCCTTTTCCTGATTGATTTCTTCGACCGCTCCATTGAAACCACTGAATGGACCATCAATCACCGTGACACTCTCACCAACCGAAAACTTTAATTTTGGAGCAACCTTTTCGGCCCCCATTTCCATCTGGCGCGTAACCCTCATAACCTCAACTTCAGGAACTTCAGGAGGCCTAACTTTGCCTCCCACAAACCCTGTGACCTTCGAAGCGTTTCTAACTAAATGCCAGGTCGAGTCATCCATCACCATCTGCACAAAAATGTACCCAGGAAAAAATTTACGCGCTCGAGTCGCCTTTTTTCCTTTTACCAATTCAACGACATTCTCAGAGGGAATTAGTATTTGCCCAAACTTATCTTCGAGGTTCAATGAGCGCACACGCTCCTCGATCGATGCCTTTGCCATCTGTTCGCAGCTGGTTTGGGTGTTAACTATATACCATTTCAAAGCGGGATTGCTCGCCTTCACTTCGCCACTTTCACTGTTTGTGCTCTCATTGGCCACAGTTCACACCCTTTCCTTAGTTGACGAAAACATTGATGAGCTGGCTTGAAATAAAATCCCAAAGACCCAGACCGATTCCCGCAACAATCACCATTACACAGCAAACGATTGTCATAGCCATAGTGTCTTTGCGAGACGGCCAAACAACTTTGCGAATTTCCGTAACAGCCTCATCCAAGAAAACATGTGCATTTTTATTCATTAATAAAAGTAAAAATGCCAACAGTCCTGCTGCTACAGGAACACCGTGCTTGACGGCTTCTATACCGCGCATTCGCGTTACAACGCCAAAACTGCCCGCCAAAACTTCAAAAACAACCGCAACCACGTAGTAAGTTAGAAACCCAGCAATAACAAAACCCAGATTGACTAAGCTCTGGTTGCTTTTTTCATTTTCCATTACGTTCCGCTCGTTTCTATTTTTAACGTCAATTCCGAACCTTATAAACTGGCAGGGCAGGAGGGATTCGAACCCACAACCTAACGATTTGGAGTCGTTCGCTCTACCGTTAGAGCTACTGCCCTACACTTAACAATCTTTCAAAACGCCGAAAGGGACCTCCCAAATGGAAAGGTCCCCAACAGTTTTTAACACCGATAGTACCGATTACTCGATAATTCCGGTAACAACGCCCGCACCTACAGTACGGCCACCTTCGCGAACAGCGAAACGCAGCTCTTTTTCCATAGCGATCGGAGCGATTAGTTCCACTTCCATTTCTACACGATCACCTGGCATGACCATTTCTGTGCCCTGCTTCAGAGTCACAACGCCAGTCACATCAGTTGTACGGAAGTAAAATTGAGGACGATATCCGTTGAAAAATGGAGTGTGGCGACCACCTTCTTCTTTGGTGAGAATGTATGCCTCGCACTTGAATTTTTTGTGCGGGGTGATCGAGCCAACCGCAGACACAACCTGTCCACGTTCAACGTCTTCTTTTTTAGTACCACGCAACAAGCAACCAGCGTTGTCACCTGCGCGACCTTCATCAAGAAGCTTACGGAACATTTCGATGCCTGTGATTGTGGTTTTTTGAGTTGGTCGCAAACCAACAATCTCAATTTCCTGACCAATTTTAACGATACCGCGCTCAATACGACCGGTAACGACGGTTCCGCGACCAGAAATCGAGAACACGTCTTCGATAGGCATTAAGAAGGGCTTGTCAATTGCGCGAGTGGGTTCAGGAATGTAAGCGTCGCAAGCTTCCATTAACTTGATAATCGCAGCTTCGCCGATTTCACCGGCATCGCCTTCAAGAGCCTTCAAAGCAGAGCCCTTAACGATCGGAATGGAATCACCAGGGAACTCATATTTAGAAAGCAACTCACGTACTTCAAGTTCGACAAGGTCGAGAAGTTCTTTATCGTCCACCATGTCCACTTTGTTCATGAACACAACGATAGCGGGAACACCAACTTGGCGAGCAAGCAGAATGTGTTCACGAGTCTGAGGCATCGGACCATCAGCAGCTGACACAACCAGAATTGCGCCATCCATCTGTGCGGCACCAGTAATCATGTTTTTTACATAGTCAGCGTGACCAGGGCAGTCGACGTGAGCGTAGTGACGATTGGGAGTTTCATACTCAACGTGTGAAGTAGAAATCGTAATACCACGAGCCTTTTCTTCAGGCGCCTTATCGATTTGATCGTATTTCATCGCCTGAGCACCACCCTTTTTTGACAGAACAGTGGTGATGGCTGCCGTCAAAGTCGTCTTACCGTGGTCAACGTGACCGATGGTGCCGATATTGACGTGCGGTTTATCCCGCTTAAATGATTCTTTTGACATGGAAGACTCCTCCTCGTTCGCTCTTTAAATTTGTTCGATCTTTAAATTGCTAGCTCGTTAACCAAACCAAAATCTAACCCAACCTGGAGCCCATGGTGAGACTCGAACTCACGACCTCACCCTTACCAAGGGTGTGCTCTACCCCTGAGCCACATGGGCAACTTTACATAAAAACTGGAGCGGGAGACGGGTCTCGAACCCGCAACCCTCAGCTTGGAAGGCTGATACTCTAGCCAATTGAGCTACTCCCGCTCGCACAACACACTTCAGTAACAGTTCGAACAACACCTTGATCAGAATATACCGAATCAAGATGGTGGAGAGGGTAGGATTCGAACCTACGTAGGCGTAAGCCAACGGATTTACAGTCCGTCCCCTTTAGCCACTCGGGCACCTCTCCCAAAAAATGGAGCTGGCTATGGGACTCGAACCCGCAACCTGCTGATTACAAATCAGCTGCTCTACCAATTGAGCTAAGCCAGCGAATCGACAAACATTCCTTAAGCCTGAAATAGAGACTGTAAGTTCAGAATGACGACGTGCAAATCCCTCTTCTACTTGACCCATATCTCACCAGTCAAAAAGTATTTCCGGAAGAATTGAGTCATTGTGCACCCCTACACACAGCTGAAGAGCGATTATTCAGAAAAGAAGCCGAGAACAACAGATCCGAATCACCGCCAACGCGCCACAGTAAGTGTTATTAAATTAAAAATTTCAGTAATTACAATTACTTATCGTTTATCAACATTGACTCTTAGGCCCCATGAGCCTGAAACGTTTGGGCCATAGCAATCGCCGCAGCCACAGAAACATTATAACTGGCCTCAGGATTTTTTTGGGGAATACGCACAAAATCATCACAAACGCCAGCAATCGACTTCCGAATTCCAGAAGATTCTGATCCGAGGACCCATACGACTTTTTGTGGAATATCGAGACTGAAAAGGTCCTGCTTAGCCTCATGAGACATACCCAAAATCCAAAAGCCCATGTCTTTTAGTTCCTTGAGCTGCTCGGTCAAAGCCTGCTGACGTACTAGTGGAATATGCTCAACAGCTCCCTGAGCTACCTTTGAAACAGCTGGCGAGAGATGAGCCGCACGCAGCTCTGGCACCAACACGGCCTGCGCTCCAAAGAGCCAAGCCGTGCGCAAAATCGCTCCTACATTATGCGGATCTTCTACTTCATCAAGCACAATAAGACATGCGCGTTGGGAGTTTTTAAGCGCAAGCCAATTGAGCTCAGGCTCTTCACGAGTAAACGCAATCACCCCTTGGTGGGCACTGATCACTCGATCAAGGTTCGCAACACTTTTCGTATGGATCGGTGCACTTAAACGCTTGGCTAAGTCATGAAGCTCCTTCAACTCCGAGTGATCTTGAAAATGCTCGCGTAGCCAAACTTGATCAACAGCTCGCCCACGAACTCTTAACAGCTCTCGGACGGCGTGTATGCCAACAACACAACGACCCGGGGGAAACTCACGCCCAGACAAAACATCTTTGCGAGGGCTCCCTCCCGCACTGAGACCGCGCGATCGATGACGGACACCTTGACGGTCAGGCTTTTTGAATTTCTTCATAATAAACCTCGGCAGCTTTGGCTGGAGCGGAAGCTGCATAAATTGGGCGCCCGACCACAAGAGCTGAGGCGCCACGCCTCAAAGCTGTTAGAGGATCAGAGACTCGTTTCTGATCACCCTTGTCATCAGATTCTAAACGCACACCTGGAGTCACAAGATAGGCCTCGGGAAAAGCTTTTCGCAAATTTTCAACTTCTTCGGGGGAACAAACCAAGCCACTCAGTCCACAATCGAGAGACAACTTAGCCAGAGCCAGCGTCTGCTCCGCTATTGGAATTGCTTGCACCATCGGCGCTAAAGTGTCTTGCCGAAAACTGGTCAGAACCGTCACGGCAAGAATCCGAAAAGGACGTTCAATACAAAGCTCTGCTTCGAGCTTCGCCAAGCGACTCAGAGCCTCACTCCCGGCTTGGGCATGAACAGTGCAAAAACTAGCACCCATCTCAAAGGTTGTTCGAACGCTCGCAACCATTACAGATGGAATATCGAAGTACTTGTTATCAACAAAAACTTGCCCATGGCGCGATAGTTCCT
>JAYQON010000060.1:0-18604 GCA_038144835.1 Bdellovibrionales bacterium
TGCTGCCCGCCTTCATTTTCATGATCGTATCAATGATCTCCTGGGGTGTTTGTCCCTCGAGAGGCAGGTGATGTTGGGGGCAATGCGGGACACCCACTCGTGAGAAGAGTAAACGCAAATAATCGTAAATCTCCGTCACTGTCCCCACAGTTGAACGAGGGTTGGTGCTGATCGATTTTTGATCTATAGCAATGGCAGGAGAAAGTCCCTCAATCGAGTCGACCTCGGGCTTTTTGACTTGGTCGAGAAACTGACGAGCATACGTCGATAAGCTTTCAATAAATCGCCTCTGACCTTCGGCAAAAACAGTATCAAAAGCCAGCGAGGACTTGCCGCTACCACTCAATCCTGTAATCACCGTAATTTGTCCACGCGGTATAAAGACATCCAGATTTTTTAGGTTATGTTCCCGAGCGCCTTTTACCTGAATTCCATCTTCGCGCAAATTCTTACTCCGTCTGACAGAGGGGACAAACCCCATAGAGTTCAAGCACGTGGTGAGTTAGGCGAAAATTATGCGCTTTTGCAACTTGCTCTTGCAAGCTTTCAATTTTCTGACTTTCAAATTCCACGATTTGTCCACACTGAATGCAAGTGAGATGATCATGATGCTTTCGCGGTGTTAATTCGTAACGTGCGGGCAAACCACCCATACGTACTTCTGTCACCATATTCTGCTCGGCCATTTTGCGTAAGAATCGATAAACCGTGGCAAAACCAATTTCAGGATATTTGGCGTTGACGGATTCAAAAACCTCTTGAGCCGTCACATGCGCACGCCCCTCACTGAGGCTTTCTAAAATTGCAATTCGCTGTTGCGTCACTTTTAAACCCATCTGCCGAATCATTCGACGAAAGGTTGCAGGATCCACGGGATCTCGGCGAATTAACTTTTCAGGTTCAACCGGTTGACGGCCTTTAACTAGATTGGGTGTCGCAGCTTCCATGAGAAAGAGCTAACCTTATTGAAAACGACTGTCAATTGCAATGAATGGTTAGGTCGATGAGATTCCTAACGATTTCAAACTGTTGACATCCAAAAGCCCACAATAGACTTTTACTAACCAATCCGGAACCTCAACAGCATTGTGAACCCGCACAGGCGCTCGCCACCCCAAGCGCTCACAGAAAACTGCAAACAAACGACGCAAAGCCGAATCATCCTGGAGTCGAACCTCTACCTCACCCAAAAGTTCCTGCGTACGAGTGCGCGACACTTTCAAGACTGTTTTTTCTACCAAAGAGCGACGTGCAACGCTCAAAGACTCGAGCCCCAGAAAAAGCGACCAGGCACAAAATCTTCTAAATTCAATTTGCTCTACCGGGACAGCCAACAAGAAATCTAAAGCTGAAGTCGCATTTTCATGCGCGCTGGCCTCAACTTCATCGCGGGAAGGCACAAGATGCCGCCCCACTTTCTCATCATCAAATTGATCTTTCAGTAAGTTCACTTTCTGCAAAAACAACCCAAAGTGATGAGCTCGAATAAGAGCAGCTTGAGTCATTTGAAAGCGAGGTTCAACCCGAGCCACAAGCTTGGCCAAGAGCTCACCGACGACACCGGCAACAAAAAAACAATACTGATTCACCTCGCCCAATGTGTGCAGTCGCATCGGCCTGTGGGCGCTAAAATGCTGCATTCCAAGAGACATACTGTGGACAAGATCGCGCAGAATTTCATGCACGGGAGAAGGCAGCTGATGGTAATCTTTGAGTAGTCTCTGGTTCACTGATAAAAGCGCTACTTCTCGGTCCGGCAACTCCGGAAAACCACTGACGAGTTCGTCCAATGCATTCACTCGATTTGCATCGATTAACGCTGCATCAAAAGCCTTAAAGGCCGCCTTTTGCTGCTCAGCTTCAACCCAAGGAGCGTCTTCGATAGTATCTACAATCCGACATAGAAGATAACTTAACCCCACCCAGTCTCGCAGAGGTGAGGGCAGCTGTCTTATACAAAAGGCAAAGCTGCGACTCACTCGATCCAAGTGCGATTGGTAAAAATCAGCATTCGACATTCGGCCTCTGACTTTGAAGTAGCCTCAAGCCAAGGTCAATACTTTCACTCTCCAAACTTTCACTTTCCGAAAATGTCCTGCAAGAGCTTCTTAGCCTCTTTTTCAATAGCCTTAGTGCCGTTTTTTTTAATCTTCTGGACAAGCTTCTTTTTTTCACAATCCAAAGCCCGTGCAGCAATTTTTTCTGCCATGGCCACAAGGATCGTCATATCTGGCCGGAGTAAGTCACCCTTAATAGCCAAAGGCATCAATAACCGCCCTTGAGCGTCCGCATTACCTTCCTGGACACAACCTTTGAATGGGGATTGAGTCCACGCAAAAACTCCCACAAAATCTCCTTGCATCGAAGGTATTAACGCCTTGCCTTTGACATTTAGTTCACTTCCATCTCGATCCTGCGCGTGAACCACAGGCAACTGAATAACGCCCGAAGCCAAATTGAACTCAGCCTGTAAGCGGCCATGCAAAGGCTCCACTTTCACGGGCGAAACTGGGATCGGAATTTTTTTTAATAGAGCGTTAATCATTTCTCCAATTTTTAGACCGTTGAGAGTGATTGGTTCAAACCGAGCCTTTCCGGCTAGCTTGAGCGTACTTAAAAAATCCTTTTGCCCTGTCAATAATGCATCAAACTCGGCCTGACCTTCACTTTTGCCCGTGGCAAATGATTTAAAATCTGGCTTTAGAAATTCTAAAACCTTTTCCACAGTCAAATTTTTCCAAACGGCTAAGCCGCGAACACGAGGAAAAGCCTCAAAAAGAGGGATGGTGAAATCGCGAATCCCCACTCGTCCAGCAAAAATCTCATTAAGAATAGCTTCGCCACGCCACCTCCCCGCCCCAAGGTGGCCACGTAGGGTAAGCTTTTGGGCTTCAAGTTTGCCGATTTTCACAACACCGAGGTCAACTGCAGTTTTTAAATTTAAGCGCTCAGTCAAAGCTCCTTTAGGCAACAAACCGCCAACCGAGGGAGCGCCATAGTATTTCTTTACTGAGTCCTCTGCATTTTCTTTATTGCCTGAGCTCTGTTGTACCCAGACGTACTCAGGAACTTTCAGATCGACGTGTCCACTCACTTTAAGTGGCCAGTCCAACCATTTGTCATCCAGTGAGACTCGACCATCCAATGCAAGCTCACCGCTCAATTCCCCTTGCGGAATTGAGTCACGCAAGAAAGGAAAACCTTTACGTAATTCACCTAAATTTACTCCCTTGAGATTTAACTTGAGTTTTAGTTTTGGTGATTCGTGTAAAGCCACCTGACCAATAACTCCCAAGTCCGCAGCGTAGGTTTTTAGACTGAGATTTTCGATATTCAAAGACTCGTGGGCGCTTTTTAACTTAAAAGACATATTAAATTCCCGCCCCGCCTCTTTGCGTAGAGGCCCCGACCCGAGAACGGCTGACTTCAAATCAATAATCCCGAGCGCGGACAAACGCCGCGGAAGGCCTTGATCAATTTCTCCATTAACCTCCACGGATGAGCGCACTGGACCAGATAAAGTCAGCTGATTTGTTTGCTGATGAACATCCGCCGCAAAATTCTTAAGCCGCAGCGACTCAATCAAGAAACGGCCTCGCGCGGGGTCCGCGAGGTCTCCTAAAAACCTTACAAGTAAAGACATCTCGCCCGTTGGCGAAATTTTCTGCAGAGGCAAAATCCATTTACCCAAGCCGACCAGAGCCACTTTTGGCAACGCCACCCTCAGATCCGCCTTCCAGGGAGAATTCAAGACTAGCTTGCCATTTATGCCCGCTTCAAGGGTTCCCAGTTGCAACCAAAATTCGCCCACATTTAGAATTTGATCAGCGGCCAAACCGGCTTCTATTTTAAAAGCCAACGGAGTGCCTGCGGGTTTATCAAAATACCCAGACCAATGCGTGCTTGCCCCACGCAAATCCGCCTTAGCCCGCAGGGAGGTGATGATAAGTTTATTAGCAGAGACTGAAAAAGCCGAGTCCACATCTGCACTGATGGGCCCCAACAGTTGAATTGCGGGATGTGACCAATTCACATCTGCACTCAACCCGTGAACCAGTAATTGACCCTCTCCATGCCACCCCTCGGGAGAGGAGCTCTTGCTCAATTCTGCCTTTAGGTTGACGCTTCCCCGCCAATTTTTTGCTGGAATCAGATGTGGTGGCCGTGGCAAAAGCGACAAATCTGGCACTTGCAATGCCACGGACCACTGGTGGCGATCCTCAAGCAAAAAACTCGAACCGTTAACTTGAGCATTCAGCCCCGCAAACGTCGCGTTCAAATTCACCGCTTTCAAGGTCTCAAGACTGAGAGTCAAATTGTCACCAGAAAGCGTTACCGGGAGTTCTCCGGGCACCTGCGACACCCCCACAAGCCCCCGCAAATTTAGCTGGGCCGCCGAGCGTAGCAAGAGCTTTTGCTTTAGACTCAAGTTCAAATCGCGCAAAACAAACTGAGAAAAATCAACTACCCCTGCCTCGACGATCAATTCATAACCGACCTCGGGCAAAGTGTGAAATGCCGCGCCCTTTTGGGGCGCAGCTGGGCTGATGGGAATATCTTGCCGCAGCTTTTCAACAGAAGCAGCTGTAACCACCGGAGAGTTCAAATACACACGCACAGAATAGGGAGGGCGCCAGGCTAAAACTTCCAATTGAAGAGATTTCCATTTGAAGCTCAATCCCTGAACAGCCAACTGAGAGGGACCAACTTGCAATTGTAATGGCCAGCGCCAGGCCAGGCTTACTGGACCTAACTCGATCGGGACTCCCAGTTGGGATTCAAGCCGAACCTGGATAGCGCGATGAAAGAGGCCCTGATTAAAAGCCAAAATGGAACTCAACGAAAGTAGCAAAAACAGAAGCAGTATCGCCAATAGCCAACGCATGGATTTAAAATGACACCGACTCTTGTCGGAGTCGACGCCATTGTGCGATGCATTTAAATGCCCACAAGGTTACCTCTTGGTATAAATATGTTGTACGTCTTCACACAACATCTGGAGTTATGTTTTGGAACGCATAAGTTCTGTCAATCGCTCGAATCTTGAATACATCGAATCTCTGTACCAAACTTTTCAGCAAGCCCCTGAAGCACTGGAACCTCAATGGCGATATTTCTTCGAGGGTATGGACTTTGCTCAAAGATTGCCAGGAGAGCCACCAACAACAGGTTCATTCCCGGCCTCTGAACTCAATGTCTACAATTTGATTGAGCATTATCGGGCTTACGGTCACTTAAAAGCGGATCTAGATCCGCTAAAAATTGCCAGCCCCGCAAGTGACTCTTTCAGCCTTGCCAATTTCGGATTAAACAATGCCGACCTTGAACAAACATTTTCCATAGGATCTATCCTAGGGTTGGGCTCGGCTAAACTTAAAGACATCATTGCCCACCTTGAAAAAGCTTACTGCCAAACCCTTACTCTGCAAGTAGCCGAATGCCGACCTGAAGTGCGTGATTGGTTTCGTCACGAATTTGAGAAGGAACCGTCAACGCTGACTTTCAAGCCAGAAGAACGCCAGGAAATATTTAAACAGCTGGCCCGCACTGAGTCTTTAGAAAAATTCATTCACACACGGTACGTAGGAACTAAGCGCTTTTCCATTGAAGGGGGCGACGCGCTCATTCCAATGCTTGAAAGGGGTATGCTCAAAGGCTCATCCCTTGGCGTTGAGGAAATTGTTATTGGCATGGCCCATCGAGGCCGTATCAACGTTTTAGCAAACTTTATGGATAAAGCTCTGGAAATTATATTTTCAGAATTCGACGGTACCGCCTTTGAGCACTTCGACTACGATGGCGACGTGAAGTACCACCTAGGTTATTCCGTTGATAAAAACACTCCCAACGGACCCTGTCACATCTCACTGGCATTTAACCCATCGCACTTGGAAGCTGTCGATCCCGTAGTTCTGGGTATGGCACGAGCCAAACAGCGTCGACGCCAAGACACCAAAGATCGCAAAAAAGTCGTCCCCATTTTAATTCATGGTGACGCGGCCTTTGCCGGTCAAGGAGTAGTCACGGAAACTTTGCAACTATCTCGTCTGCAAGGCTATACAGTCGGTGGAACTGTACATGTGATTGTCAACAATCAGGTCGGCTTTACCACTGACCCCAAAGACTCCCGCAGTGTATTGTACTCTTCAGATGTAGCCAAAGTGATTAAAGCTCCCGTGCTTTTGGTTAACGGAGATGACGTTGAAGCCTGCGTTCGCGCGATGGATCTAGCCATGCGGTTTCGTCAGCAATTCGGCGAGGACATTGTGATCGATCTCATCTGTTATCGTCGTTTTGGCCACAACGAGGGAGACGAGCCCGCATTTACGCAACCTATGATGTACGAGCGCATTCGCCAGCGTCCGACCTTAATGAACCTCTACCTGGATGCGTTGGATCAAAACGGCACTATGAAACGCGCTGAGGGCGAGGCTTTTTACAAAGAAAAGATCGATAACTTACAAAAAATTCTCGACCACACGCGAAAAAATCGACCAATTGTGAAACCTGATGCCTTTGGTGGCTGCTGGAGCGGCTTACGCCGCGGACGGTTGGAAGATTTTGATCAAATCGTAGACACGCGAGCTTCGCAAAACACTCTCGACAAGGTCGTGGGCGCAATTTGCGAAGAACCTAAGGGAATAAATATTCATCCCAAGCTCAGCAAACTCATTCAGGTGCGTAAAAACATGGCTGATAAGGGGCAACTAGATTGGGCCATGGGCGAACTTCTGGCCTATGGAAGCCTTTGCCTGGAAGGAACACCTGTGCGCCTCTCCGGTCAGGACTGTAAACGCGGCACGTTTACTCATCGTCAAGCTGTCTACTTCGATGTACAAACAGGCAAAGAGCATTGCCCTCTTGCGACCCTCAATCCCGAAAAGGGAGAGTTCGTTGTCTATAACTCCCCGCTCTCTGAGATGGCTGTGCTAGGTTTTGAATACGGCAATTCATGTTCTGACCCTACCTTCATGACTATTTGGGAGGCGCAGTTCGGTGATTTTGCCAATGGAGCTCAGATCATTATTGACCAGTTCTTAAGCTCCAGCGAAGAAAAATGGGCCCGTGGTTCCGGACTTACCCTACTTTTACCTCATGGTTATGAGGGCCAAGGTCCAGAGCATTCGAGTGCTCGACTTGAACGCTTTTTGCAACTTTGCGCCCAAGCCAATATGCAAGTTTGCAACCTCACCACACCTGCGAATTTGTTCCATGTTTTGCGCCGGCAGATGAAGAGAGACTTCCGTAAACCGTTGATTATCATGTCTCCCAAATCTCTTCTCCGTCATCCCAAAGTTATTTCAGGATGGAAGGAGTTTACCGATGGACACTTTCTCGAGGTGATTGGTGACCCCAAAGCCACTGACCCAAAAAAAATTGAAACTCTCGTTCTGTGCTCTGGCAAACTTTACTATGACTTGGATGAGGCTCGTGAGAACAAATTCAAAAATTCTGCCAGTACGGCCCTCGTTCGTGTCGAGCAGCTTTACCCGTTTCCACGTGTGCGCCTGGCGCCCTATCTCAGTGGTCTGCCAAAGCTCTCGCGCGTGATCTGGGCGCAAGAGGAGCCACGTAACATGGGGGCCTACTCCTGCATTCTGCCGCGATTAAATGAACTCATAGACGAACTTGGTAAAAAGAAGCTGCGGGTTGAATATGTGGGTCGCACTGAACGAGCGAGTCCTGCCGTGGGATCGCCTTATCAGCATCAAAAAGAGCAGCAACAAATCATTGAATCAGTTTTCAAAGGTTAAACATAGGAGTCAGGCAAAGTGAAAACGCAGATCAAAGTTCCTGCCGTTGGTGAATCGATCACCGAAGGCACAATCGCCCAATGGACCAAAAAAAGTGGTGAGCACGTCAAACGTGACGACGTGGTGTTAGTTTTAGAAACGGATAAGGCTAGTGTCGAGGTCGTGGCAGAGGCTGACGGAGTGCTTACCACCTCTGCCAAAGCTGGCGATGTGGTAAAAGTAGGGGCCGTGGTAGGCGAAATTGACTCTGAAGGAAAGCCAGTTGCACCAACTGCCAGCGGAAATGGCTCTGCAAAGCCGACTCCAGCGCCGGCTGCAGCTATGCCCGCAGCGGGAGCCTCGGCCTCGCCAATGGGCATGAGCAAAAGTGAAACCATGAGTCCCGCCGTGCGCCGTATTGTAACAGAAAACCAACTCAATCCGGAGACTATACAGGGAACGGGTAAAGGTGGTCGCTTAACTAAGGGCGATGTTCTCAATGCAGGCGCAGGAGCTAGCGTTACAGCTCCCACACCAATGAACCGCCCGTCTACCGTTACTCCTCCTGTGAGTGCACTGAAGGTACCAGAAAGCCGAGGTGCTTTAGGCGAAGAGATTGTGCGTGAGCCCATGACAACGATTCGTAAACGTATTGCTGAACGTTTGGTGGAAGCACAAAGAACGGCAGCAATTCTAACAACCTTTAACGAAATCGACATGAGCGCCGTAATGGCCTTGCGGTCTAAATATAAAGATCGGTTTGAGAAAAAATACGGAATTGGATTGGGCTTTATGGGCTTTTTCGTGAAAGCCACCGTTGAAGCTCTTCGCGCCTATCCTCGCGTCAATGCTTTTATCGAAGGCAACGATGTTATTTATCACCGCTACTACAATATTGGCGTCGCTGTTGGGACTGAAAAAGGCCTGATGGTACCGGTTCTAAAGCATGCCGAACATATGTCATTGGCTGAAGTCGAACTGACTATTAAGGCGTATGCTCAAAAGGCACGCGAAGGAAAAATATCTGTGGATGACCTAAGCGGCGGAACGTTTACCATAAGTAATGGCGGTGTTTACGGTTCATTGATGTCAACTCCGATTCTCAACCCGCCCCAAAGTGGAATTCTAGGAATGCACAAAATCGAGGAACGTCCTATCGCCAAGGATGGACAGGTGATTATACGTCCGATGATGTATGTGGCCCTCTCTTACGATCACCGCATCATCGATGGCGCAGAGAGTGTGAGCTTCCTTGTGCGCTTGAAGGAGTGTATTGAAGATCCATCCCGTTTACTTTTGGAGATTTAAATGTCCGCCTATGATTTGGTAATTATCGGCGCTGGACCTGGCGGCTACACGGGCGCCATTCGCGCCGCACAGCTTGGCTTAAAAGTCGCCCTGATCGAGAAGGAAAAAACCTTAGGGGGAACCTGCCTCAATGTAGGCTGCATTCCCTCTAAGGCTTTACTTGAGTCATCAGAACACTATGCGGCGGCTCAACACGACCTTAAAAACCACGGCGTCGAGGTTGGTAGCGTAAAGCTCAATCTCGAACAAATGATGGGTCGCAAAGACAAAATCGTTAAAGACTTGACCGGTGGTATCGTTTTCCTAATGAAGAAAAATAAAGTGGATGTGTATAACGGGCGCGGTCGCCTGCTCTCACCCACTCAGGTCGAAGTTAGCAGCGATACAGGCAAACAAGTGCTTGAAACTAAAAATGTGATGCTGGCAACAGGAAGTGTAGTCAATACTCTACCCAGCCTTAGATTCGACGGCAAAACCGTGATCTCGTCAACTGAGGCCCTCAGTCTAGCCAAGGTTCCCAATCACCTTATCGTTGTGGGTGGCGGAGTTATTGGTCTTGAATTAGGATCGGTGTGGCTACGCCTTGGAGCCAAGGTGACGGTGCTTGAATATATGGATCGCATCTGCCCCATCATGGACACGCAGATCACCAAGCGTTTGCAAACTATTTTAGGCAAGCAAGGCATGGAGTTCTTATTTCAAGTCAAAGTGACTGGGGCCAAGGTCAGCAATTCCGAAGTAGAAATCACTTATGAAGACCTCGCAAATCAAGGTCAAAAAACGCTATCTGGTGACGTCGTGTTGGTAGCCACCGGACGCAAACCTTATTCGGAGCAACTCGGACTAGAAGAACTCGGTATTGAGCGCGATCAACGCGGCTTCGTTCCAGTTAACGAAAAATTGCAAACAAAGTACCCAAATATTTATGCGATTGGAGATCTCATTCCAGGCCCAATGCTTGCGCACAAAGCCGAGGAAGAAGGGGTTGCTGTCGCCGAAATTATCGCTGGTCATGCCGGTCATGTGAACTATGAAACCGTTCCCAACGTGGTTTACACTTGGCCTGAACTGGCATCCGTGGGAGCTACCGAAGAACAGCTCAAAGAAAATGCTATCCCCTACAAGGTAGGTACCTTTTCATTTGCGCCAAACGGTCGCGCTAAGGCCATCGGAATGACAGATGGCATGGTCAAGATTCTGGCCCATGCACAAACTGACCGCTTGCTAGGTGTTCACGTCTTGGGCCCCAGAGCCTCCGATATGATCGCCGAGGCTGTCGTGGCCATGGAATTTGGAGGTAGCGCTGAAGATCTTGCGCGCACATTCCATGCCCACCCCACGCTTTCTGAAGTTATGCGTGAAGCTGCTTTAGCCGTAGACAAGCGAGCTCGACAATCATAAGCGACTTTTAAAGTAACCTGGCCAAGGTGTGAACGCGCATTCACTTCAATGCTAAACTTGGCCAAATTTCCCAGCGCAACAAACCAATTGCGCTGCCCGCCTTAACCTTTAAGGGTGAATCAAAAACTCCGCCCCCCAAACCTAAGGTGAGAGAACCCCACTGAAAGCGCAACAAGGCATGCGGAAAACGTGATTCTTCTCCTTCATTATTGCGAGCATAACGAAGACCGACTATCGCCGACCATCCTGTAGCAAACTTAACCCCCACCACACCCTGATAAACAGTCTGAGCATCGCCTTGGCCATCCATTATTAGCCCCGATGTTGGATCTACGAAATCTGTTTTCTCCTTATGCGAGCTGGCCCACAGCTCTCTACGCCATCGTCCTTGCAAAAATAAACGCCCAGCTCCCAAACTCAGTTCCGACTCCAAGAAATTCCGATAAAAGCGACCTAAACACTGAACCTCTATGCAATCATAGGCTGAATAGGCGCTATCGTTTTGAATGCTTTCACCACCGGCTCGCAGCCCCAAAAATGATAACGGAAAAATTTCAATGGCAACTTCTCCCGAGTTGTAGGTAGCCGCAGACGCCCCCCAGAAGTAGACCCGCGAGTAGCCATACCAGGGAGATGCGGTTGTGCCCCATAACAAGCCACCCAATCCGGCTTCGACTTCCGCGACTCCCGACAGCGGATAAGAGCGAGTTGAGCCGCCGATTTTGAGATCTCCACTTGCATGCACACCGAGCGAAAAAAAGACCATCGAGGCCAACACGAACATGACAAATGTTGTCGCCTGGTTTCTTAAAGCGGCACCCTTAAAACACGAGCTGTATTTTTTTCGAAAAACGACAAAAAGTTGACCACACCAAAACTGGCTCATGATGACCTCGAATCATTAATTGATTGCAATTCAACCTTGAGCTGCAAAATCTCTGAAACTTTACCAAAGAAGGTATGAAAAAATCATCTTACAAAAATAACGGCTCACGACTTGCTTCGCAGGTTCGTGAGGCATGAAGCCTCGCGCATGAACCAACCCAACGTCCGCGCGTCCAGGATGGACACGTGGCCCTCCTGTTCGCTCGCCTTCTTGTGAAAGGGAAGGCGAGCGTCTCTTTCAATCCACCAAATCTTTCATCTGCTCGAGGCCCCCGGGAAACCCCGGAGGCGGCAGCCTCTTTATTTTGGTCTCTAGCTCTCCTTCTCACCTCAAATTCTCACCTTAGCAGGAGCCGCTTTTTGGCATGACCATTGAAAAAATTCATCCTGTTCAGCTCAGCGCCTCAAGAACATCACACATTTAGCACAGGCACAGTGAGTGCTTTTATATCCATCCGGATGGAACGGCTTTTGGAAGGAGTCTGCCATGTTGGAATTTGGAGCATGTCCTCGCTGCAAGTTGGATATTGCAAGTGAGCGCAAACAGTTGGCCCCAGTGATTTGCAATCATTGCGGATTCGCCCTCACCGAGAATGAACACAAACAGGATATGGAGCTACAAAAGAAGACCATCATTATTAAAGCTGTTCTAGCCGTTCTCTGCGTCGCAAGCTTTATTCAACTTTCCAACTGGGATAAATATTCGGTGAGTATTCTTCCAATCGCGGCAAAAGAGCTGATCGGCGCCAAGAGCCTACAGGACTCGGAGACCAAAGCTGAGATGTGCATGGATCTCAAAAAATGGGACTGTGTTGAAAAGGAATATCTAACCACAGCGCAATCGGATACCTCAAAGTATATTCGGGCGGGCAATTTTCAAATGAAACTCGGAAAAAGTCTAGAAGCTGCTCAGAGCTATTACAAGTTCTTTCAAAGTGGCGGGCAAGATTTAGAGGCTTCTTACAACTACGCCAAGGCCTTAGCGAGCGTCGGGCAAGTGGACGAGGCTGTTAAATATTTTGATCAAGTGCTCGCAGCCAAACCTGATGTGCTGCAAATCACTGTAGTGAACAATTATGTAAAGTTGCTTATGAAGCATCAGCGTTATGACCAAGCCAAAGTCTTGATTTCTAAAATCCGCGAAGACGCCGGACCGTCGGCCGGATCTTTTATGGAAACTGAGTTTAAGCAAATTCAGGAGCTGACAACAGCGGCCCGTTTGTAGAGTTATCGCACAAGAAAATCTAACGCTTTTAGAATTTTTTTAATGTGCAGGTGTGCTACTCTTACCTTCTAGGAGTAGTTCACCAATGCAAAAAACGACGATCAATTGGACATCTGCCATTTTCCTTTGCCTCACCCCCCCGACCGCGATTGTGCTCACCATTGTTCACCTGATGAGCGAAGGGTGGAATTGGTCAATTTGGATACTCGCCTTCATCATGTACGCTCTCACTGCCATGAGTATCACCGGCGGCTATCACCGTTATTTTGCTCATAGAACTTATGAGGCAAAAACCTGGGTCAAATGGTTATGGGCTCTGTTTGGCGCTGCGGCTTTTCAAAACTCAATTCTCATTTGGGCTCGGGATCATCGCATACACCACCGATTTGTGGATTCAGATATAGATCCATACTCAATCAACAAAGGCTTTTTTTATGCCCACCTCGGTTGGATGCTTGTCAATGAGACTCCGGGAGTCCCCCAGGGACCTTATGAAAGAGACCTCAAACGTGATGGCGTAGTCATGTTTCAACATAAATATTATTTGTTGATTGCCACATTGATGGGCTTTGGCCTACCCACACTTGTTGGACATTTCCTTGGTTCTGCCCTCGGTGGTCTTGCCGTCGCCGGATTCCTCAGAATGGTTGCTTTGCACCACATGACCTTTTTTATTAATTCATGGTGCCACTATTTCGGACGTCAGACCTACACCGACAAAAACACCGCTCGCGATTCCTTGACCATGGCGGTCGCCACTTTCGGCGAGGGCTATCATAATTTTCATCACATCTTCGCACAGGATTACCGAAACGGTGTGCGCTGGTATCATTGGGACCCTACTAAATGGCTAATTCAATTGCTGCGGCTCTTGGGCGGAGCTCATTCTTTGCGGCGTACTCCATGGAGCCAAATTATAACCTTACAAGTGCAAATGGATGAAAAACGTTTACGTCACAAAGCCAACCGGCAATGGAATATGCATTTACAAGTTCAGGCAGATGCCTTGCGCCTGCGATTGGAGTCAGCGATAGCCCGCTTTGAAAGCTTACGCGAGGAATATAGGCGCCTTGCGGCCAATTACTCGCAAGCCTCTCTGGATAAGCTTGCGGAACTAAAACTCCAACGCCGTCTTGCTAAAATTGAATTTAAGGCCGCCCTCGAACAATGGCGCGCCTATAAGACCTTTGTTCTAAAAACCGCGCAAACTTAAAGACGCTCTAAATTTAAAGACTGCAGGTGATATAAAAAACCAGCCAGTGCTTGCGAGCGCGTTCTTAGGCTATCAACGCGAACAAACTCATCGCCCGTATGCATTTCACCCCCGTACGGTCCCAAACCGTCCATTATGAAATTATTGGGCGTACTCAGGTAGTTGACATCGCCCGCACCCCCGGCGGGCTGAGAATAAACTTTGCGCCCCTCTAACTGACTGATGAGAGCGGCCATACGACGCGCTAGTTTTTTTGATCTTCTGGTCAAACAAAAAGGAGGACAGTCATCAACAATTTGCCATTGGCTTTCTGTTTTGTACCTACCACAACTGGAAACTTCATAACTCGTGTTTAGAATTTTCTCAATTTTTCGATGCAACATTTCCCTCGCCTCTTCGCTTGGAAAACGGACATCCAACTTCGCATACGCTTGACCGCAGATGATGTTATGACGATCCTTACCCCCCACAAAATGCCCAACAGAAACACTTATGTGTTTACGGTAATTGGTCAGCGCGGACAAAGCCGCAATTTTTTCTGCTAAATCATGAGCGGCGTTAGCATGCTGACCGTAGCTCCGTCCTGCATGCGCCTCACGTCCCACCACCTCGATATCGTACCAGCGATTACCTCTACGCTGATGAATAATGGAGCCATTATCTAGGGCAGGCTCGAGACCGAAGGCCACCGCTGTATCTTGGCCAAGTTCACGAAAGATGTCAGTAAAACCAATAGAACCCATTTCTTCATTGGGCGAACAGATCCAACGCAGTGAGTATTCCGTGTTTGCAAAGCGACGCAAAAACCTCTGGAGGGCAACCAATCCCACCACCACGCCTCCCTTATTATCAATGACCCCTGATCCGTAGGCTGAGCCAATTTGTGGATCGAGAGTGAAGGAGCGATGATTGGGAAGCACAGTATCTGCATGGGTCACTAAAGAAATAAATTTGCTCGAACGACCCGGACGTTCAGCCACAATCAAATGCGAAAAACGGGGTTCGCCACGTATGAAATTCACCTTAAAGCCCATATCCTCAAGTCTTTCACTGACCCTATCCTGGACACGGCCAACACCCTCCTTGTTGAGTGTGGCCGAATCGATCTCAGATAAATCCTTGAGCATTTCCAACTCACTCAGTGGAATGTCTTCATGAATAAAACTCAAATCGGCTGCTTTCAAAGCCGAGCCCATAAGCGTTTCAATCCGCGCCCAAAAGCGCTTAGGTACATAGTGTTTGTACATATGTGAAAGAATTAAAACGCCAAGGGATTTTGTGCAACTTTCCGGACGCTCTATGTTACAACGCCGATCATGTTGCAAAACTCATTTTTTCTAGTCGCTTTTCCCGCCATTTTCACGATTGTTAACCCTTTGGGGGCCGTAGGCCCTTTTCTAGCCATGACGGCACGAGACAGCTTGCAAAAGCGCCATTCCACAGCACAGAGGGCTTGCGTGGTTGCAGGCATAGTTTTAGCCGTTTGTGCCGCTATCGGTGGTTTTATGTTTCAGTTTTTTGGGATTACCTTGCCGGCCCTTAAAATCGCTGGTGGTTTCCTACTCTTTTTCGTCGGCATGGACATGATTAACGCTCGTGAATCACGCGTAAAGGCCACAGAGGAGGAGCGTGAAGAAGGCGCCTTAAAGGAAGACATTGCAATCTTTCCTTTAGGCATACCACTCTTAAGTGGTCCGGGCTCAATGGTGACGGTTTTTATTCTGCAAGAAAGAGCCCACAGTGTAGTTGAGCAAGGTACCATCTTTTTGTCTATCGCGCTCACAATGGGTTTGAGCTACCTAATTCTCAACCAGGCCACACGACTAGCCCGCGTTTTTGGAGCTACCGGAATGAATGTGATGTCTCGAATTATGGGATTAATACTCACAGCAATCGCCGTTCAATTTGTTCTCAATGGGCTTACTGAAGCTTTACCCGGAATTAAAGGTTAAACACAATTCTCTGGTCACCTTTTGTCACGTGATCACTGCCGCGTTATCCATTTGACACCAGCAATTGCCAAACCTCCTCCTCAATTAGAGCCACGATGATACCAAAGAGGTCAGTAATTGGAGCTGGTCATTGGCCTGCCTTTTGTATTCTCAACCCAGTGACGGGGGAATGCGCCTCCAAGACAAAGGGGTAATTAATGCAGTCCAGTTTGGCTGTTGCATTAGCGATGCTGATGTGGGGGAATTCAGCCATCGCAAACCCCTCCGGGGTCGTTGATAATGAAGAGCAACAAATCCAAATTATTTCGGCTTGGACGGCGCATCTTAATTTTTTCTACCCAAAATTGAATCTACGTATCCAATCTGATCTGCAGGATGAAACGCAAAGAGCAAAAACTCTATATGAACTTGAGTTTCTTGAGGAAAGCCTGCGGGTTCCACACAGGGGTATTACTAAAGGTTCACTTTTACATCTTGCCTGCAACCGTCCTGCCTGTGATGGCGGTGGCGGCGGTGACAAATGTAATGCCTGTTACAGTTATTAAGGCCAAAGGCGAGCTCCCAGACTTGTAAGGATGACTCTCATCCGATAACGTCGGATAAGGATGATTAATCGTAAGCTGATTCAAGGCTTTTCAATAGCTCGCAGTGGTGTTTATTTTCTCGAATCCATTCCGCTTCAGCTAGTTAACCGTTGGTTGACTAAATCCAAGTTACAACCACCCAATGAGGAACAAGCAAAAAGCGCATGGATACACCTTTATGAGCTGCACAAAATAGAATCTGAGAATATTGCCCAAGGAGTTTATCCTCTCAGTGCTTTGGATTTTGAAAATCCAATTGCACATGCTCGCTCTTTTTTTGAAGTTCTTAGAGATGGCTTTCGGGTGGCCTGGAGAATGCGAAACAACCAAACCAAAGATTTTGATTCTCAATCCGAGCAATTACGCCAAGGTTTACCCCAATACTACACGCGCAATTTTCATTTTCAAACAGACGGGTACCTGAGCGAACCCTCGGCGCGCCGTTATGATCATCAAGTAGAAATTTTGTTCACGGGTGCTGCTGGCGCTATGCGCCGCATGATACTTCCCGTTCTTAAACTACACACTCAAGATCAAGGACAATGGTTAGAGCTAGCTTGTGGTGCAGGCTCAGCCACCCGGCCTGTTTTAGAAACCTTCACCAAAGCTAAGATCACAGCCCTCGACTTGAGCTCCCCTTATCTTAAGGTGGCGCAAGAAAAACTACGTAACTACCCAAATATCGATTTTATTCAAGGCGACGCTACAAATCTTGATTTTAAAAATGAAACTTTTAGCGCAGTTTATTGCGTTTATCTCTTACACGAATTACCGCGAAGGGAACGCGAAAAAGTCATTCAGGAAGCTTATCGCGTGCTAAAGCCAGGCGGCCTTTTAGTTTTTGCCGATTCTTTACAAACGGGTGACGAAAGCAGTCTTGATTGGGCGCTTGAGCGCTTTCCTAAAGTCTATCATGAGCCTTTTTATAAAGACTATCTTAGTGACAAACTTGAGGACCTTTTTCAAAGAGTCACAGGTGTAGCATCACAAATTCAGCATGCACTATTCACGAAAGTGGTGTGGTTGAAGAAGCCTCTAACTCCCGAGTCAAACGACTGAAGGTTTCCTCCATCTGTTGACGAATAATTTCCAATAAATTTTCTAATTGCTCTAAAGTCATCCCTTCGGTTGATACTGGGGGCAATATTTCCATTAAAACTTTGCGACTCCACTTGCCCGAATTAATCCAAACTGAACTGCGCGGCAAAACATAAAATGCTCCCGCAAGCACCACCGGGACAATATCCATCTGAGCATTGACTGCAAATTCAAAAGGCCCCCGCTTAAATTTACCTAACCTCGGTTCATTCTGACGAGTGCCTTCGGGAGCCAATGCAAAACTCTCACCTCCATTCACCCGCGCAATTGCATCTTGGTAGATTTTCATCACCTTATTTCGATTACTCCGATCGATGGGTAAAACTCCACACAGTTCCATGGCTCGCCCAAAAAAAGGTATTTTAAACAACTCAATCTTCGCACCAAAACTAAACATCCGCGGAAAATAAGCATAAAGAATTGGAATATCGATAAGACTGCTATGATTGAATAGAATGAGAAAGCCTTTTTGTCTGGCTGTGACTCGCTCCCGACCTCGGACATCCACCTTTACTCCAGAAAATTTAAGCATTGGTAAAGCCCATAACCAAACAATCACTCGATCCAATCCTCGCCGACCAATTCCTAAGACTGCCGCCATAAAAACAACAACAGCAGCAATGAGGAGAGTCCAAAAGCCAAAAAATAAAGAAATAATATAGCTACGAAGATACGAAAGTGACGATGACAGTTTAGACATGATCGCAAGTTACTCGCTTAAAGCATTGTAAGCAATCCACTCACAACCTCAAAAAAAAGACCCTAGTCTCAAGCAAATAGAGAAATCCAAATTGTGTAATATTTGCAATAAAATAGAGCTGGCTGAGGGCCCAGAATGATCACCCAAGTGACAGAAACCGTCATCGTTCCAGACTCAGTTTTTATTTACGCCATTTACGGCCTCACCAAGATTTGGCACCCACATTGCTCCGATCACCAATGGAATTGTTGCGCGTTGCAGGAGTGCACTATGAAAAAATGGATTTTTGCCTTGGTGTTAATAAGCTGGTTACCCGCATGGGCCGAACAGATTGAAGATTTAGACACAGAAGTAGAAACCGAACAGCTCGAGGTTTTCGAACACAAAGAAATGGCAGCGGCCAGCAAAAAAGAAAAAGCTGAGCTTCAGAGACAAATAAAATCTTTAGAATCTCAAGCAAAACGTTTACGCCAAGAAAGTAAGACGATTTCGCAAAACATCCAAT
>JAYQON010000061.1:0-18493 GCA_038144835.1 Bdellovibrionales bacterium
TGTGTACGGTTTGATTCCCGGTGCCGAAGGGACTCTTAAGTTTGATGAAGCAAAGCCTGAAAATTCAAGTATTGAGGTATCGGTGAATGCTGATCAAATCAACACGCACGACAAGAAGCGTGATGAGCACTTACGCGGACCTGATTTTTTTAATGTGAAGCAGTTCCCGAAAATTGTCTTGAAAAGCAAGAGCGTTAAAAAAGTGAGCGACAAAAAATTTGAGGTTGTTGCAGATTTGACTATGCTCGGACAGACAAAGCCGCTCACGTTCACCTTTGATCTTATGAAGTCCGGAAAAGATCCTTGGGGCAATCAACGTATTGGTGGCGAGGCTAAATTCTCAATAAAGCGTTCGGACTACAAGATGACTTATATGAACAAGCCAAATGAGCTTGGAGATGTTGTCGAGATGGTCGTGAGCATGGAAGGGATCAAGCTTTAAGATGTCACCTCTAGTGGCTTCTTTTTTAAGAAGTGCCGCCTTGCCGGCGGTACTTCTCAGTGCAGGTATTTTGCTTTCAAAACTGACTCCTGAACGCATCAGGGGCAAGCTTCAAGTTTTGTTCTTTGCTCTGGCATATGTGCTAGGCAGTTACTTATTGCTTAATCGTCTTGCTTTTCCTCCACACGATTTGAGCGAATCGCTCTCGGCTTTAGCTTTGCTATTGGTGACCTTCCCGTTTCTGGCGCCCGCGAGACTAGGATGGCGTTACGCTCTTCGTGCGTTATACGTGGCCATTGCTGGTTTCATCATCTTGTGGCACCTCAGAGATTCGATGGGAACCTTGCTCAATCAACGAAATGCTTTGGCTTTCTTCTTTTTGGGCCTGGGAGGATGGTCTATCGTTGAACGAGCTGCCGGTAAGGTGGCGCCCCTCACTTTGATCGCTTTGCCTCTGGTTTCTGCCACTAATTTAAGTTTTTTGCTGTTGTTCAAAGGAAGCGCATCATTGTCGCAATTGGTAACAACGGTATGTGCTCTTTATGGTGCGCTGGCAGTTCTGACTGTAACAGGAATCCAAAGAGTGGCTGTTTCCGCTTTGGTGCCATTTTTATCGATTTTTATTATTGCCTTTATGGCTGGCGGGCACTTTTATTTGGACATTAATCCCTGGCACATGATTTTTTTATGTTTGCCCTTCTTTGTGCTGTGGTTGAGAGATCTGATTCCGTTTGTGCCTCGAAGCCCTTTGTTTGAAGCGCTAACATTGAGCCTACTGTGCGCAGGCCCTTTAGCTTATTTTATGTACCAAATATTTAAAACCTCTGGTCCTCTTTACTGATTCAAGCAGAGACGAGCCACAAGATCGTGGCCAACCCACCAAACGGGTTGGCTCGGGTTGTGGCCTTCATGCAGCATAGCCTTGCCACAAGCTTGGAAAACTATCTCACTCAATCGTGCCGTGAGTAACTCTTTGTCATCACGATGCATATCAATGATCTTTTGAGAGGTCGTGCGCATAAGCTCCATTTGTTCGGGGCCATTGTGTTGAGGCCAAGCTGGGTAATCAGACCATCGCTTCTTGATTATATCGGAATTAAAGTAATGACCTGTCAAAGTTAAGATTTCATCGACAGAATGCTCTGGTTTAAGAAGTGCCTGACAACTCGCAGACAGCTCCTGGGTCAGAGGATGTTTTGCGCCCTCACGGCGAAAGGCTCCCAAGAGGGGATAGAGCGCAACTTCAACGCCCAGAAAGATCGAGCTGGAATTGGTGAGGATTTCTGGTGCGTTGAATACGCTGGTTTTAATTCCCTGAGCGCTACTGCGTAGGCTAATCTGTTCGAGTTCGAGTTTTGCAAATCCCTGGAGGTAGGGAGCATACGACTGCCAAGAGTATTCGCCATCGATCAGAATTTCAGTGCCATGGTATCCGTAGGCGACATACGAACATTGTCCTCCGTCCTTGGCTAGACGGTCTCTTAGTGGAGTGCTGAGTTCAATCAGATCGGCAAAACTGTTGGCCGTTACATCCATAAAGCTCATTGCACAAAATTGGCCCAAGGTGCTTTCCCAAAACTCGCGACTGGAAGCGTAACGCTCGCCATGGCCTTTAAAAACTCGATTCATCACGGGCAGAACGATCTTTGCCCGCGGTACGCCGCCAGCCATTGTATGAGCAAAAAGTACATTGGCGCCAGATGGAATTTTTCTGTCAAGCTCAGCCATGTACTCGCGGACTCGCGCACGAAAGTTTTCGCGACCCTTAGTTCGCGATTGTTCAACTTGCTCCCAGTCAAGCTTTGCCAAGTTGGATTCACTAAGTTTGAGGCCTTTCAGCTGATCGACAGGGCTCATTCCTGAGTTGGATGGTTCCAAATCAAAACCACACTCAAGGGGAACATTAATCAAGGGTTGCTCTTTGCCAGCCATTTCATCAGCGTTGAGAGCGCGTAACTGGTTGTCGTCGGTTCTGCGTCCGACCGTGCTATAGATCACCTGCATACCATGCTTTTTTGCCTCTTCGATCAGTCCATTGACGTAACCGCGAGCAAATACTTCGCCAAAAATGACAAGGACATCCTTTTGAGAGTAGCCAGGCGTTGCGGGAATTTTTCGTAAAGGTTGGAAGGTCTGCATGCAGGTCTCCTTGATGATTGCTCTCTTGATGTGTACCGGTTTGACTATTTTAAGTCGATGCGCGTTGTGTCCTTAGTTCCAATTTGGGTGTTAGGTTGCGAGCTTGTGCAAACGGGTAGCTTTGTCTAACACTTGGGCAATATGGTAATTTTTTACAGCTCATTTCAAACACTTATTTAAGATTGTAGTTGCACCTTAGACTGTCGCTCTCGTATATCGAGTTCAAGGAAGATTTTAACGCACACGAAATTTGTCACCTGCGATTTTAAGCAGACGTAGCTTGCCATTTTCCATTGGGAGGTTGTTTACCTTTTTTTGGAATGAATCTTGTACGTGTTTGGGTCGAGGTCGATTAAATCTCCGCGGGACGGGTTAATGTTGGGATCAAGAGTCCGTTTACTGAGTCTGCTTGGGCTGATTCTTTTCAGTTCAATCCTCTTTGCGCAAAATTCGTCGATGCTGACACTTTCCGCGCCCCCTCCTGGACCACTGGGTTCAAAATGGAGGGCTGAGTGGGAAATGTTTTTGGGAGGCAACAGTTTCTCAGAAGGTAAGGACGAGGGGCTTGGCGCTCTGGTTTACTTCAAAAGCAACTTTGAATATCAGTTTGCACCCTGGTTAAAAGCAAAAATCCGCCCCCGAATTGATCTTTATGCAGGTCGCGCTCAAGAGCGGTATGATAACGACACTTATCGCAATCGGATTCGATTGATTGAAGGCTACTTGGCTGTCCAGCCTGTCGAAGGCTTGGAGCTGCGCGCGGGCGCTATAAATCAGGGATTTTTGAAGAGTCCCATGTTGATGTCGTCGCATCGTGGGTTCCCCGGACTGCAACAGATCTTGTCTAGCCAGTGGGGAACATTTAAGGCGCAGTTGATTGCCCAGCAGGTGGTGCCAACATCTTATAGTTTAAATACGGATCGGGAAGAGAAAGAAGGTTTACCCTCATTTGCCACCCAGTCTTTACATCTTTCAGCCAGTTACAATTGGTTAGAAGGTAGTTTATCTGCTGGCCGCTTTGCATTCAACAATATGCCCAGTAAGGTGGCTTTTGAGAGCGCCATTAGTGGTAACCATGTTGAAGGAGAGGTCGCACCTGGTGCTCGCTTTAAAACCGGTTTTGAGGGCTGGTTTGGTGGTATCGAGGTTTGTGCGTGTTTTGATTCGCCCATTCAATTTGTGGGTGAGTTTCAAAGATTGACGAATTTGAAAGCTCCTAGTGTCGATGCGGATGCTCAGAGTTGGGGTTTTGGGCCACGGTTTATTTTGGGCGAGCATGAAATTGAAATTCGCTACCGCCAGTATTTTATAGAGTCCGATGCCACGGTAGGGGTATACAACCGATCCTTCATGGGTAACACCAACCGGATGGGTGAGAATATTGAGTTTAAAATTGATTTCAAGGACAGAAAATTCGCTCTTGTGGGCGAATGGATCAATGCGCGTGTGATCCGTGACAATGCCACTCAAAAAACCATGACCGTTTACTATTTTGGTGTGGAGACCCCCTATGCGCCTTTCTAACAAGTGTCTTGTATTTGCTGCCCTAATATCGACCCTCGTTGGTTGTACTAAGCCAGACAAGGTGGAGGGATCTGATGAAGCAAATTTTTATGTGAAGTCGGTTAAAGGTAGCGGGGCACCAGGACGGATTAGTGAAAACAATCCTTGGCGTGTGCCTGAATTTGTTACTTTTGGTTTCTACGCCTGCGTTGAAGAACGCACCACACGTAAAGAGCTGCGCAATCAGCCAATGGCCATTTACCACCCGGACAATCGCCCTTTCGTTGTGGCCAAAACAAATCAGAATGGTTGCCTTAACTGGAGTGAACCTGTGGGCTATAACCATTTTGCGGCTCAATCGGGTTGGGTGACGTTAAAGCGTGAAATTGTAGGGCGTGGTGCCAACTCAGGCCGTAGAGCGGTTGAATTGGCGGTGAATCCGTGGGCTGCAGGAGATGACAAGAGGGACGGGCGCCCTGCGGTAGTGTTTATGCGTGATGGTGCCGATGGTTTTAAACCCTCTGGGCAAGAGTTGTTTGATGGTCCTCGTGCGAGCATGGCTCTTAAGGGTGCCCTACAGGGAGCTGCTCGCTTGATGGTTCAGAATGTGAAAGTTCGTGCTATCCCCGAAGGCGAGGGTGAGGGTTGGGTTGCGCTGCTGGTTGAAGTTGAGATGGAGCCAAAGATTCAAACTCGCCGATTTAATGGATCTGTCACTTACGAGAGCGTACAGGATGGCGATTTTGATATAGAAGCGCAGATTTTAGGGAGTAATATTGGTCCGCAAATGGATCGCAGGGTCTTGCTGATGAGCGGTGAGGTCTACGCTGTTGGCAAGGTTCGGGACCGCAAACTAAAAGCAGAATTTAAACTCAGCCAACGTCGACGGGCCATTCAGGGCAATCTGGAGCTTGCTTTACGTGTTTCACCACGTTCTTTAAATAAAGAGAAAAATGACTATCCCAATGTTCTTCCGTTCGAAGGCCTGTTTCGTTTTGGTTCAGGCACCGAAGTCGATAGCATGAGTGGCAGTCTGGCGAATGCCTGTGTAGAGCCCAAAGGATGTTCTTTCGATAAAATCATAGCCTCTGCAGCCAACTATGAAGATTTAGTTGCTAAAAAATACATCCGCAACAATGATCGCTATCTTTTTTCAAAGCTGCAGTTTCGCTTCACATCCGTTTTGCCTGGCGAAACCGCGACTCAGAGAACGGTGGCTTACACAGCTTCAACCTGCATAAAAGACCGTCAGACGGGGCGGCCTCTTGCGGATACGCCAATGATCATTCGCTATCAAGAGACCTCTGATGGTCGTCCCAAGCCTAAGCCAATCTACAAAGAAACGGATGAGTCCGGCTGTCTCAATTGGAGCAGTAATATCTTTCATAAATACTATGATCCAGAAGAGTATTTTGAAAATGTGATCTCCATAGAGAGAGAATCAGGTTTTAAAAGAGAATTTAAATTTTACCTTAACCCTTGGGATGACAAGTTCACCTTTGGTTGGGATGCGCGCGAATTCGATCAGAAATTTTTTGATGACATTCGTAAGCGAAAAAAGATTCGCTCGCGTTTCTTTTTAGACAGCTTTGGTTATCATACCGTGCGTTTTCTCTACAATATCGATCCTTTTATGGAGCTTGAGGTTAAAAAGACCGTCCTCATGGAGCTGGATCCACGGGTTCTTCGTTACTCCGGAATCATCAATGCTCGAAAAATGACGGAACCCTTGCGAGATGGAATTTACCTACTCAAAGTGGCGATTCAGAAAAGCTACTTGGATCCACGTGATAATTCTCGCTGGATGCTCAAAAACACGCCTGAAAGACAAGCTAAGCTCGAGCGTGTTGGTGGCTCAACTCTGGTAGCAAGAGAGTTTGTAACCAGCAATATGGCTTTGGTGCGCGTGGTTAACGGGGTGATTATTTACCCCATTGAACTCACAATGCGTGATCTTAGATTGATGCGTGTGCGTTCTAATTTCTTGGTGCAGCTTGAAACGGTTGATGAACGATTGATTCAAGCCTTTCATGTGTTTAAGCGGCACGCAATGAACGTCAACGATTTAGAAAAGGCTTTAAAAGAGTTTAAAGAGAAGCTCGAAGATAAATCTTTGCGCGATGTAACCCAAGAACTTGGCGGAGAGGTTCCTCCTGCTTTAGATCCTCTGATAAAGCAGCGCGAAGAGCTTGCGGCTCTCAATAACCAAACCAAAGCTTACGAAGAGCTACGAGCTAAAGTGGCCGACGTCCAAGAGTTGATTAGCCACAATATCGAGGGGTTGCGGCGCAAGTTAGAGAATGGTGGAGCCATTGGTTTTTATCTTAGTGGCGGCGGAGAAAAAACAGACTTGCCGCATATCTTGGCTACTGACACGCTCATCAATGATAACTTTGAGTTGAGTTCTGAGCTTTTGGATGACCTGCGCGAAGTTTTAAAAATCAATGATTTCAGCGAAGTCATGCTTCCAAGAAAAGAAGAGATCGATCTCAATCTTTTCGTCGAGAAAAACTCTGGTCTAGAAAAGCGCAGCTTTGTCGGGCCGGTTATTTTCCTTTCAAATGCTTATAAGGATTCTGTCCGTGCCACCGATAATCTCGACGAGGCAGGATGTTTAGATCCTGTGCGAGGTAAGTCGACCTTGGAGCGCTCTAAAGAGGCGTTAAGTCTTAAAAAGCTTGAATATGATGAAGCGATGGCGGCACGAGATAAACTTGAAGGTAAACGCACAAATAATGCTTTTAATTATGATAAATATTTTGGCTCGGAAAACCGTCAGAATAATGCGTATCAGTTCAACCCTTTTTATGGATCGTTGACTCATCTTTGCTATAAACACGTTGATGACCTGATCGCTAAACAGAAGCAGTTAGATAAAGACTGGGTTCAGCGTTACGCCATCATGTCTCTTAAGTACAACTTTTTGACCAGTTTCCCATTTGACATGGACTATACCTCGCTGGCTCACGAAAAATTAACGCGGGTGAAGAATGGATGTGAAGGAGACGTGAGCGAATGTCTTGAGGAGACCGACGATTTGACCGTGTCTCCAGAGGCATTGTTACAGGATGCGAATCAGAATCTGGATGTAACGACTCAGAGGGCAAATACTCAGATCGGTAATGTGGTTAAGCGGTTTCGTGGGATTCCATTTCGATCAGAAAAAAGCAGTTGGACCTTACAGGAATTACCCACGTTGTTCTATGAGCGAAAGCCTGAGAATACAGCCGGTCTTTGCAATATTTTGGCGAACCGGATCGCTCGTAATTTGCGTGACCATCAGCTTTCATCTCTTCCAGAAAAAGTCATTCTTGAAAAAGTTGCTGAAGCATGTACGCATGAGGATGGCCTGATACACGATATTAAGTTACATGTTGGCAAAACCGGTGGATATACGTTCCTCGGTGGTCTCAACTTGAATATCAACGTGGGCGAAAGCTTTTCTGTCGGTTCAAGTTACTCATGGTCTGGCAGTTTAGAATTGACTGATTTTATTGGAACCATGGCTGGGTTTTCCAAGGCGAGTTTCTTAGGTGGTCCAAGCGGTGGTCTGGCGACTGGTCTTGGTTATGGATCGAATGCTATTAAGCCTTTCAGTTTGAAGCTTGGCTCCAGCTTGTCTGAGTCTGAGGGGACTAGTGTCAGCGAATCGACATACCTGGTATCTCAGATATCTAAATTTGAGCTCGATCTTTTATCTTATGAACGTTGTGCGGTGATTCGTCTGTCTGATTCTGCGATTCAGTATTTAGCAAGAGCATGGGGCGACAACAAGATATTGCGTACAATTGGATTATCCACAGCAGACTTTGCCAAGGAAAAGACCCTGAGATTGGTTTCGCGTGGTAATATGGTTTGTGAAGGTAAAGGTGGATTTGCCAACAATACACCCAAGCGTGTGAAGGAGATGTATTTTTACTTCACTCAGCACTTTACGGAAGGGGATATGTTGGATCAAGCGGATCTGTACAATCATCCCTGGCTGTTAGCGATGCGTGGCGTGCGCGACTACACTATGTTTGTGAAAAAGATCCGTGCGCAGGAGACGGCTAGTCTTAAAAATTACGTCTCTAAAGTGACGGGCCTTGCGGACCCTCGCCGTATGGCTTGGGCTTTGGGACATATGTTTGGACTCTATAAAAATAAATTGCCTTCATTTCCGGGGTTTTATACCCAACTTGAGCCGCATGAAGATATTGCCGCCTTTCCTTTGGAACAGGGTTTTCAGTTCAGCAAAGAAGATCCAGACCCAAGGGGTGAAGTTATTCGCAGACGGTTAGAACAACCAAAATCAAGAATGCCTGAGCGTCGCTAAATATTCAGCGACGCTATTGGGCAATTTTATTGCAGAGCTGTGCGGATGCACCTAAGCGACGTAAAAATTCTTGTTTGACGCCTTGTTGATGCAGTCGCAGAGCGTGCTCATTATCAATCCAGCCTTCGATTTTGCATCTGAGTTCTTGTGCGTTTTGAACACAAGTCACAGATTGATTGTCATGGATCATCACTTGTTGGAATTCGACGGCCTCTCGATTATTGGCATGAAATGGGCCAACATAAGTCACGAGTCCGGCCCCTAGGGCCTCCATGACTGAATGCACACTACTTTTAAAAGAACCTCCAATGACCGCAAAATCTGCCCAAGTGTAAAGTTCGGCTAAAATTCCTACTTGATCGACAATAAGGGTAGTTTTTGAATCCCAATTTTCACCTGTGGAATAAAGGGCAAAACTTAGGTCAGCACGGGTAAGGCGCTTTTTGAGATGAGTGATATGTTGCGGGGTTGGCTCGTGAGGCACCAAAATCAGCTTTAAACGCTTGGCTTTAAGCAATGGGCTTAGCGCCTCGATTACGACACCTTCATCGGCTTCCCAGCCTGAGCCAAGAATGAGCGTGGGTTTCGTCGGTTTTAAATGCTCCGGTAGAGATTTTGGGTGGGTGAGACGATGATGAACCTGATCATAGCGGGTGTCACCTATGACCTCTGCGACAAATCCAAGGGTCTCAAGTTCTCTGCGGTCAGTCTCACTGACGCAGTAAATTGCGTCAACAAAGCTCAATCGCCAGCGGGTCAAAATTTTTTGAAAAAAATTTTTTGGTTTTTTCTGGGTGTACGAAAATACCGTTTTTGGAATACCCAATCGAGCTACCTGCGAAAGTAGTTCAGGCCATAAATCCGTGCGTGCAATCAAGAGCTGGCGGGGGTTCAGGCTCTTTACAAAAGACCGACAGGGGCCAGGCAGGTCTAAAGGTAGAGGGTGACAGAAGTCCACTAGCTCTGATTTTTTTATAGCTTGCACGTAGGTTGGCGAAAAATAAGTGACTGCGATAGGAATTTCAGGTCGACGAGCTTTTAGCTCTCGAATCAGTGCCTTAGCGTATTCAAATTCGCCACTCGCCGCATGAATCCAAATGGGCCTGTTTTCGAATTTGGGTATTTTGCCTTGGTGAATACGAAGGCTTAGACCGGCCCTAAGTTTACGGCTAAATAGTGAAAGGACAGGCAACAGCATGATTGCCGTTGGAGCGATGATCAAACGGTAAAAAAGCATCATGAACTTGATCCGGGCTGCTGATGGAAATGATGATGTTCGCAGTCGTCATGACAGTGTTCGGCTGTGGATTCAACCTCTATCGTGACATGGCAGTCACCCAAAATTTTACTGAATTGGCGCACTTTTTCTTTGAGTTCTTCAGCTTGAGACACATCATTAAGTACCAAATGTAGTGATAAGATATGGCGCACGCCATCTAGGCTCCAAAAGTGAACATCGTGAGTCTCAACCACTCCTGGCAGGTCTGCAACCTGTCTGCGAAAGGCTCGCAGTCCATCGGGATTTGGATTGGCTTGTAGAAAAAGACTCACCGTGGACATTAGTCCTCGGATAACGTTGTAGAGGACAAAAAGTGATATGCCGATCGCGAGAAGGGGGTCAAGCCAGTCCCAATTTAAAGCCCACACAAAAACACTGCCAATCAAAACGGCTCCCCAGCCCAAAACATCTTCAATGAGGTGCCATTTCAAAACTTGCTCGTTGTGGGTCGTTCCACCCCCCAAGCGCCAAGCTGCAAAGCCGTTCACCGCAATGCCGAACACAGCTAGAGTCATCATTCCCAGGCCGTTCGGCTCGCGTGGCTCATTGAAGCCGGTAATGGCTTCGACGAGAATATAAACCGCGCCAACAGATATGACTAAACCCGATATAAAAGCCGATAAGAGGGAGAGACGTCTCAAGCCGTAGCTAAATTGCTCTGTTGGACCCTGGGCGGATTTACGTTGAAGCACGTAGCTTAATCCGAGACTCAAGGCATCGCCGAAATCATGTAAAGCGTCAGAAATGATGGCCAAACTTTGGGTGTACCAGCCGCCAATAAGTTCGATCAGTGCAAAACCTAAATTCAGCCAGAATGCGAGCCCAATATTACGCACAGATCCATCGGGCGTTTGATGATGATGGTGATGATGGGGAGTTGAGCCATGAGCCATGCCCTATTATGCTATGGCATTAGACTCTTGTCTAGGCGACGTGAGTCCCACGGCGACTGGTTGAACAAATATAAATCCCGAAACGGCTTATAAGGTAGACTTTCGATTCTTAAAATAGAGAAGAGATTCGGGGGGACGGCTATAGGGATACGAACAGCTAGGTGGGGAAGTCCTAGCCATTGGCGAAACTGCTTTGAAAATATGTTTTGTGTTCCTCCAGCCAGTTTCCATTCGTATTGCAAATCCCTTAGGCCGCCTTGAGGGTCTTCAATGTGACGCCAGACAATAAAATGAATAAAGGCTCTGCGTAGTAAATCGGTAGCATCCTGAACGCTAAAGACATAGTTGTGCAAGCTTTCGCGCAAGGGAGCCATCGAGCGAAAAAGGTTACCTTTTGGAAAAACATCTTCAATTCGCGCGGGGTCTAGATATTGAGAAAATTTTTGAAAAGTGTTTATCGCAAGAGGAAGAGAATAACGGTTGATGCGCATCAGCTCTTCAGTTTTTTCCGGGTCCCACATTCTAAAGAATTGGATGAGCTCGATTGCATTGGCGAATACGGGTGCGACAAATCCATTCTGAGCGGCAAATTGTGGATCAAGTCGCAGGGCGGTTTGGGTGCTGCGACCATTCAGGTTGAACATAGATTGATCGATGTGGACTGCTGAGAGGTTGAAAGCAACACTCGCGGATCCGTCGACCAAGTGTGAGTAAAAGTCAGATTTAAAATTCAAGTTCAAATGTTGCAAATCGCGATCAGAGGCCAGGGTTGGGTAGTGGCCTACCGTATTTTTGTCGTCATGAGGCCTGACGAATGTAAAGTTTAGTTCAGCGGCTAGAGCATAGGCCTCGGAGAGTACCTCAGGGTTATGTTTTAAGTGCGTGGCCACGGGGTAGATTTCTTCTAGTCTAGCCATGACACGCTCAAGATTGTGTGCGCTCAGGCGTGTGACCAAGGTGTTGCCATCGAGTCTATGCAGTTTGTTTGTTTGAGGGGGAGAAAGCCGGCTCAACTCGAATCCGAGAGCGAAATCACGCTGGCTTTCAGATGTATTTTTTAATGTATCCCACCAATGCAGAGTAAAGCGCGCAGCGAGATTGAGTTTGACAGACGGAGTTGCAGTTTGCCAGTTCACCTTTTCTTGCTCGATGAGGTGAGCAAAATCAGGCTGCCGTAAGAGTCTGTCTGCAAAAGTTTCTTCTTGCCCCATTTGCTGGATCCATAGACGTGCCGTCGCCATGCGCGATTGGTCATAAATCGGTATGTTTAGGGTGCGTGTCAATAGCTGCAAGCAGGTAGGCGTTGCAGCCGCCGAGTCGAGGGTTATCAGAGTAACTATTGAGATCAGAAAATTTTTGAGCATTCGGCCTTATGCCAAAATGAAGGCTTCATCGCAAACAATTACAACCAGGGTATGGGGTTTCGTTTGTATTGATTGTGGCTGCTATAAGTATGGGTTTAAATTTGCTGAATAAATTTCCATATTATCGATAATGCCGGAGGGGCAGATTACACGGGTGACATCTTGGGCATAACTTGCAGGTAGCTAATTAGTAATTTGGATACGAAGTTCCTTGGCGGCGATTCTGTCGATTGCGTAAAGTCTCTCGACTGTCGAGGCAGTGCGACCAACAGCAATCTCGCTGGGGGCCGTGGAACATTCCACCGTAAAGGTCTTTTTAAATGGAGCCACTAGCGAGTTGTTTGCACGTAATAGCAGATGAGTTGGATCGGAAGAGTTCTCTCGTTGATAACCAATTGCCGAGGCCAGCTGTTGGCGAATAGTCTTTGATCCACAGACCACTTCAACGTAAGGCTCAACCCATGCCTGCGTCCAGGTAGGCGCAATCCAAGGTGAAATTTGAGAAATGGCCGCACCAACAATATGTACTCTGAGCTCGTAAAGATTTTTCTGTGGAAGGCGCACCAAATGCACCAACGCCCCCGTGGAGCAGTAGTTGTGATGTTTTGGGCATTCATTCCATTTAAAGATGTAACCCTCCTTGGCTGTCCTGCTCGTGGCTTCGTTGGCAGGGAGTTGATCAAGAACCCGCTGTTCTTGGGATGGAATGTATCCTTGTCCGAGATTATGAAAATGCTTTGGTATGTGTTTTTCGTTGTGCACGTGATAGCCGACAACCAGTGGTTTTATAGATTTCGGTGGATCAAGAACAATGTGTCCTGAGTCAAGGGCCGCTCGTAAGTCAGAAGGTAGCTTTTGATTTTTGATCCAAGCGAGTAGGTTGAATTGATCCGCATGGGTTGAATCTGGTCCGGCCATGGCTACAAAAAAACCATCTGGTACTGGAAGTATGCGATGGATTCTTTGAATTCTCTGCTGAGCCAGTGCATAAGCAGGTGAGGGATCTTGTTCGAGGTGGTGATTGAGATAAAAGATTCTTTCTTTGGCTTCGGCAATGTTCCAGCCAGTGTTTTTATAAATGAGACTAGAGACCTTAAGCGAGTTTTTCAGGCGAGGAAGTATCGATGGATTGCTATAATAAAATCCTGCTTTCGACATGCCTACTTGTAAGATTATAGCGGCGAGCGCTATAAAAAACGTGAGACGTCTGGTTTCGTTGGTCTTTCCTGGTTGAATCAGAAGTAGAGATATAATTCCAACGAGACTCAGGCTTACTAAGAGATGAAATAAGAGTCTTGAATTTTCATCCCGTGACAAGAAATGCAAAAGTCCTAAAAGATGAAACAAAATCAGTACTGTGCAATAAAGGGAAAAACGATTGGATTGTTTTTGGTCCATCATAATTTGATCTAATCTAAGAGCTGAGTAAAAAGTGAGAGGGACAAAGAAAGGAATTGAGTAACGAATGCCAATATCGGCAAAAAACCAATAAGCAAATGGCAAGAATCCAAAGACAATACATACCAATAGAACTTTTTCGATATTTGAGTAGGGTGCTTTCTGACGGATCAAAAGAGCAGCCCACAGTGGCAAAGGCACGGTTCCTAAGGTACGCAGAGAAATATCTTGAGCAAGAGTCGTCAGATTTAACTGTTTTATGTCATTCATTAAGTGAATGAGGCTAGGGAGAGCGTTTTGTCCCGTGCCGGAGTAAAAGCTCGCTTGTCCAAACTCGAAGCCTAAGTGACGGCTGAGGTTCCAAGTGATGTAGGGGATAGAGGGTAGCAAAAAGGTAACTAGCCCCCATATCAAAGTTTTATTATCATGACGCTTTAGTTTAAGTTGTGGAGACAAAATTTCTAAGGCCACAGCGGCCATAGCCATGAAGATCATTGAGAAATGCAGTTGCAGAGAAAGTCCCAGTACAAAGCCGGTGCCAATAAAGCTGCGCTGTCTTATGCGTGAGTCTGTTGAAGTGTGTGAAAGGCAAAGGCAGATAATCCCAATGACCGCAAAGATCAAAACGTAACTTACATTAAGAAAAATTTGTAAATAACGCAATGTTGCCGGTGAAAGGATGAATAAGGCTATTAACAGCAGGGTGGCCGGCAAAAAGTTGAGATAAATTCTAAAATAGTAAGCTCCAATAGCCGCTGAAGCAAATGCGAGCGTTAACATCAAAACCCAGGCACTTTCCCAGGTCGGCATTATGAATTGTGCGCTAGCCAGAAGGAAGTAATAAAGCGGACCGGGAAGATTTCCACCTCCAGTCATTTCAGGTCCGAAAAAAATAAGCTGACCTTTTAAAAGTTCACTTGCCCGATAAAGGTCACGAGTTTGAAAAACATAAAAGCGGAGAGAGTCAAAAAGCCACGGCAGGTCGAGAGCCGTAAATAGGAAAATGATAAACAGCACTGCTGAGATCGTGTTAAACAGAGATGTCTTTTTTAGTTTCATATATATGTTTTGAGTCTGATTTATTCTTCTTGAGTCGTCATCTGATTTAGAATTTCGCAGTGTTCTAGATCATTTTCGGTATAAGGTTTCAGCGGAAGGAGGTACCCCTTAATCGTGGCACCCATCCAGAGCTTGTCACCTCGGGTGTCATGCTTAAAGCCAAATTGTCCAAAGACTCTAGCGACTGCATCAGCGTCCTCTTGGATATGCAGGCAGATACCCTCGGCTCTCCACTTTTGGGCTTGATGAATGGCATCAATTAGCAATTTTTCTAAGATTGCCTGTGATTGAAACTTCCGTTCAATGGCAACGCAGTGTAATGTGCAGATATTGTCAGTCCAGCTTTCATCTTGAGCGCTTTTTTGAGCGCTGAGAGAATATGTGCCGATGATTTGAAAGCCTAGTTCGAGAATACGAACCCGGCCATTTCTTCTGCGGCTTTGAATGTCACGAAGTTCGATTTCGCGCTTAGTCGATGTGAGTAAGTAAGAAAGGCTTTCCTGCTGCGTTTGTCTGAATGTTCGTACGAGCATATCGCCCAGAGCTAAATCATCGCTCTGATAAGCAGTGCGAATTTTTGCAAAATTGATTAGATCTGGTTCCGCCGAATTTTTTATCCATGGATCGGTCATTGATTTTTGCGCTTTATTTTTTTGCATTTCTAAAAATAATGCCGAATTCGTATGATTCAGTTTGTTAAGGTTTCACCATATTTGTGTTTAATAATTGTCAGAAAATACTGCGATGAAATGTGCAAGAATGTCCTTTAAAATCTATAAAAACTTGTATCGATAATTTCCAAACCAAATCCAAACAAGACAAAAATTATTAAATCCATTAAGGACTTGTGTCTTAGGGGATCGCTCTTAAGCCATGAGGGGAGTTTCGTATGTTTTACGTTAAAAGACTAATAGGATTGGCTGTTCTCATTATCATAGGAATATTACCTCTGGAGGGGAATGCAAAAATCGTAGGCCTTTTCGACTTTGATGGCACCATTGTTAATGATCGTGGGCTTGGGGCGACTTGGATTACTCCCTGGATACTCAAAAAGGTGGAAACGCTTCATACAACGTTTCAACAAAGCTCTGACGATTCGATCACTATCGCTTTATCAAAACCTGAGCATATCGCATACTATAATGATCGCAATAAAGTGAATTTGTCAGAGACCTTTCCCGTCAATGTCAAACTTCGTCTGCCGCATCAGATTCATATTTCATTCTCTGAGTTTCATCGGTTTCAAACTTTATGGGCAAAGGCTGAGGCGAGTATTGGCAGTGTAGTCCCAGTTCTTTTAGATTTCGACCCCATTTTTCCTGATCGTGAGCGTTTAATTGTTCCGGGCTATTATCGCATTTTTGATCTGACGTTCAAATACTATCGAGAGAGTACCGAATCGAGATCCGGTAACTATTTAGTTCATGATCTACGCAGGGCTTTGGAGCGCACAACATATTACTCGGCTACCCATACGTGGAGAGGCATTGCTTACCCATTACTTCAAAGCTTGATGTCGCATCCTGATTCTTCAAAAAATGTACACATATTTACATCGCGAGGACAGTCGGCGCAGGAGTATCGAGCTTTTTGGCGGCAGTTGATCTCTGCTGGAGAAATTCCTGCACACCAAAGTCGAAATACACAATGGCCTAAATTGCATGCTCTCGGAAGGCCCGAATCACGGATATACGGTAGAACTTTGACTGAAAAGAAAGTTGAAGTGGTAAGAGGAGTGTTGAATTCCCTTTATGCTTCGCCGTCAAAAAAACATTTGGAGCCTGATGGTAAAGGCGGTTTGTATCTGACACACACACTATTGGTTGCCGAGGATGATCCTCATTATTTAGAAGAAATTGCAAATTACTTGAAACAAATGAGCGGCGGCTATTTTGCGAACAAGGTCAAGGTGGTTCTTCTCAATACTGGTTCAGATGAGGAAGTGGCCGCCGCTCGCTTTCCTTATCGTTGGACGGTTTTTCTTCCAGGGCGAAAAGCTCGGCCTGCTTCGGATGAGGAGATCATGAACTGGTTGGATCCTCGCTGGGTAAAACGTACCCTAGATGAGGGTTGTGAGGAGTCCCTGAAATGACAAATCAATCTGTGAAAATTAGATCCATTAAAATGTCATATGCCGTGTGTTTAAGTCTCATTTGCTTTTATGCCAGTACATGCTTTGCCAGCCCCAAATCAGATGATGCAGGCTGCGAATTCATGCTCTCGGCGCGTGGCGACTATGCTCCTGAATCCCCCAGGCCCTGGTTGAATGATGAAAGCCTTAGCCTTGAGGAGAAAATTTATAGGGAGTTCCTGTTTCAGGCCACTGGCTTTCTTGCTGACCATTTTCGTTGGCCAGTGGAGGGCGAAGCCGACAGGATCTTGCGATTCGCAAAAAAAATGGTGGTTTCATCTCTCTCGCCCGGTGGAGAAGAGCAAATAGATTTGGAGGGAATTACGGCTGCAACTTTATTGAGCCAAAAAAGTGTTATGGAAAATTTCAGGCACTGGTTCCCCAGTAGATATTTATATCTGAGGCGAAAAATAGTGAGTGCCTACATACGAGCAGTCAGACAGTCTGATCTCGAAAAGCGCTATCGAACTGTACCGACGACACCATCTGAAGAGCTATTTTTCCTTGCTGCAATTAAAGCAAAAACGAATGGTGGATCAGCCTTAATGCTAAATTATCTCCAAGAAAAATTAACGATTGGGCATTTTCTCGATTTATTTCAGACCGGGCGGAGCCAATCCGAAAGGACAGGACTCTTTCCGCAACCTCTTATTTTCCCGGGCGGATGGGATGAGGTTGAATTAGCTGCCAGGATGGACTCTCCGTCGGCGTTCGCACAATTCATAGATAGTCGTCAGTTACTCACCGCTGAACGTGGTCAAAAGACTATAGCTGCAATCGAAAAATCGCCCGGATTCGTTGTCATTAATTGGTCGAGCGGTAAGCCTGTGGCAAGAGATTTTCTGGAAGCGCTGATTAGATACATAGAAATTCGAGGCTACATTTTATTAGTGGGCGTGAGTCAGCAGATATTTGAAGGTTTGCCTGAAATTTTTTTGACCCATCCGAAAATTCACTTGCTATCTCACTCAATTGAAAATGACTCAATTCGTATGTCGATCGAACCTGTCAATCCGGACATTGAAAATCCGTTGCCTGACTTACGCAAAGCGGGAAGGTACAGGCCTGGACAAATATCTATTGTTTTTCATCCCCATCTTATGATGGAGACAGTGCCAACTGCCACCAATGAAGCTGGTCCGGTGTTTTTAATTTCGACAGGTTCAATAAATGAGCCTTTTTCGGTTTTCTCAGCTGCTTCCCAAGGAAGGAGGAAAATCGCCAACAAAACTTTTCATACTACGCGTGGTTGGGTGTTTGAAAAAGGAGATTTACTCACTGGCTTTGATTCAGATGGGGTGCAAAATGCTTGGCACTTTCGCCCGTTAAGTTATTACGATGATCGCACCGTTAATGGAACTGTGGGATTTATCGATATGGGGGTGAATTACAGATTTAAGTATGACGAAAATAGTCGTGAGTTTGCAACTGTTCCCGAAGATGTAGAGGTTATTTATCTGGGTGATCCTCACGATCCGGAGACAGATCCTAGGGTTGCGGTGGCCATGATGAGAGACCTAAATTTGCCACAGGATACGGAGGCCACTTTCATGGGGGGCGATACTTTTGACTTTGGGGTGATTACGCATCATTTGGATGGTCTGCGTCTTGAACAAGCGGCCCGTTATCAAAAAGATTCTCTTTCGCTCTTGAATTCAATTAATGGTGTCATTCAGATGGTGAATGGCCTTCAGCAAAAGTATCCCTTGGCTCGCTATGCTCAGATCGTTGGAAATCATGATGAGTGGTTGAAAAAAGTTTTGAACCGTACGCCAGATATACAGAATGTCATTAATGGAGACGTTCTCGACGAACTCGCCTTTGCTGTGGGTACCTTGCGCATTAATTTATGGGAGTACATTTTCAAGGAAAGACGCAAAGTCCTTGAACCTTTACTGCGTGCATTTCCGCATAAGCGGGCTGAAATCATCGGTAGATTTCTTCCTGTTCATGATCCCGATCGTATAGAT
>JAYQON010000062.1:0-18455 GCA_038144835.1 Bdellovibrionales bacterium
GACTTCATCAGGCCAATATTGCCTTCTTGTATAAGATCCAAAAACTGAAGCCCACGATTGGTGTATTTCTTTGCAATAGATACGACTAAACGCAGGTTCGCCTCAACCAATTCAGACTTTGCCCGATCGGCTTCGCGCTCACCTTTCCAGATGGCTGTATAAGTGTCTCGAATCCACTCGAAATTCATTTCAGTTTCAGATTGCAGGCGCTCAAGACGCTTTTGCGCATCAGAGGCCTGCAGAAAAAACGTGCGAAATTGGTCAAATCGCAAACCACCCGTTTCTTTACTCATTTTGGCGACTTCTTGGTCAGAAGTTTCCATCGCTTTATAACGGGTCGCCATATGAGCTAAATCTTTAGAGAAGGTTTTCTCAACAGCAGTCTTAGTGCGACGACGTAATTCCGAAAAGCGGCTCACCAGATTCTTAAACTTAATCACAATCCGATTAATGGTTTTGCGGTTAAAGTTGATGCTTTCAAAGTTCTGCATCAATTCAACGTTTAACTTTTCCAGTTCTTTTCCCGCAGTTTGAGTCGCCGGTGAGTTATGTGGTGAATCTTTAAAAGTTTCAAAGGGCTTTGCGGCCTTCTTTTGGTAACGACGTACATGGCCGATTAGTTCATGAATTTTTTGAATGTATTCTTGCTCATCGTACTGAGTCTCTTCATCCTCAAGGCCTCGGAAGATCGCTTTGACTTTAATCCGGCCTTCATCCAAACGCTTTCCAAGTTGGATGATTTCATTGGTACCGATGGGGGACAAGGTTATAGCTCGAACAATTTCGCGCTCGCCAGCTTCAATTCGACGGGCTATTTCCACCTCGCCTTCACGAGTCAATAGCGACACACTTCCCATTTTACGAAGATAGAGTCGTACTGGGTCGTTGCTCTTGGCATCACCCTCGCTCTCAGCCTCTTCCTCTTCTTCTTCCTCGGTCTCTTTATCCGGGTCAGCCAGAAAGAATTGATCTTCTTCCTCGTCTTTCTTATTTTCTGACGTCTCTGTAATTACTACACCATTAACTTCCAGTGCCTGCATGAAGGTATCAAGCACGGAAGGAGCAACGATCTCTGGAGGTAACAGCTCGTTAATCTCTTCAATGGAGAGCGCTGGGCGCTCCTTAGCCAGCTTAATAAACCTCTGAATTTCCTCCCGAATCATCTCTTCCTGTTGGCTAAGAGACACTTCTTTAATAGGACTTTCAGGGCTCTGGCCCGACGGATTTTTAGACATTGAGAAATACTCCTCATCACCTGGAGAGTTTTAAGAATCGCGATTTAGTGACCTTCGATTCTTATGGATATTCATTATTTGTTCCAATTTTTCTGTAGAAAGAGCCGACCCTTTACCGCGTATGTCAGACAATAATTCTTTCGACTGAGCCTTCAGATAGAGTTTTTTCACGCTCTTCATGCAATCCTGTAGAAGGCGTTGAGCGGATTCGTCGTTCAACGTCGTATATTGTTCTGATAAATGTCTAGTTATTGCTTCGCTGGGTTTAACTTCACCTGCGAGCAAGGCCGACAAATTATCAAATTTACTTGGCATTTGTCTATACACTTCCACACATCGTTGGAACAAAGCTTTCGCTCCTGAATGAGTAAAATACTGTTCCATATCTGCCGCAATGGCCTCATTAAGGTAGACCTCTTTAAGCAGAATAACGTTTAAAAGTTCCACCTCAGGGCGAGGAGCACGACTCAAATCGAAGCCAGCGGGTACTGACGCCTCTACATGTGACTTAGGCACCGTGTGGCTGGGTTTATTGGCTACTGACGCTCCAGACCTACTGACTTTTATGATGCTTTGCTCCACAAGCCGTATATTTACATCAGCTAAGTTGGCTAAATTCTGAGCATACAAACGGCGCAAACGACTGTCGGGGATTGCCGCCAAGATGGGGGCCATATCATCAAGAAAGCGTACTTTTCCGGTAGGTGAACCTTTAGAACTTAACCATTCCTCACTTGCGACCAAATCAAAAAGATCAGGCGCACCATCAAGTAAAGATCGTAACGCAGATTCTCCACGAGCTTTGACAAAATCATCAGGATCAAGCCCGTCGGGAAGAAACAACCCACGAACCATTAACCCCTCCGAAAGCAATATAGGAAGACTACGACGCGCAGCATTTTTGCCCGCATTATCGCCATCGAAGAGCAACAGCACTTTGTTTGTGTAGCGTTTGATTAAGCGCGCGTGGTCTGCGGTTAATGCCGTTCCATTGACCGCCACAATATTATTCATACTCACTTTCGCTAACGCCAGCCAATCCATGTAGCCTTCAACCACAATAGCTTCATCAGAACTGCGCAAAAATTTAGAGGAGTGCTGAAGACCATAAAGAATCTTTCCCTTATGATACACCATGGAATCAGGGCTATTGAGGTATTTTGGTTGCTGGTCATTATTCAAAACTCGACCACCAAAGCCAAGGCACTGACCTGCGGGAGAAAAAGTAGGAAAAAGGATTCGATGACGAAACAAATCGTAGTGGCCAGTACGTCCCCCAGTTCGGCGTTTTATTAATCCCAACTGTTCGGCAGCAGCCTCAGGAACACGCCTACGAGCAAAAAAATCAGTCAGTTCTGACCAACCCTCTGGAGCATACCCAATTTTAAAAGCATCCACTAAATCTTCGCTCAATCCGCGCTTCTGCAAATAAGTTTTGGCAGGATGACCTGCCGGCAATGATTTTAAATTTTGATGATAAAACTGTGCCGCTAACCCATTAATCTTATAGAGTGTCGAGCGCAGATCACGAGAGGAATCGGCTTTTTCAAAATCGGATTTGGGTAAAGGAATACCCGCGCGTTGGGCCAAGTATTCTACCGACTCTCTAAATGTCATTCCCTGATTTTTTTGACAAAACGAGTAGACGTTACCTGATTCCTTGCAGCCAAAGCAGTGATAGACCTGCTTAGCTTCGCTCACTGAGAAGCTTGGAGTTTTTTCATGGTGGAATGGACACAGCCCCTGGTAATTGCTGCCTCCCGATTGACGAAGTTCGACATGGGCGCGGATGAGATCTACGATATTCGTAGCTTCACGCACACGATCGATAAAGTCCTGTGAATACTTCAACGACTCTCCCGCCGACTTCACCCAGCGCCGGTTTTTTTACTGTAATTTGCTCTTAACTAGGTCGCTGATCATTTTACCGTCAGCTTGACCTGCCGTTTTGGCCATCACTTCTTTGATCACAGCGCCCATTTGCTTGGGCGAGTTCGCTCCCAAATTTGTGATTACGTCGTCAACAACCGCTGCCACTTGTTCGGCGGACATCTGCGCTGGCAGATATTCTTCCAAGACTGAAAGCTCAAAACGCTCTTTGTCAACCAAGTCCATGCGACCGGCTTTTTCAAATTCAGAAATAGAATCTTTGCGCTGTTTGGCCATTTTTTTAATTACGGCCATGACTTCCTGATCGTTGATTGCATTTGGACGCAATTCGATTTCCCGATTCTTAACAGCGGCCTGCAAAAAACGGATTGCGGAAAGACGCTCGGGTTCTTTATTTTTCATGGCAGTTTTAATGTCTTCGAGGATTTTCTCTTTAAGTCCCATATCGTTTTGCCTCGCCCGTTATTATCTAAGAACAATAAAGTAGGAACGGTGCCAAGGTGACTCCGTTCCTGACTGAAAAATTTTAAGGACCTTTGCGTTGCTTTTTCAAGAGACGCTTGCGGGCCGCCAATGATTTTTTCTTGCGACGTACGCTTGGCTTTTCGTAATGCTCGCGTTTTTTTACCTCAGACAAAATGCCGGATTTTTCGCAAGCCTTCTTAAAACGACGAAAAGCCTGTTCAAAGGCCTCACTGTCTCGAATTCTGACCAATGCCACTTACCATCACCTGCCTTTACGCGTGGACGAAGAAATCGGTTCAAAAGACTTCGACTTGTAACAGAGCCTAAGAAGTTTTGACAGCTCAAAATTTGAGCAAAACATTAGTTTTGCCTGTTTGACGCAGAGTAAAGTCGTGAAATAGCTTCAAATAAATGTCTAATCCAAACCACGACGAAGTTTTCATGCGCCGGGCTCTTGACCTCGCTCGCCAAGCCGAAGCCCGCGGGGAAGTCCCTGTGGGGGCTCTTATTGTACGAGAACAGCAGGTTATAGCCGAAGCCTTTAATGAGAAGGAGAGTCTTCCTTCTCCCCTCGCTCATGCCGAAGTCACCGCGATACATCGAGCCAGCCAAACTCTCAAACGCTGGCGTCTCACGGACTGCACTCTTTACGTGACTCTTGAGCCGTGCGTAATGTGCTCAGGAGCCATTATTCAAGCTCGCTTGGAGCGAGTTGTTTACGGAACACGCGATCCAAAAGCAGGCGCCGTGGACAGCCTTTTTCAAATCCTGCAGGACTCTCGGCTCAACCATAGACCTCAGGTGACCGCGGGTGTTTTGGCCCAAGAGTGCAGTCACATCCTTACCAATTTTTTCCGATTACGAAGACCTTAAGCATGATTTCAAACATACGCACTTTTGCAATGAAAGCTGACAGCGAAGTCCGTTCAAAATCCACGGGGAGATTCTGATAGACAGTGACTGTCTCCAGTGCTATCCCCACCGTTTCAATGTCGTTCCGTCCCGGAGAGGTGGCCGAGTGGTTTAAGGCGCACGCCTGGAACGCGTGTGTAGTAGAAATACTACCGTGAGTTCGAATCTCACCCTCTCCGCCATTTGACCTTGGTATAATTCCTCTATGCACTTTACAACATGGTTTGCTCAGCCCGATAAACACGACTCCACTGCTCGCCTGGTTTTCAAGGTCAGGGAAACCCCTATCGCCAAAAAGTGGGCGACCGCAGTTAAAAATGAGATTGAAAAAGGCAGCAGCCCCTACGAACCCAACCGTTTCTACAACTTTCCTGGCGATCAAATTACGCTGTCATCTGTTTGTACCGAGATAAACAAATGTTTGCAGATAATTGGAGAATTTTACAGCGGCCCAATGCCTGATCCGGTGGAGCCGCCGCTCACGGCCAATGACACTAATCGACTACACCGTTATTTTGAAATTTTTCGCGGATCATTGCAAAAGCCGTCTGCTCTATACCTTAATGGGCCTCCGCAATTGCAAAGAGCTATTGAACGCTTCAATGTCGAAATACATCGTTATGAAAATCTCTCCCGAATCCCCAAAGGACAAGAGGTCGACTATGCCCGCATTGTCTGGTCATGGACAGGCAGAACTCGCTACCCTCTGGATGACGAAGATTATGCGTATTTTACCATTGGCTCTCCCTTTGGCACCGTGAACTTAAATTACTGCGAAGTGGGAAAACACTTAATCGAAGTGTTCAGAGACAAAGACCGCGACTTCGTCTCGCCAGAAAATATCCGACCACTGCGCCATTACTCAGCCGACGCAATGATTTGGCTGGGAGTAGAACCTTCTCTAAAGCGAAAAGCTGAATTGATGCGAGAGTTTGATAATTGGTGGGATGAAGTCAATTTGAGCCGGCTGGGATTTAAAAAAGGTGATCCCAAAAATGCGCTTGGCTTGGTTCAAGTTGCCGACTTAGTTTGGCCCAACGACGTTAAAGACAGGGTTGAGCTTGTTTGTCGTTTAGCAAAATATAGGCATATGCTGCGCGCGAGCTTGAGCGAAAATTGTCCTGACCCTTACAACATGATTGAGAGCTAAATCTGAGACACGATTTTGAAGTAAAATAAATATCCGTTCAATCCCCATAAAAATAAGTAACCCATTAAAAATTCGTAACCCCAGTTCTTGCATAACCTAACACAGGATGATACCCGAAGCCGGTCAATCACAAAGGGGGAGTATTTATGCTGCGGCTAGTAGTCATTTTTCAATTGGTTTTCTTGTCGTTTTTCTGTTTTGCTAAGACTTCTCGTCGCGAGATCAACGCGTGCTGCATTTCTCAGAATAAACAAATGCAGCTGCTTTCTCTATCCTTTTACGAATTTGATCAAACACCAGGAGAAGGTTGGCGTCCTTATGTAGATGAGACTAATTGTTACGAATCTGCAGGTCAACTCATCGAAGCCTATCTCGATATTAACAACACCTCCTTAAAATCATGGCAGAAGCATACTCTCAATTGGCACTCTGGGCGCATGTATGCTTTGGCAGGAGAAAACACACAAGCAAAATTGCGCTGGAAAGAGTCTTTGAAAGATGCCGACCAAGAAGATGTTTTTATTCTTTGGAAAAGCTATATCATTGCCTCAATTGCATTTTTGGACAGAGATTTTCCGACTTTGTTAAGGGAACGAAACAAAATTGCTCAGGGTCCTGTCTTCAATGGAATCAAAACACATCTGACTGAAGTCGATCGCTTAATCCAATTTTTTGAACACTCTTATTTAGCCGCACAGTCAGCGGCAGCCCCATATAAAGTTCCTCAAGCGTGCGCCAAACCGTGAACATAACCTCTGATTGATTCATTATTTTGTGCAGGAAACCGATGTACAAACTAAGTTACCTGGATTTTTATTGAGAAAACAGCCGCCGCCATTTGGTCCACAGTGATAAACTCCTGCTGTGCTTGCCGCGGTTGAAAAAACGGTAACGTCTGCATAACCTTTATAAGCGCAGATCGCCTGCGCTGCTGCTCGGTACGGAACATAGAGCTGATTCGGAGTTACACAAGCACAGTAACCATTTACACATCCAGTTGTCGGTTAAACATTAAAGGTTTCAGTTGCGGTTACCCTTACCGTATTTGATTGCACAGATTGTAAAACTCCCTGAGTGGTTGTGACCCGAACATAGTAGTTACCCGCGCGACCAGCCCCTTGACCAGAAATCACTAAGATAGAGCCATTTCCTCCCACAGGAACGCCGTCTTTAAACCATTGGTAAGTTAGGTTCTGCGCGGGACTCACAGAAGCAACTACGCTCAACTGGCCAGAGGTTGCAGCATCCAAATTTATTGCCTGTGGCTGCATTGCAATTGTCAAAACCGAGGTGGGCGATACTGTCACTTGAACAAAAAGCGTATCAGCATCGACCTTATTGCTGATTTCTACCGAGTACTGCCCACCATCTGACATTGCCGCAGAAGGCACAGCGAAGCTGTTGCCATTTTGACCTGGCAACTCAACGCCGTTCTTTAGCCAGCGATAGCTCAGGGCATGGTTACCTTTTGAGGTTGCCTCAACATAAATCTGCAAAAGACCACCTTCATTTACGGTTAAGTCTGATGGGACAGAGAGCAAAATAATATCGTCGGGTGAACTGCTCGACACTGAGGCTAAATCGGGCAATTCAGCCGGAGAGCAGTTTTGAAACCCAGTGACCACAGCAACGCCGACCATGAGACTCAAAACGATACGCATAAAAATCATGCCTGTCTCCCGGGGAGGTTATTCACTTAATTTAATTCATTAAGAATCCCACACCAAAGTTAAAATTTTCTCGATTGGTGTGATTAAGAATAAATCGTCCTTTAGAGACTCAAGACAAGACAGTTACACTTCAAAATGATTCACAAGCTAGAAGCACAAAGTAAGGGAACCCCCGCTCCGTCCTTTCCCGGAGCGGGGGGATTGAGGGGGGGGGTTAGGAGTACTCATAAAAATAGCTGGATGATTCCTCTTAATCCTGAAGAAATCTCAAGGCTGCGTTGATGGCTGGAAAAGTGCAAATTTCCATAAGCTACACTTTCATAGACCTCAACAGGCTCACCTTTACGACCATTCTCAAGGACTGGCCTAAACAAAATATTGGAAGGCCGAGAATTTCCCTTAAATCTTAAAACTCGCAACTGACCAGCATTAGTTATGACAGCTAATTTTGAGTTCTCAAGGCTGGGCACAATACCCAGAAGATTAACTGGACCCGCCGTCCCGGCCAGAGCATAGGTGCTTGAAACTAATCTCTGGTTCTCCAAACTCATCATTGCTAATCGAGCCTCGTCACGGCCCCTTGAACCTTCTGGATTCCTAAGGAAATAGAGTGTTGAATCACCGGCTACGCGCTGAAAATCTAATGTTCCACGACTGCCAACATGCTCCTCACTCACGTCGGTCAAAATCGCTTGCCCCGTCTTTTCATTCAAATCAACAAGCGTGAAACCAAAAGCATTGACCGTGCGAAGTACTTTGACGTTTTCTTGCTGATCCGTGTGACTGTCAATGCGCACATCTCTAGCAAAACTATCACGTGTTATCATCTGTTGACCGCGCACAAGCACTGGTTCGCCTGGAATATTGATCAAGGAACCACAAGTGAATTGACGTCCATCGATCTCTCCAAAAGAGACGTAACGACTTACGACAGAGCGCAAGTGTTTTTCACTTTTTGCATCTGTTACTAAATAAAGCAACCGTCCATCGACCTGTTTGAGCGCTACAGACCGTCGCTCTTCGGACTTTGGACAAGAGTTACTTTGCAAGGAAACCATAGCGGAAATATTGCTTTCCTCTACCAATCGCATTTGCCCAGCGGACGAGGTCACCAAAACACGACCATCTTTGAGAGGCGTCAGACTCGGCCTAACGTACGGCAAATAGTCGATCTGATTGTAATCGACAACCTCTGTCCAAGAGGTTACTTCCGAAACCAGCTGTAACCCCGATGGAACACGTGTAATGCGAGACAAGGTGTAAGAGGTCGACGTTTTATTGTTTTCCCAAAAAGTTTTAGCCGTCATTAGTAAAAGAGCTCGACCATCTTCTATTGACATTGAGTCTTGGTACTGACCGGTCACGCTCAGTTCAGACAAAACTGCCGCTTGCTCGGCATCAGCATTTTCTGAACTCACAAGACGAATCGCGGTTAGTGGTTTTTGGTAGCTTCCCCTGCGCACAATCTGCAAACCATAAACGCTCTGGTCTTGCTTTAGAGTGTGATAGGCCTGGATTTCACGAGCTAGCTCGAGAACACTGACTGCGTTGGCCGTTTGCGAATTAGCGAGTCCCTTTGTATCAAAGGTAGATAGGCTTTCTGTCGAATAGGCATTCACCAACCCAATTTCTTTGTTGGTAAAAATACGCCGCAACCAACCATGCGATGCCGGCAAGAACGGCCCTACGCCCAGCGCAGATTCTCCGTTGCCTTGCGCGGCTTCTGCCAGATCAAAGCGAACCATCTGCCCACCTTGTACAGATTCACTACGGCTCCACTTATAGACGGGAAAAAGAATCTCGCCGCGACTCTCACTATCCATCCGCAGATCGATCTCGCGGTCTGGCACATTTAGATCAGCCCACACACCTTGATCTCCTTGTGCCTTCAGAGTCACTTGTGCACCAGGCACTTTTTCTACTACTGTCTTTTTGATCTCGCGAATTTCACCAGTCACTTTGTTCTTCTCTTGCCGAACAACTTGCTTCACTTCAAAAATCATAGCCTGGGGAAAACGTCTCGGATTCTGGTTGTTGATGGGTTCGACAATCCAACCAAGAGCAACGATAAATTTTTTGTCCCTAAAACTCAGTGGAAAACTGCGAGAAATCCAGCCCTCAAAAAGCACTCGTCCCTCGTACTGAATACCTTTTTCCAGATCACCGATATTAAAGACGTCTAGGGGATCGACCAAATTGCTAGGCACCCAAAAAACATACATCAAATCACCATCATAACGAACATCTTGCAAAGTGGCACTCAGCCCCGTGCTGTCTCCAGAGGTGACAGTGGCGTCAGCAACCAGCTTTTTTAGAGATCCATTTGGCAGGCGGATGAAGCGACCTCTCAAGCCAAGGTCTTTGTCTGTGAGCATTTTTTCGCGTAATGCCTCGCGCTCTAGCTCATTCTGCACTTTGCTCAAAGCCCGTTCGATGTGGAGCCTACGATATTCAGCCTCCTCTTCCGTCAAAACACTGGCATCGTTCCCGGCCATGCGAAAACTTTCTACTGCAACTCTTCCAATCCGAGCTGTACCCGTAGCCGTTCCTACGAGATAATTAGAAGTAACAATGAGATGTCCCTCTTTAATTCGCGTCTGGCTCCGCTCTGAAATGCGCCCTTTGGCATAAGCGGTCATTAAAGGTCGAATGCGACCTTCTGGATTGGTAATATCAACCACCTCTACAGCGGACTGACGATCCCACCACCACCAATCATCGCGACTTTGCACAGCCACAAGATAATATTTTGTTTGGCTACCCGAGCCCTCTTGCTGAATGTTCATCAGTTCACCACGAGTTATGGGGAGACCGAGTTTAAAAGTTTCCACGTGTCGGACTTCACCTGCAATATTGAACGACTCAACTTTGCCTACATTTTTTTGGCTCCCTCCAATTAGACCACGGCTTCCACCACTGATGGTCTCCAAAGTCGCTACGTAGAGAACATCGCCAACAATGCGCGAATCAACTACGCGACCGTCGAGTTCGATCTTTTGCGCGATGAAAGGCTGCTTTTCATCGATTACATCATAGACCACGATCCGAGATGTGGTCTTACCTGCTTGATACAAATTTTCTAAAACAAACAGCCGTCCACGCTCGAGATCCGAGTACAGCGTGTCTGAGTAGCTACCCGTCGGATTCACTCGGCCAACGAGTTGAGGAGCTTGGGGCCCATTGGCAAATGAAACAATTTGTAGTCCACGCACATAGTTAAGAAGATACAATAGCTTCGAGCCTGGGCGTCCCAATTTAAAAACATCAGCCTCTTGTTCATCACGGTCACTGTCTTCACCCTCCAGTGTCCTTTTTTCAGAACCACGTACACCGTCTAGCCAAAAAGAGGATTGCAAGGTCAAAAAACGGCCCTGGCCTTGATGACGATTCAAAAGAACATCCAGATCATTAGCCCGAGAAGGGTCTGGTACCGGCGCAAGATCTTGCTGAATACCTACAATACTCTGTGGAGAATGCACATCACACGCACTCAGTATGAGAACAAAACAAGAGCTAATTACAAAAAACCATTTCACTTTAGTCCTCCCTCTGTAAAGAAACTGAGCGAGGAACTAGCCGTGGTTCATGCCCGCTGACAAGAAACCAATGGTTCTTGGAAAAAGATTTCCACGCGCACCGAGCCGAACTCTTCATGTCCGGATAACTCAGGTTATATTTTTTTGTATATCTACTATTTTTAATTAGTTTAAGCAGTGCGTTTTTTCTCAGTCCATTTATGCCCCAATTGGAAATCCCTTATGCGTTCGCGAGAACACCGCTCACGTGAGTCATTTATCCATCTTCATTGCCGATCATTTTTTTTTGCGGCATCCGTCTCACTTGCGCGAGCGCTTTCTTAGGGAGGGACCATGCGCTTTATTTTATTTTTTTTTACTATATTTTTTGGCCTATTAACGCGAGCGTCAGCTCAGGGCATTTACGACTCAAATCAGACTCTTGCTGTAGAGAGTTTAGCAGTTGTTTCCGTGGGCCACGAATTGCGCCGATATAGCGTGAGAGTGCGTAATTGCGGACGCGACATTACTCATTTGAAATTACGAATTACAAATGCAGCTCTTTTTGTTGATGGCGCTGGCGTTACTTTTACAGATGGTGGCTCCGAGCAATTTTATTTTTCTTACGTTTTTCCTAAAAATTACGACAGCCCATGGTTTGGGGTCTCAGATCTCAAGCCCCAAGATAAATGTGTTAAATCCATTTTTGTGCATGCGCGAAGTGATGACCCCGACACATTGTCGCGAGTGGAAGTTTTGGCTCTGACGGAAGACTAAAGAAATGCTCAGACACCAGTCACAAATCCGGGCGCTATTTTAAAAAGAGCGCCCGGCTACCTTCGCAATCAGGCATTTATTCGGCAGGCGTATATAATTCTGAATACAGTCTGGCCACTTGCAGATGGCAAAAAGCCTTAAAAATTGAAAATATGAGCGTATCTGAGGTTTTATATTTCTTGTCGCACTTGAGCTGAAGGGCTACATAGATTCTTTTTTCCGCGGTCGACAATTTGGGCATAAAATCACCTGCGCATTTACGCTCAGCAGCCTGAGCCAATAGCTCATCTCCTTTTTTCCCCAAGGCACAGGCTTCGGCCAACATTGCTCCCTCTTCGCAGGTCTTAGTCGCGGCCACAGCGACTGCAGCACGTTCTAAATAGTTTTCTTCAGTCGGTTGAAACGGGCATTCAACCGCAGAGGCCGATGCGGCGGCCAATGATAAAATGCTCACAAGCAGAAAGCGTTTCATACACCCATCCTTTCCATAAATATTAAGAACGAGACCATCTATCAGCGGTTACCAAGGACGGGAAGAAATTCTAAAGCCGAACGATTATACTACCCTAAAGCCTGAATAAAATTCCGGCAACTAACCCAAATTGGCATTGGTACTGGACTTCGCCGAATTTGATTCCGAAACTTCGCGCTCGTTTAGCCAGGTTTTTACCCAGTGACCAATACCTACCGCAAAAGAACAAAGTAAGGTTCCCCAGCAAATGTCAATTAGAGCCATTTTTACTGGCCAATTCTTAACAAGGGCCAAATTTGTTAATTCATAGACGGCATACACGCTCAAACCAAAAACTGCGCCTCGATAGATAGACATTGAGCGAGAAGACTCCAAGGCCAAGTTCTGTAAACCGTAAGCCAACATCAGGTACACTCCACTTGCCGCCCACGCCAAAACGTCCCACCGACCATCTTCAACTCTAGCAATCATGGATGCCTGAAGCTTATAAAAATCTCCCATAATCCAACCCAACCAGACGAGATCCAAAAAGAAGAGCGCGCCAATGATTGCCGCATAAACGACCAGGCCATGTAATCGCAGCGGAATCAGAGCCGGAGTGCTGTTGACGTAGAGCGCATATTCACTTCCACGTCGACTCAGCAATCGTTCCAGCATTGGAACACCAGAAACTCGGGTTAATAGAAAAGTCATTAGCAAGGGTGAAATCACCGTTAAAATTCCTCCAGAAAGGCTCATACACATTAAAAAAAGGCCCCACCAGATAAGTATTTCGCCAAAATAATTGGGATGGCGCGACCATCGCCACAATCCGTCTCGCAGGATCTTGCCGCGATGAGACGCCTTTGCGCGAAAGCTTGCCAGCTGAGCGTCAGCCACTACTTCTAAAACAAAACCAATTAAAAAGATTATGGCACCGGCAAAATCCCAGGGTGTTAAATCCGGATTATCAATCCTCATGAGCCAAACCACTGGCATAGCCACCAGAGACAGGATCAACCCTTGCAATAGGAAGACCTTAAAGAAAGCCATGACCGGCTCAGAATCACCCCATTGGGATCGCCATTCGCGATAGCGAAGATCCTCATCCTTAGACTTCAAAATCCGCAAAGCTAAATGGCCACTCAGCCTGAGAGACCATAAACTCACGAACGAAAAAGCTAGCATCGATCGGAGTGAGAGCTGAAAAGGGAACGCATGCCAGACGGCGACTACAAAAAAGCCGAGGCCCCAAAGTGCATCGGCAACATCATTTCTCCTAAAAATTCTCGATAAAAGAAAGCCCACTACCGCAAAGGCAATGCCCAGTGTAAACGTGGGAACAAATAATTCTGTGAAAATCATGCATGGCTCTCCGATTTGCAAAATTTAAATGTTTCTTACGTGTGCGATAAAATCAGAGTTTATGGGAACCCGTTGCTCCAAAAATTTTGAAACCTTCTCTCGATCGCTTTTCGTCGGAGAACTTTTCCAATGCACCAATACTCGTGTTTCAAACTCAACCCCAGAGCCCCTACGTGCCCAAACTACAACCTGATTGACCGAATTAAAAAGCGGAACCAATTCCTTAGAAATTTTGCCAGTGAGCTCTTCAGCGATCGCATAATTACTCAGCTCCATATCGCGTTGAGATAATTTTAACTGATATTCTCGAAGCTGATTTGACTCAGTTTTCATTCGCTCATTCATACGCTTTTCAAGACTTTCTTCAAGTGAGGCCTGACGAACTTCCAAGGCCTGAGGCTCTAGCGAATACAGGCGCATCTTCTCCTTGAGAAGATCTAGACTCGCTTGGTCGAGTGACTCGCCAATCAAGCTGACGGTGATTTTTGGTTCTCCCCAACCAAATAAAATTTCGCGGTTGACCACAAACGAACGATCATATCGCATCTCTTTATTAATAAAAGCGTTGGCACGCGACCGGAACAATGTCTCTCGTTGCAAGTGCCAAGCGAGTACTAGACTAGGAAGCACAACTACAGCCACAGTGGTCAGTATCCACTGGTTAAGTCGCTTTTGCACAACCGCGTCAGTGACGGAAACCGCACGAAACTTCATATAGCGTACGAATGCATAGGTGGATAAACAAATAAATACCGAATTGATCACAAAAAGGTAAAGCGCACCGGCGAAAAATTTAATTTCTAGCCGAGCCAAACCAAAGCCGGCTGTGCACAGCGGTGGCATCAGGGCGGTAGCAATAGCTACGCCTGGGATTGCGTTGCCTTTTTCTCTGCGTGAGACAGCAACAATACCGGCAGCTCCTCCAAACAAGGCGATCAAAACATCATAAAAAGTCGGTTGTGTGCGTGCTAAAAGCTCGGATTGCACTTCAGAAAGTGGAGAAATCAGAAAATAGCAAGTCGAAGCAAAAATACTCAAACATACCGCAATAAGTAAATTTTGAAATGAACGTCTGAGAAGATCAAAATCATTTATTCCAAGCGCAAGCCCCGCGCCGACAATTGGCCCCATCAGGGGCGAAATTAACATCGCTCCAATGATCACCGCAGCTGAATTTGTATTCAAACCAATAGACGCAACAAAAATAGCAAAGACCAAGGTCCACGCGTTGGCGCTGCGAAAATTCACATTCTCGCGGATAGCGGCTATGGTTCCCTCTTCGTCCATGTCCGCTCTCAGATTCAATAGCCGCTTAAGTAATAAATATATGCTGTTTATTTTATTAAAAACTTCTTGATGCTTCATCTCGTGATCGTCGCAAAACAGATTTGCTTGGTCAATCACTGCTATTTGCTGAGAGAGTCCAACCTCAAGAAAGAACTTATTTTTTGGCGCGGGCGTTGACGGAGCGACCCGTGATCTCTACTAAATTTGCACTCAAAATGCCTGAAACATCATAATCCGCATTCAATTCCTGCCGAGAGCTCCCACAAATTGTACTGACTGCCTCAGAACTTAGAACTTTTGAAGATGCGCGAGCAATGCCCATGCGCCCGCCGGTATAATTTTTCATTATCAACAAACCATTGTCCTTTTGCATAACAATATAGCCTGTTGAGATCTGACCTATAGTGTGATCAATAATTTGTGATACAACACCGCTTCGACAATCCAACCCAACCAGCCGGTAGTTATCAGTGACTCCAATCAGGTATTGACCGAATTTATAGGTGCGAATTTCTGCTTCATCAGTGTAAGACTCTAGTTTTGCTGAACGTGAAGCGAGTATGCGCGCGGAACCCTCGGAAATGACTAGGTCAAATTCTGTGTTCAGAGGACTGCGACACAGGAGATCAGAGCTTCTCGCCTCTAGACTGATCCAACCCGAGCGCGGGTTAGCATTTCGCACGGCGGTTTTGTAATTATCGATCATGATTTCGCCGGAGGGGGTCGCAAAGACTAGCTCCTGATTGCCGCAGTGGACTCCGAAGAGACGCTTATCTGGGGTCATCACAACCACATGATTGTCAATCTTTGCAGTCCGCACCACAATTGATTCCTGTTCCGCGGCAGCCACGGTCGCGATTACCAAAAAACTTAAAACGGACAGTGCTTTAAAAACACGTAAAGACATAAAAACTCCCATATCGAGCGTGAGCAAGTCTCATGCCCATTTTAAAATGCTTAAACAGGTGTTTTATTGGTCCAAACGAGACGTATATTGTCACTTTGCCGGAAATTGGGTAAAAACTCATTTAGGGCACACTCTAGCCAACGGTAATTTTAGACATTAATCTCAAACCCCAGTTAAAGAGACCAAATGAACTCGTCATATACAAAACTCGAAAATCGTTTTCGCCAAATCTCAAGATTAAAAGATCTTCAGGCTATTGCCTCATGGGATGAGGCCGTAATGATGCCCTTAGGCAGTGGACCATATCGCAACGATGCCTTGGCTGAATTGACCGTGGTCATTCAAAATCTAAGTATGTCTCCAGAGATCGGAGACTGGCTCAATGATTGTGAGACATTGAGCTTAGATAATTGGCAAAAAGCCAATGTGCGCGAGATGCGCCGTCTTTATCTGGAAAACACGGCGATTCCAGCTGATCTAAACCAACGTCTCGTCCTAGCTCGTATGAGTTGTGAGCAACACTGGCGAACCCTTAGAGCCCATAATAATTGGCGCGAATTTATGCCTTATTTGGACGAAGTTTTAAAACTAACGCGAGAGATGATTCAGTGCCTCAGTGACAAGCTGAGGTTAAGCACTTACGATACCGCTCTTTCTCTCTACTCTCCAGGGCTTAATACATCTACCGTGGAAAAGATGTTCGGTGAACTCAAAGGCTTTTTGCCCACTCTCATCGACAACGTAATTGAGAAACAAAATAGAGAGACGGTCATTATTCCAGAGGGCATATTCCCGAAAGAGGCTCAAAAAGCATTGGCCTCAGAACTTATGCAGATAGTTGGATTTTCTACGGATATTGGTCGCCTTGATGAACGCCATCATCCGTTCTGCGGAGGAACAGCCCGCGATGTGCGAATTACCACTCGTTATAATGAGAGAGAATTTATATCGAGCCTCATGGGTGTTTTACACGAAACCGGTCACGCCGTATACGAGCAGCATCTTCCCGAAAAATGGCTCGGACAACCTGTGGGTGCAGGTTGTGGAATGAGTATACACGAAAGCCAGAGCCTGCTGATGGAAATGCAGATCTGCCGTTCGCGCGAGTTTTTAACATTTGCTGCTCCCTACATCCGCCGTCATATGCAGCCATTCGTCCGCAACTCGGAGTCTTTAGAAACCGAAAATCTGATCCGTCTGATGACCCGCGTACGAAAATCTCTTATCCGAGTTGATGCAGACGAAGTCACGTATCCGGCTCATATTATTCTTCGATTCGAGCTTGAACGCGATCTTCTCGAAAATCGTTGGCCCCTGACAAACCTTCCTGAAGCCTGGAATGAAAAAATGAAGAGCTACCTGGGCTTGAGCACTTTGGGAGATGATAAGCATGGCTGTATGCAAGATGTTCATTGGCCAAGTGGCTCTTTTGGTTATTTTCCGGCATACACTTTTGGCGCCGTTATTGCCGCCCAACTTTTTACTAAGATCGAGGAAGAGCGTCCAAGTGTTCGCACGGATATAGCCAATGGGAACTTTGATTTTATCCAGTCTTGGCTGACTGAAAACATCTGGACTCAAGGCTCTCGCTTGGGAACTTTGGAACTAGTTGAACAGGCGTCTGGCAATTTAAGTCTTGCCCCTTTTCATAAGCATTTACATCGAAGGTATCTCAGCGACGCTTAAATTATAAGGATACACTTTAGAACACAGTACACTCGATGTAGAATGGATCTTAACAACTAAGGAGCACATCATGGATCTCGGATTTTTAGCCCAGGCTGATGCCGCCACGATACAGTTAGAAAAGGCCAAACGCGCTCTTGAGTCGGCAAAAGCCGAACTTGAGTCAGCAAAGAAAGCCTATGACGAAATTTTAGCTCAAGCCGATGAAATGGGTGTACCCAAAGCTAAACTAAGAAAACTCACCGAAGATCGAATTCAAGCCCTATTTGAAATTGGATTGATTGACTTTGCCGAAGCTCCGCCCGCTAAACCGAAGCGGGCTCGTAGTAAATCCTCCTCCAAGACGTTTGAAGAAAAATTAGCTGTCGAAGAAACTTTTTCGACCAGTGAAGAGGCAGTTCCTAACGAAGGCGACTAGATATTCATCAGCGACACTTGAGGCTTTTAATTTCTTCCAGCTTCTTCTTGTTGGCATTAAAAGCCTCAATCATGACTGACTCAAGCCCCTCGAGATTTTTGGCATAAAAATCGAGAGCCTTTTTGTCTCCCGAAAGAGCTTGGGCAAAAATTTGATCTAGTAGCTCTTCGCCGTCATTTTTAAATTTACCGCTATTCTTTTCTGCCATAAATCGGTTGATGGCTTTGGGGTAAGGGTTTGGCTTCGACTTGAACACACAGCGAGTTGCGGAAAATGAACACGAATCTTTTTGGCAAATGATCTGTCGAGCTAAGGCAGGTTGTGGGGTTTCAGAGAAAAACCACAATTCTTCCAGGTCAATGCCTGTTTCGGGCTGAACGCTAACCCAATAGGTATCAGAAAGGTCCGAAGTAAAAATCTCTTTAGGCTCGATGTTTTTTGAACTTGTAAAGTACACTGAAAACTCAGTGAAGGCCCGCTTCTTCGAGGGCGAACTCAACTCATGATCCTCAAACCCACAGATATAGAGTACTGGCCCAGCTTTAGTTTGAATTTCCAGTGGAGGATCATCGCCGCTGGGGCACATACTAGCTTCAACGTGGGCGCCGGCTAAAATAATTGTAAGAAAAAGAAAATGCAAACGCATATGCTAAAGATTACGCTAGTTTAAAATTACTGACTAGCAATCTTTATATTGTTCAATGACCGAGATAGGCGGCCTGAATTT
>JAYQON010000063.1:0-18392 GCA_038144835.1 Bdellovibrionales bacterium
AAAAAATGTTGCCGATTTGGTCTGTGCGATGGTGGGTCCCGCATTCAGCAAAACCACCGGTGCCCAAATCCCTATCTACGGCGGCAATGAACGAGTGTTCTAGACTAAGGGCGAGAGCCAAAAAAGACTCGCCTGCTTCTTTGCCTGCGAATACACTGTGACCATATCTTGGGAGATTCATTGATGAGCAGTCCGACCGCAAAGAAAACCCCTTCTGGCAGAGAACTTCGCACCTTCCGTACCTATTGGGTACAACCCAAAATGCAGCTCAAGATGAGCGCCCTTATGAGCTTTGGTTTTTTACTGATAGGTCTTCTTCTCATTATTCTCATATTTAAAACTGATGACGTCATTCAGGATCTGAACGCATCCATGCAATTGGATTCGCAAACGGCTTATTTATTAACCAACAAAATTTATTTTTACCTTCACACAGCAATCGCTTTCTCTATTTTTTTTGCGGTCTCAGCCTTTATTATTGGCGCAATTCTTAGCCACAGGATTTATGGACCAATGGTTCCCATCAAGGCCCACATACGTCGTCTGATTGCAGGAGATTTTTCCTCACGGGTCCGAATCCGAACTGAAGATGAATTCAAAGACTTAGCGGATGAATTGAATTTCCTGGCTGAAAACCTAGAAAAGCAAAAACCCTCTTAGCACACATTAGGGAATCGCGAGTTTTTCTCCAGCCAACACGCGATGGTTGATCTTGACGTTATTAATTTCGGCAAGTTTGCTCAAACTCACCCGGTACTTACGCGCAACTTCATAAAGCGTCTCGCCCCGTCGAACAGTGTGTTGGCGTTTCTTTTCGGCTGAAGCGGCAACGTGTTTGGCGCCTTTGTGTGACACTTCATCCTGAACTCGTTTTGCTTTTGACTGACCATTTGTCCCCGACTGAAACGATGTTAATGCGGGACCTCTAGTTTTTGACCGCGAAACGGAGGCACTGCGCGGATTGGCGGCAGCTCTGATGCGAATTTTTTGACCTTTGCGTAAAATTGATCGCTGCCCTAATTGGTTAAGTTTGAGCAACTCCGCAACGCTTAAGCCATAACGTTTTGATATGGTTGAAAGATTCTCGCCACGCTGAACCCTGTGAAATTCGATTTCGCGCATTTGAATCGCGGGAACAGCTGCGGCTCCTTGGCGCGAAGATGGAGCGCGTACATCCTCTTCTGTTACAAGCTTTATTCCCTCACCACCATTGTCGGGTACTCGCAGTTTGCGACCAACTCTCAACAAAGTGCGGTTTGACAGATCATTCAACCGACGTAACTGCGAAACTGTGGTGCGGTGACGTCGAGCAATGGTCGAAAGAGTGTCACCGCGTTTGATCCGATAAAAATAATACTCTGCCTGCAAAATTTTTGGCTGAGAGGTTGTACTCAAGCTCAATGCCGCTAAGGCATCCGTGGCCCGGCCAACAGGAATCCGGACGAAAGTCTCTGAACCGCGAGAGATGGGCACAAAATCGGTACGAAATTTTGGATTGAGAAGCCTCAATTCTTCAGCGTCGACGTTGAGGTTAGATGCCAGCTTAGAAATGCTGATCGGGCTATGTAGAGCGACTGTATCGTAGGATAAAGGATCAAGATATCCAACCTCGGTAAAACCGTATTTAGCCGGATCCCTAGCTATCATAGTGGCCGCAATAAATTTAGGAACGTAGTTCTTGGTTTCAGCCGGAAGAGAACGACGCTTCTTGATCAACTCCCAAAAATCACGAGTATAATACTTAGCCACTGCGCGTTTTACACGCGCTTCACCAACATTGTAAGAAGCCATTGCTAGGTGCCACGAACCAAGCAGGTTGTACAGAGCCTTAAAGTACTCAGCAGCAGCACGCGTTGAAAGAACGGGATCACGCCGCTCATCGACAAACGTATCGATTTGCAATCCAAAGCGTTTGCCCGTGCTACGAATAAATTGCCAGTAGCCAACAGCGTTGGCATGCGAATGGGCTCGCGGACTAAAACCACTTTCGATAAGAGCGATATAGACCAGCTCCTCCGGCAACCCATTTTCACGCAAAACGTTTTTCATCATCGGCAAATAGCGGCTAGAACGAGAAAGATAAGTTTCCATGTAATGGCGGCCACGTCCCTGGAAGTAATTAATCCACTTTTGCACATGAGGATTATAGTCTAGTGGAATTTGACCGTAAGAGGGACTGTATGGCTTCTCAATATTTCTCTCGACGTCTTCAGAAGACTCTTCATTTTCACGAATACTGGCCTGAACGCCAAAAGCATCCATAGGTTGATTCGCCGACGAATCAATGTTGTTGCGCTTAAAACTGGCGCAGGCAGAAAGCGCTAGCAGGCTGGTGACCAGCAGGCCCCGGAGAGGCAAAGACATCAGGATTCTCCTTGTCTTATTATAGCTTATCTTGCTGTCGACTTCGCGTCCACCCAGATTGGCTCAGTTTGAGACAGTTTGGACCCGTCCAAAAGACGGTAAATAAGCCAATTTCGCAAAATAGCTTTCACGTAAAAACTGGTTTCTTCCCATGGCATCTCATCGATCCAGACCTCGACTTCGGGAGCGGACGAAGCACTCATCTCAAGACTGCTTAAATCCTTTCGCGCCATTAACCATCGCCGCAGTCGCGTAGGACCTGCATTGTAAGCCGCGAGAGCCAACGGCATATTGCCGCCAAAGCTACGAATCATTCGCGAGAGATACGCACTTCCAAGTCTTATATTGATCTCTGGATTGAGCAAGGACTCACCAGGAGAAAAATCTTTAATTTTAAAATCCCTAGCCAACTCTTGTGCCGTGCTTGGCAAAAGCTGCATCAAACCCAATGCATTGGCTGTACTTTTTGCTGCTGGGCGAAAAGAACTTTCCTGCCGAATCAAGGATCGCACCCAGTCCGCATGTAATCCATTGGCCTTGCTTTCGCGCACAATAGAACTCGAATATTCTAACGGAAAAACTATCTTTAAAATACGGGCGTTCACAAAAGACGGATTTTCTTCAAAAACTTTGTTCAATATCTGAATTGCAAGATCATAGCGCAAGCTCGCAGCCCATAACTTAGCATGCAGAACACGTTCCTCGTTACTGGTGGGTTGAGGCAACATCTGCAATTCTTCCTCAGCCTCCCGAAACCAGCCCGCCTTTAACAAAATATTCAACCGCTCCCATGCCAGATGCTCAGTCTGCAGAAGGCGCATTTCCAACTTGGCGGGGATTTTTTTTGTGCTGAGCTGCATCTCTCCACCATTCAACTCCAGTTGAGCGCGCAAGCCATAGTAGGAGAGTGGGAATTTCTCAATAAGCGGCTGAGCATATTCCCGAGATTTGGGTTCATCAATTTTTTGCCGAGAACGCCACTGCCAGTAAAGTGCGCGATACTCCCAGGATACCCCCTGCCTCAATGCCAAAACACGCTCAAAAAAAGCCGCGGCATCATTATAGCGTCGATTGCGGAATTCAATGAGTCCCAACCGAAACGTTGCTTCAGCTGCCTCTTTTGTGCCCGTGTGCTTGAGCACCAGCTTTTCAAAATTCTTCCTAGCCGTTTCGTACTCACCTGCAGCCTGAGCTGCTTCGCCAGCCAACAAAGCCATTTTTGTGCTATCTGGATGCCCGTCAAACTTGGCATAAGCCTTCTCAGCCAAATCAAGGGCATCAAGATAACTTCCTCGCGCATAGGCATTGTTTGCCCAACGACTCAAACGAGCGGCATCTGCATTCGCCATTTCTTTAACAATTCGCTCCCGCACGACAAGAAACTTGTCTTCGCCCTTGCCTACGACACTCAAATAAATATCGAGAACCCGATCCGAGGCCTCGCTTGCACGTTGGCCACCAGGAAATTTTTTAATCAAGGCAATCGCATCTTCAACAGAAGAAATATAATCCTGTGTCTCAAGGGCCCGATTCATGCGCACATAAATTTCGCGCTCCTCCTCAGAAACGCCCAAATCCTCTCGCACAGGGACTGACGCCGGCTGGGTCTCCGATGTCGCTTTTGTCACCAGTGGTTCCTTCTTACGCCCCAAAAGAGTGGCGCGAATGAGATCGACCTTCGCCCGCAACTCTGGATTGTCTTTTTCACTGATCGAACGCAGAAAAAAATCTTGGGCCGCGGGAAGATTTTGCTCGATAAAAGACAATTCACCAGCCAGACGATAGATTTTCGCACGCTCCTCCGTTTTCAACCAACCTTTGTGCTGCTGTAGACGATCCAAAGTTTTCCACGCTTGTGGACGGTTAACCTTAGATTGCTGCTCAGCCAAAACTTGCAACGCCGACACATAAGCGCCCTGCAAAAGTTGAGCGTGGGGACCTGATAAAAGCCACTGCGGCTGTGACTGAACTTTTTCGATAGCCATCGAGAGCGCTCGAACTGAAAAGACTCCTGCCTTATCTGGAAGCTGTGCACACTGTAGTTGATTCCAAGAAATCCACGGACCAAGACTCTTACCCAGTGAGTAAGCCTTCGCCAATGCACTTAAACAAGCTGAACGATCATTGGCCAACAAGGATTTTTTTGCTTTTACAAGGTTCTGAACCAAGGCACCAGAGCTCACTTTTGTTTTCGCATCAAACATCCAGCGTGGTGAATCGATATTTTGATCGAAATTCACACTCACGAGGGAAAGCTTAGCCTCTGCAGCAGACGTCGCCACTAAAATTAACAAACCTAAAATTTTTCGCACTAGATTTCCGCCAATTCAATTGCGCGAGACATTACCTTCTGAAAGTCCGCGATAAGCTGATCCAATTTAGCTTTATCTGTCATATCCCCTAGCACATCTTGCGGTGCAAAGCTTAATGCTTCACATTGCGCCAAGAGCTTTTCAATTGGACCAGCCAATTCATTACGCAAACTGGGAGGCGTTCCTTCTAAGAGGCGTTTAAGCTCTTGACTCGCAACGCCTTGTTCAGAAAGTTGACCGAGAATGAGGTAAGCGGCATTGGTCAACTCAACCCCCACCCGACGCCATTCGTTGTTATTTGCTAACTGATGTACGTGCCGCAATCGATTACGCAAAATCAATCCTAAACTGGCGCGCTTCGGCTTGCGCCGAAAGCCATTCCAAGCCTGATACCCAAGAAAGGCAAATACTCCAAAATACAGTAGTCCAGTAAAACCAACTGTGGTCGCAGACACTAAGTGATTTACCCCAAGCTCCGTAGCGAGCGACGGCAATTGTGGCACGTTAGGGTTGGATGGCTTTACCGCGCCTGTACCTGGCGCTTGGGGTGCAATCTGATTTTGCGCCAAGGCTGTACCGGTCACTGAAATCTGTAGTGGATTTGAAGACGCAGCCGAAAACTTACCGGCTTGCGGATCAAAAACACCGATCGAGATACCTGGAATTTGAAACACGCCTGGTTCACGTGGAATAATCAGAACCTCAAACTCTTTAAAGCTTGTGCCATCCTTGATGTACTTTGCTTGCGATTTTTGATCATAAAGCTCAAAACTTGGAGGCAATTCAAGTTTTGGTAATTCAATCAGCTTTGCATTTCCACGTCCTTCAAAACGAACACGCAAGGTAATCGGCTGATTCGCCACTCCAGTGGTCGGTTCAAATTGGGCTGTGACACGGAAGTTACCCACGGCGCCCGTGTAATTAGACGGACGATTCTCGACGGGAACATCGGCAACCTCAATCGTTATGGGTCGGCTCGCCTTGGTGAACTGATAGGGTCGACCAAACCCAAAATTTGACGGGCTAATGACCGTGCACTTGGCCTTATACGGATCAATGATGCTCTTGCCGGGTTTTATCGGAAACAATGCATAAGACACCAATAAAGCACGTTGGTAGGCCAACCCATTAAGAACAACTTGTTCAAAGTTAAGCCGGGTTGCCATTTCAAGGTCCTCTTTCCAAAAACCTTTCAGATCTGGATATTTGAGCGTGTCTATGTCGCGAATCTGTCCGCGGGTGTACAAATAAAAATTTGTAGTGACCTGCTCACCTACAAAAACCTTGGTCTTATCAGTTTCGGCCTGAATAAAAAAAGCTTCATCTGGATTGAACTGAGGCACATTCGGTTGACCAGGAACAGCTTGAGGAAACTGGCGCTGAAGCATTTGGTGAAAAATCTCTTCCTCCATTTGATCCAACTGATCAAATGGATTGTTCGGTAAACGCTGGGGACGCTGACGAGCCATCGGCTGACCAGACGGTGCGTCCCCCACAACCACTTTAATGCCTTCTGTCCGATAGGTTTTCGCATCGACATTGACCGTCACGGGCGGGATAGTGAGGGTGCCCTTTTTATTTGCCGCAAGCATGTATGTAAAATGACGTGATTGTTCAGTAAGAAATCTACCATTGATAAAAGAGCTACGAGTTTCAACTCCCGACGAAGTATTGATCAGATCAAAGCCATCAAGCCCATTTAACCGAGGTTCTTCAATCTGTCGGCTGTCACTTGATTTTACGCTGATGGTAAGATGAATCACATCTCCCACTGAGATTTGGTTGCGATCGACTACGGCCGTTACCTGAGCCTCTTCCCCAAACGCAACAGCACTCAGAAATATGGGAATAAAAAGCAACATAAAGAAAAATTTCATCGGCGGCCTCCTCACCAATCCCTTGACCCAGCCGAGTCCTTAGCACCTTTTTCATACTCGCTGGCACGTATACTTTGCTCTTGGTTTTTTATCTCGTCGAGAATCCGCTTAACATCTTCGGGCGTGAGATTTTGGCTTTCGAAAGGTTTAGGCTGCTTTTTCTTTTGTGTTTCGGGTTTATCTTGAGGCTTATCGCCGCGATTGCCTTTTTGATTCTGATCCTTCTGCTGCTGCTGCTCTTGATTTTCTTCTTGACCCTCTCCGCCCCCACTTCCCTTCATGAGCAACTCAATATTAGTTTTGACCTCAAGAGAATCCGGATCCAAAGCCAAAGCGGCTTGATAGGTAGCCAGAGCATCGTCAATACGTTTCAAATCCGCTCGAACGCCTGCCAAATTGAATAATGTTTCAAATCTCAAAGTTGAATCCTCAGGCAAAAGACTCAACGCACTCAAATAAGCCTTTTCCGCCTTTTCAAATTCCTTATTGGCTTCCAAGGCCCGACCCAAATTTAAGTGCAAAGATGGATTCATTGGGTCGCTTTGCAGTGCACGCATAAACGATTGGTAAGCCGGAAAATAGCTTTTCTGAGAAAATTTTTTCAAACCTTCTCGATTTTCAAAAAAAGATTGAACGGTCGTTGCCCCGACCGGCTCTATTAAAGCAAACAAACAAACAGCGGTGATGCAAATATTTTTACTGCTGCGGAACCTCAAAGCGACCCCTCCAAATTCGTCCTTCAGCGCGACGATCGCCCAATGCTATCTCAATAAAAGCCAAGATAAGTCCAAAAAGAAGAAATATCTGGTAATGCTCATCGTAATGACTCACTTCCATGGTTTCGAACTGTGTTCTTTGCAAGGTATCTATATTCGCTTTTAATGAGCGAATTGCGTCTCCGCCGAAGGTGACATGCTGATAAGAGCCCTTACCTGCTTCTGCAATGGCTTGTAAAGCTTGACCCGTTGAGCGGGTGACAACTTCATTCCCACTTCGATCACGCTTATACCCGGCCAAATTGCCGCGTTTGTCGCGAACGGGAATGCGCCCTCCCTGTTCAGTTCCAAGGCCAAGAGTAAAAATACGCACTCCCGCCTCAGAGATCTTCTGAGCCGCTTCAAGTCCGCCTTTTTCATTCTCTTCACCATCGGAGGCCACCACAATCACACGCGTGATTTGCTGGTTTTCGTCACTCTCGGTGCCGCCACGATTGAGAGCGAGATAGGCTTCGTTGAGTGCCCTCTTAAAATTCGTCCCTTGAGTTGTAACCGCTTCTGGACTGAGTCCGTCGATAAACATTTTTAAAGCTGTTTTGTCATTCGTCAGAGGCGACAGCAAGATCGCCGAACCAGCAAAAGCAACTAAACCCACTTTGTCGCCGCCCAAAGAGTCAATAAAGCGAGCCAACTCGCGTTGCGCCAACTCTAAACGGGAGGGCCTAGCATCCTCAGCCATCATGCTGTTGGAGACGTCAACCACGAGCATGATTTCAAGACCTTCACTTTTAGCTTTTTGTCGACCCTCTCCGGATTGTGGTCGCGCCAAAGCAAAAATAAAAAATACGAGAGTAAGACATTGCAACCAGATCTTCAGTTTTCGTTTTCCAGGAGAAACGGACCGCATTAAAAAAGCGGCCATTTTAGGAGCAATATGACTTTCAAGCACTTGACGCGAGCGTTTTACCATCCACCAAGTCAATACAACCAACACAGGAACAAGCCACAAGAGCTGCAAAGCTGCCCTGTCAGAAAAACGAAACTCATACATCGCTCAAGGACCTTTCCTAAAAAGGGTCAATCCCAGAAATACGGCCAAAACATAAAGAATCACAGCTCCGCGCAGGTAGGGCGGAAAAAGCTCGGCATAGCGAGTAAATTGAGAAGTTTCGATATTGGTCTTTTCAAGACGATTGATTTCTTTAAAAACCCCCTGTAGGGCTCCTCCGGTGGTCGCGCGCCAAAATTTTCCACCAGTTTCTTGCGCCATTTTACTCAGCAACTGCTCATTGACGGCTGAATGAATCGGGCGGTAAGTCTTGACCTTGCGGCCAAACATATCTTCGACGGTCACGGGAAGCTGAGCATCACCATCACGTCCCATTCCAATCGAGTAAATTTTCAAGCCATAACCTTTGGCGATATCAAGTGCGGTTTCAGGATCAATAGTACCCGAATTATTTTCTCCGTCGGTCATTAAAATAATCACACGACTCTTGGCCACGGAATCTTTGATGCGAGCAACTCCATTCGCCAAGGCAAGACCAATTGCGGTACCCATTTTGATGTTACGAGCCGGCTGCAATTCCGCCACGCTCTTCAATAGAAGTGGGTAATCAAGCGTCATTGGCACGCGCGTGTAACTTTCGCCAGCAAAAGCCACTAGACCAATGCGATCAGAGACTCTGCCCTTGATAAAGTTTGCGACCACCAGTTTGGCGGCCTCTAGACGATTGGTCGGCTCCATATCCTCAATCAACATTGAGTCGGAAATATCAAAAACAATGACGATATCTATGCCTTCAACATTGCGTTTTATACGCGTATCGGCCTGCTGCGGGCGCGCCAGCGCAACGATGGCCAACACTAAGGCTGCCAATTTTATAGCTAATGGCAACCAATGCAGTTGTGAACGATAGCCACGATGAATTTTTAAAAATGACCCAAGTGCTGAAAACTGAAGAGTTGCATGGCGGCGACGAGTATACCAAAGCCACACAACCAATAAGGCTAAGGGCAAAAGCAATAAAAATGCAATTGGCGCCGCCCAAACAGTCATGAACCAGCCTCCCTCGCCCGATCCAAACGCTCAACAGCTTCAAGACTCATGCGGTGCAACTGCTCTACATCAGCAAGCAAAAGTTGATCTCTGGCTTTGATGCGAAAAAGCTCACGCAGAATCCTCTGCAGTGGCTCTGAGGCTTGCCGGTAGACGCGGCGATGGCGTTTGCGCAAATCATGCAAAATCTCGCTGTCCGTCCAGTCCAATGTCGGAATTTCAAATTGCCGCAAAACATAGAGACGAAATTCACGATCCAAGTCATCGCTGATTTTTTTTAGCTCCTCGACAGCCTTAGCGCTATGCAACTTGCGCCGGATCAAGCGAGCGTCCCGATAAAACTGATGAAGGGGTGAAAGTGCCGTGCGATGAAGCTTCAGATTATCCAACATTCTCTGCCGCTGTGTTCGCCGACGTAAAAAACGCAAGAGAACCAGGCCCAGGGCCAATCCCAACACCCCTAATGTCAAAAAAAACCAAAGCGGAAGAGATAGTTCCCATGGTCCAAATGGAGGATAAGGTTGCTGTGGCTGCTGCTCTTCTTGCTTGATCACACTTTCAATCGCCCATTTCGGCTTGAGCACCTCAAAGCCTTTGTCACCTTGCATGAAACGCACATATTCAGGTTCGTGCTGACCGGGCTTGTAACCAGTAACCACAAAATCGGCCCGGTTGGGGTCTAATCGCACTGTTTCCAAAACAGTCAAAGTGTATAGCTGCTCTTTTTGCGGAAAAATGGGTCTCACCAACCCATCCTGCCATGCAACCGCGATCTCTCCCTGACATTGCAAAGAAAATTTCGCCCCAACCGTCAGAGAGTCTAATTTTGACTGCTCTGGCAATTCTTTGAATTCACATGACCAAACCGGTACCTCATTCATCGCCTTGACCTGCGCTTAAAAAATTCGAGTAACGGTGTGACCAAGTCATCATCAGTTTGAATGCTAACTGTATCGACCTGAGCCCGGCGTAACTCAACGGCGCGCTGTGATCGAATACCTTGTACAAATTCGGAGTATTCACGACGAAAAACCGGTGAGGACGTGTCGACCGTCACTCGCTCTCCGGTTTCAGGATCTTCCAAATCCACCAGCCCCATGGCAGGCATTTCGCTCTCCATACGGTCGCTTAATAAAATGGCCGCGACATCATGTTTTCTACCAAGCCGCCGTAAAGCTCCTTCAAAACCTTGATCAACAAAATCGCTGATCACAAACACATGCGCTTTTTTCTTCATCACACTTTGGAGATGTTCAAGAGCAAATGAAAGATTGGTGCCACGGGAAGCTGGCTTATGAAAGTACAAATCACGCAAAATGCGCATCACTTGACCTCGCCCCTTTTTGGGGGGCACGAAAAGCTCAATCTGATCAGAAAAAAGCAGCAATCCCACGGCGTCCTTATTTCCCACCGCTGCAAAGCTGAGCAATGCTGCCACGTGCGCTGCGGCCTCGCCTTTGAAGTACTGTTGACTACCAAAATCCTGCGAACCGCTGACGTCAACGGCAAGCATAACCGTCATTTCGCGCTCTTCATCATGTTTCTTGATATAAACTTTACCCGTACGAGCGGTCAGAGGCCAAGCTATTGAACGAACATCATCACCCGGAACGTATTCACGAAATTCACTGAACGTCATTCCCTGACCCTTGAACGCCGAATGGTATTCACCCACAAACATACTGTTCACGCGCTTACGCGTCTGTATCTCCAACAGTTTGATTTTTTTGAGTAGCTCAGGGGGCAAACTCATAACGTTTAAGGAACCTCAACCTGTCCAAGAATTTCCTTGATAACTTGTTCCGTAGTCATGCTTTCGGCCTCAGCCTCGTAAGTCAAGATCAAGCGATGCCTCAAAACGTGATGGGCGATACCTTTTACGTCATCTACAGTGACATAACCTCGCCCGCGAATAAACGCATGCGCCTTTGCCGCACGAGTTAAACTAATCGTCGCCCGCGGGCTAGCCCCAACCTGAATGAGAGGAAGCAGTTGAGCTAGGCCATGCTCCTTCGGCTCGCGAGTGGCCATCACCAACTCAACGATATAATTTTTGATTTTCTCGTCCACGTAAATCATGTCTGCGGTGTCACGTGCCCGCAAAAGGTCCTCTTTTGAAATTACGGTTTCAATTTGGGGCTGATTGTCTGTTGACATGCGATTTAAGATTTCAAGCTCTTCGGCACGTTTGGGATAATCCACCATGATTTTAAACATGAAGCGATCCATCTGAGCTTCGGGTAATGGATAAGTGCCTTCCTGCTCCAACGGGTTCTGTGTCGCGAGCACCAAGAAGGGCCGCTCCAAAAGGTAAGTGGTATCGCCGATAGTCACTTGCTTTTCGGCCATAGCCTCTAAAAGTGCACTTTGCACTTTGGCAGGAGCCCGGTTGATCTCGTCGGCTAAAACGATATTAGTGAAAATCGGACCTTTTTTCGGAGCGAACTCACCACTTTTGGGATTAAAAATCATTGTTCCTATCAAGTCCGTCGGTAAAAGATCGGGAGTGAACTGAATCCGCTGAAAGCCCAAAGAGATCGCTCGAGCCACCGACGAAATAGTGAGGGTTTTAGCTAAGCCTGGAACCCCTTCGAGAAGGACATGCCCCCCAGTCAAAAGGCCCATTATAATGCCTTCAATCATCTCGCGTTGGCCAACCACAACTTTGGATACTTCTTTGAACATCCGGTCTACGAATTGACTTTCTTTTTTTATCGATTCATTGAGGGCCATCAGGTTGAAATCCACAATTTGACTCCTTGTCCTTTTACCAACTATTGAGTTTAATCTAACTTTGATTGCTGTGGCGAGGATGTATTTTTTGAAATCGCGCGTGAGTCCTAAAATCAGAGCTTGGATTTTTCTTTTTATTCTCAATGCAGCCTGGATCAGTTTGGCCGGCTTAGGCTTTGAACGCGAAACTTGGTTGTGGATCACGCCTATTGCGCTTAGCATTAACGGCCTATTTTTGACCTACGACCAGGTTCTGAACTTTTCTCATCTTCACACACAGAGGTTATCAGGCCAGGATCCGTGGGGAATATTAAAACTTGTTCATCAATTGAGCACTGATCTACAGCGGCCGCCTCCACAAGTCTTTCTAATCCCCCTACCCTGCGCTCAACTGTTCAGCTATGGAAAAACCGGAAAGCACTCTCGCCTTTTTATCACCGAGGGAACTTTGCAACTTCTCAACGAGAAAGAGTTGCGTGCGGTATTGACTTACCAAATCTTGGCCATGAAATCCTCATACAGTGTGTTGAACTACTGGTTGGGCGCTGTATTGGATTTGCTCTACAGACTCGGAAGAGTCCTTCAACAAGGGTTTGCTTTTATATTTGGGTGGGCGCCCAATCTGTCCGCCTGGTTGGTGAGTCCCTGGATATGGCTACTGCATTATATTTTGTTGAGTCCAAAGGACTTTCAAAAACTTGATAAAGCCACTGCTGCCCGTCTGCAATCGCCCGAAGACTTGGCACGAGCACTGTGGAAAATGGATGCCTACGCCAAAACGCAACCTTGGCCTGAGCCTTGGGTGTTTGCGCATATGTGCATGGTAAGCCCATTTAACCATCCCACTTTTCGTATTCAGCCCTCATTGAAAGGGCGCATCAAACACCTGCTGGGTCGTTATCAGCTTTAGTGCTTGCCTTTTTGCACTTCCTGCCGTTGAAATTCTTTACTCGCGGAGGTTTATTTTATGTCGAAGACGGATTCTTTACCGGTCAATTTTTCTACGCTCGTAATCTCTCTGGCATCTAGCGCCGTTCTCGCTATGGGACTTGAAAAAAATCCGCACACAAACAATTACGAGAAAGACCTAGATCTCGCTCGTTTTAACATCGATATGCTGAATATGTTGAAAGAGAAAACAAAGGGCAATCTTAACGACGATGAAAAGCAATTCATCGAAACCGTAATCAGTGATCTCCAACTCAAATTCGTATACGTTAAGCAGCCTACACAGGAGACTAAAAATGATTAAAAAATGTTTATTGGCGGTCCTTTGCATCTTGACCTTCACAAACATTTATCTTTTTGCGCAACCTCAGACTTCAATCCCCACCTTTCCAAAACTAAAGACGAGCGATCCTCTGCCTTCCGGACTTTTTATCGAGCTGGCAAAGGCTATTAATCCAGCCGTGGTCAATATCTTTACCACATATATGCCACGCAACCGGATGATGCGCGACCCCTACCGTGATCCATTTTTTGATCTTTTTGAACAATTTATGGGGCCAGGCGGAATGTATCCAAGAACCCCTCAGCAATCGCTGGGAACGGGATTCATTATTCGTGAGGACGGCCTGATCGTGACCAACAACCATGTTGTCGACAAAGCCGATATCATTAAAGTCCAGCTAGAAGAACGCACAAAAGAGCAGTTTGATGCAAAAGTGGTGGGTAAAGACTCGCGCACTGATATTGCGCTCATTAAGATTGAAACTAAACGTAAACTCCCCTTTGTACGCATGGGTTCCAGCGCTGAGGTCGAAGTGGGTGAATGGGTCGCGGCTTTTGGTAACCCCTACGGCTATGGCCACACCATGACCAAAGGAATTATATCTGCCATCGGACGAGAAATTGATGAACTCAACTTGTTTCCATTTATGCAGACCGACGCCAGCATTAACCCAGGTAACTCAGGCGGACCTCTGGTCAACACCCAGGGGCTAGTCATTGGGGTGAACACAGCCATCGATGCCCGCGCACAAGGAATTGGGTTCGTTATCCCCATAGACAATGTTAAAAGTATTTTGCCCCAGCTTGAAAAAGACGGCGCGGTACAACGCGGCTTTATTGGCGTCCAGATGTCAGACATGGAGCTCGATGAAGAAGATGCTAAAAGTTTAAACCTAAAATCTAGCGAAGGCGCACTCATTGCCGAGGTTCTTACGGGCACAGCTGCCGAAAAAGCTGGAATCAAAACCTACGACTTAATCGTCGAATTTGACGGAAAAAAAATCACCTCCAACCGCGATCTGGCAAAAGCCGTTGCTTCAACGCCCGTTGGAAAAAAGGTGCCAGTAAAACTCTTGCGCAATGGAAAGACGGTTTCTGTTAAAGTAGAAATCGGTACACCACCCGACACTCGTTCGGCTCGCTCAGATGAAAATCCCCGAAATCGCAACAATAGTCTGGAAATGCACAAAGCTCCCTTTAGCTTGGGGTTCACCGTAGCTGATTATTCTCCCCGCCTAGCACAGGAATTTGGCTTACCCGTGCTTCGCCAACCCAGACCAGTTATTGTAAACGTCGACAACGGCAGTGAAGCCGCAAGATCAGGCTTAGCACCGGGGGATATTCTTTTAGACGTCAACCGCAAAGAGGTCATAAAGGCCAAAGATGTAAATCGCCAGCTGAAACGCGGCACCATTAATATCCTCAGAGTGCTAAAGCAAGACCGGGTAGTGCTTGTCTCAATCCGAGCTTCCTAGACATTTTTTATTTGTATGGATGTCTCATTTTGAGACATCCATACAAGAGTCTTAAGCCAAAGGACCAAAATCCCGTTACACTATCAGGAGATTGACATAATCAAGTCATACGCCGGAGGTAACGGCCATGAGAATCACCGAAGTAAAGGTTTTTCCCGTAAACGAAGAACGCTTGAAAGCCTACGTCACCATTACTTTAGAAAACTGCTTTGTGGTTCGCGACCTTAAGATCATCAAAGGCAATGAGGGCCTTTTTGTTGCTATGCCCTCCAAGAAACGTAAAGACGGGCAATTTAAAGATATCGCTCACCCTCTTAACCAGGAAACCCGAGACGAAATTGAGCGTGCTGTTTTTGAAGCCTATGAGCGCGAAGTGAAATCAATGGGCGACAACCTCAATGACCTTCCCAGAACCGATGAAGACTACTAACCGCCAGTGATAACGCGTTAGGTCGTTAGTTCGCTTCTATGCAATTCTGTAAAAATTCTTGCAATTTACCGTCTTTTGTAAGACTTTTTTGATTCGATTTTTTACCTGTGTTGGGGCGTCGGCAAGCTGGTAAGCCTTCAGATTTTGATTCTGACATTCGCAGGTTCGAGTCCTGCCGCCCCATCCATTCTATTTGTTATATTTGTGAGAGGAGCCCGATGGGACTAGATTTTTCCCCATTAACAAAGGCCCTTGCTAGTTTGCAGATAGCGATTCAACGATCTACTCATAGTCCTGAAGACAAAGAACTGCGCGACGCCGTCATCCAACGCTTTGAGTATTCCTTTGAACTTTCTCACAAGTTTCTTAAACGTGTCTTGGAATCTGAGTCACCCTCCCCTCAACTGATTGATCAGCTCAGCTATAAAGACCTCCTGCGCGAAGCTGGCGAAAAAGGGATTCTCACCGAATTTGAAAAGTGGGTGGTTTTTCGCGACCAAAGAAATATCACTTCTCACACCTACAATGAGGCCAAGGCTATATCTGTACACAGAACAGCTCTGGATTTTTACCCTGAGGCCGTAGCACTCGCACAAAAACTTATGAGTCGATCAAGTGATTGATTTGAGTCCTGAGCAAATTGAAATGGTGAAAGCCATACTTAAACAATGGATTCCTAACCAAAAAGTTGTGGCCTTTGGATCTCGGGTTATCGGCGCGGCTAAGCCATTTTCCGACTTGGATTTGGCTATATACAACGACAAACCGCTGCCGGCAGCAACTATGGCCCACCTCCGAGATGCTTTCTCAGCCTCAAATTTACCCTTTAAAGTCGACTTGGTGGAAACAGTCACAATAGACAAGAAATTTTTAAAAATTATTGAAAGCCACACTTACCCGATTCAATAAGCAACCTACGCTTCTACGGTTCCGACGACATGAGCGGCGGAACCTTGGGGGGACATTACAACGGCTGAATCGTTACGTATCCCTCCGCAGCGTTCGTGCCAAGGTATTGCTGATTAGTACCGGAATTGTAGGAACCGCCGCCGCATCCGCCCCCGGTCGAACTGCTTGCAGCTCCTCCCCCGGAATAACCACCTCCGCCGCCACCCGAATAAGATCCGCCCGTGCTCCCACCGCCACCACCGAAGCCTCCATCTTCGTGTGCTCCCGTTCCTCCAATGAATGCATCACTATCGCCCGAATAGCTTGAACCTGTACCGTCGCTGAGCCAACCCGCTCCGCCTCCATTGCCTGATCCACCACTTCCGTTGGTTCCGGGATCACGGCACATGCCATCTGACGTACCGGATGTGGTGGTATTGGCATTTTTGCCGGCAGTTGCGCTACCGGCTCCGCCGCCGCCGCCAGCAATGATGAGCGGATTAGAGCGGCTGCGGTAGACGAACGATCCTCCTCCGCCGCCAGCCGAACGGTTCCAGGAATTAGCGCTTGCCTGCCCAACTACGATATATATTTTCTCTCCAGAAACTAAATCGAAATCGCCGGAGATCACTACGCCGCTCCCACCGAGATTGTTTCCCGTATTCGCATAGCCGCCCTTGGCACCGGCGACGGTAATGCGAAACGAACCCGTTGCAGGTACAGTCCACTCCTGAATTCCCCGAGTTGCCATATTGAAATAAATCGTATTTCCATCCCACGATGTCGAGTAAGCAGTGGTGCAATCCGCGAGACTGGGGCCCGTAGCTCCGGAACTGGTGCAGCTCGTGAATGTGTGCGTTGCAAAGCTATAAAGTGGACCGGGCGTAAAGGTCCAAATTGTATTTGCCGTTCCCACCGTCAAAGTGGCGGTGCGGGCAGTGCCGTAGGTGGCGGCGGCCGTTCCTCGCATTTGAACGAAGTTGTAAAGACCGATTCGGCGCCCGCCGGCAGAACTCCAATCCGAGACAACGGTATTGCATAGAGAATCAATACAAATGCGAAACTCAGGGCTGCCCGATCCGCTAACGGATACATCCGCAAACGTTATCCCTCCGATAGGGATGATATTTGATGGAATGACCGAGTTTGGCGTATATCCGAAGTTGACGTCTGCAAAATTAAAAGCGTCGGGTGTATTGTCATCCGAAGACGCCGCACCGACATCAGTCCACGAGGCTCCATTGTAAAACTGAAAGTTATGGGTAACAGTGTTATAGACCATCAACCCTTCTGGCGGCGATGCGATATTGTCTCTTTCGGTGGTCGTCATTCGTGGAACCAATATGCCCTTTGAAGTCGACGACACATCTAAAATCGCACCTGACGTCGGATCTGTCGTTCCGATACCGACGTTTCCGCTGGCATCGATACGGATACGCTCAGTGGCGTTGGTCGAGGCCGCAAGCAAACCCGCACCAGCTGAGAACCAGCCCGTGTCCACGTCACCCGTGAACGAATAAGTCGGAGCTGCGGCAGAACCAAGCGAACCAGCCAGCGGGAAAGTCGGTGCTCCGCCACCCGTGCTAATCATATCCTTCCAACTACCGTCCTCGTAAGCCTCAAACTTGTTTGTTGACGTGTTGTAACGAAGCATACCGTTCACCTGAGCTCCCACAGGCGGACGGTTGGCCGTGGTGTCGCGAGGGATGATGAGAGCGCTTCCGCCGGTACCGGTGGTGGCGATATCTAGGCCTGCACGTGGCGATGTAGTGCTGATACCAACCAGCCCAGCCGCCGAGATCATCATCTTCGAATCCGACGGGCTAACCACTGTCGCGTTCTGAGTGTTATTGAGGGCAAAATGGAGATCCCCGATGCTGAAGCCGGCAGAACTCGCATAGCTGGTGAAAATAGCTTGTTTTCTGTAAGTTGCTGGCATTGATGACATACTAAAAACAATTCCAGCATTGGTATTTGTGCCGTTACTTACGTTACTCAAAAACAGTAGCGGGGTAATTGAAGTCGTCGAGACGTTAGAGGTAACCAGGTCAAGCTTGCCAATCATGCTCGATGTGCCAATCCCGACGTTGCCGCTGGCATCGATTCGGATGCGCTCAGTGGCGTTGGTCGAGGCTGCAAGCAAACCCGCACCCGGTGAGAACCAGCCCGTGTCCGCGTCACCCGTGAACGAATAAGTCGGGGCCGCAGCAGAACCAAGCGAACCTGTAAGTGGGAAAGTCGGTGCTCCGCCACCCGTGCTAATCATATCCTTCCAACTACCGTCCTCGTAAGCCTCAAACTTGTTTGT
>JAYQON010000064.1:0-18205 GCA_038144835.1 Bdellovibrionales bacterium
CCCATTAGCTGTTGTAGCGTTTCCGGTTTGATAGAATCCGCTATCCGTTCGTGTTGAAATATTATCTTTTGTTACAGCTACAAAGCCCGCAGTCGCAGGGTATCGGCCACCGCTGTCGAGCTGTGGGATTTTGCTGGCCGATGTCCCGATGTCCACCGAGATTGTGCGATTTGCTGATAGATTGCCACCACCAAGTAGTCCCGTACTTGTTGAAATTGTCCTTGAGATGGAAACTCCATCGGTTATGCCATATCCTGAAAGAGTTGTTGGCTTGCTCGAAATGCCTAACCAACTGACGCTGTTCGCGGCTCCTGCGGTTAGCGAAGTCGCTGTTCCCGTGAGGCCCGCACCTGATCCGTTGAACTGCGTCGCTGTCACAGTCCCCGATACCTCCAGCTTTGTTGTTGGGGAATTTGTGCCAATCCCGACGCTTCCCTGAATGATTGCGCCGCCAGATGGAGGGTATATCGAGCTGGTGGCAGAAAATGAAGGTCCTAGTGCTAGGCCGCCGTCGTCAGCGATTTTTGCGACGGGTGAGCCATTGTTATAAAAGGTGGTTCCGTAAAATCCAGTGCTATCAACCCCAATACCCCTTCCCGATGAACCTTGGGCCGAATGACCGAAGCGGATATATTCACCCCAGCTGCTATTCTGAATTTGCAATCGGACTGTCGGAGAAGTAGTCCCGATACCCACATTTCCACCAGCATCAATGCGTATTCTCTCTAGGGAATTGGTGGAAGCCGCCAGCAATCCGGCTCCTGGTGAAAACCATCCCGAACCTGCGTCGCTGCTGAATGAGTATGTGGGCGCGGCGGCTGTGCCCGAATCTGCGGCCAAGGGGTAACTCAGTGCTGCGTTCAGATTGGTTAACAATCCACCATCAACCGCTGGAATGCGCGCGAATGAATCTAAAAGTAAGACTTCGCCGGCGCCCTGGCCTGCGTTTTTGATTGCGGCAGAGCCAAGCCCATCCACATCCATCACGTTTAAAGAGACCGCACCTGTTTTGCCAGCAACGGAAGTCACTGACGCAAGACTATCCACCGTTGCACACGTCCAACCATTCGCAGTCCATTTTAAGATCTCGTTGGGCAAGCATGTCGCATACACCACAGATTCGCCCGTGGTGGCGTCGGTGATTAACAAACGATTGATACCAATATCAGTGCTACTCAATTTTGCCGATGTGATGGCATCATCTGCAATCTTAGTGGTTGTCACTGCACTGGCGTTAAGAGTTGCTGCTACCGAGCCCGACCCATTTGCCGAAACATCGCCGCTCAGTTCTGTCATGCCTAAGTCCTCGGCAGGTGCCCAGACTGAACCGTTCCATTTTAAAATTTGATTGCTTGCCGGAGTTATCGACGCCACCGAAAACCCCTGCAAGCGAATGGCATTCAAATTACTGAGCGATGAACCATCAACAGATGGCATATCTGGCAGCCAGGCGGGATCCAATTTGCCTGACGAACTTAAAAACGCCTGTGTGCGCGCTTCAGTGCCAACCCAAACTCGCACTGCACTCAAATCTGTATTGAACCAAGTTTTACCCGCATCACCTGCGCCGAGTGAAGGCTCGCCCGCATTGTCAAAAGTACCGAGCTGTAAAAAGCGGCCAGCAGAAATATTCACATTCCCGGTCGCATCTAAATCATAACCATCCAGTGTGATCGGACCAGACATTGTTCCACCGGCTAAAGGTAGCTTACTGCTGTCGATGCCATTGGGAACTCCCGTGGTCCACTGACCGGCGGCTGCGTCCCAAATCAAGGTGCGACCATCGCCAATCGCCGCGCCCACTCCACTCACGTCAACGCCTTTACCGCCGACATTGCCGTCGGCGTAATCTTTATTTACAGCATCGTCGGCCGTCACGGGGGCGGCTAAGTTAGTGAGCCGTTGATCGTTAAAAGAAATATCACTGCCGGGATTTGAGCGCATATACATTGAAGAGGTTCCCGCAAGCAGATTGGTCAGCGCAGAAAAGTTAGCTGATGTAAATACACTCTCCAAATTGGATTGACTGAGAACTGTGCTTGCATCGTCTTTAACTTGCAGAAGCTCGGAGATATTTTTTCCCGAAACCGTCTCGGCCATTAAGGCATAGGGTGCGCTACCTAGAGGAACATCGGGAGCCATAGCCACAAAACCCGAGCCAAGGTCATAATAAACGCGAATCAAACGCTCGTCGCCTGAATTAAACGTGACCCCCGTGGGACAATCGGTAAAAGCCGGCACAGCGCCAGAGTTAGCAAACAACTTGGCGGTAAAGTTGGTTGAATCATCGAGTTTGTTGACCGGATTTATTCCACGTCCGAGTTGCAGAGCAAAACCACCACGCGTGGTGGCTAGATTTTGCTCAGGATGCTCTTCAGAGTACAAAACACATTGCGCAGCCGCATCCCAAAGTTCCAAGCGAAAGTCCACCGAAGCGAGCGTGACTGGTGAACCGTTGGGGTTAAAAAGACCGCCGGCGACACTAAGATACTGAGGTGCATTCTGAGCAAAAGACTGACAGGGCCATAGACCCAGGAGAACAATCAAATTTCTCGTTAGCCGTCTGAGCATCAACTTTAGCCACCTTCACATACGAGCCACTGTCTATATTATTTCGGCGATTCACCCCACCCACTTTAGAAAAACGCCTAGGCCTTCACTTCCTTGCTTTTGTGTAGGCTCTCATTTTGCACAGTTCTCATTTTGAAACGAATCAGCTCATATTACGAGTTCTCAACCTCAGTTTCGCTTGGATCTATTAAACTTTATTTCACGTGCTCATAGGTTTGGCAGTTGGCACACGTAAAGCAAAGATTTTGCTCAGAATGATAATTGGCACGATTTGCAACACCGTTACATCTCAAGATAAAAATTTGAGGAATAGTTCATGAAAACATATTTTCCTGCAGCTTTGTTACTGCTAACTAATTTCACCTTAAGTCACGCCGAACAAATTGCTCGTGACGGTGTGGACTTGCAATTTCGACAACAAGGCAAGGCAACTGCCCAAGCCTCCCTCGTGAGTATTGACGGCTGCAACCAAAAAAGACTCGGTTTAAAGTTGGCATACAAAGGTGGCTCCTGCGATAAAGGTCGACTCATGAATTCTGCTCTGGCCGATTTTCTCAAGAGTTATTTACCTTCATGTCTAAATCGCGCTTTGCAGTCAGCGGCAAAAGCTCCAGCGAAATCGATTACCTTCATTCATCACGGTGTTGCCGGGGATAAGGCGCACACGAACACATCTTGGCATGGTGATTACTTGGCGATTGACTTGATAGGATTTGAAATCGACGGCCAAAAATATTTATACCGAAACCGCAGCGATTATGCTTTTTTTGAATCAGTTCGTAAGTGCTGGGCTACAAGTGTCGAGCAATATGCACGCAAATCACGAAAACGGTGTTTTCAGACAGCCGAGTTCCCTGCGGATGTGGAAAAGACCCCCTCAGGAACAGTCGGAAGGGAAGATGCAAACCACAAAAATCACCTGCATCTCTCTTTACCGTGTCACGAAGATCGAATACGAAAATATCCCGCCTTTGATGAAATGGATTGGGCCTTAGACGAGAAACGACTATCTTTCCCTACAACGTAAACTTGTCATCATTTCTTACGAATAAGCCACCCAGAGATAAAACCTTTGTATTTTTGCCTCACTTTTTTGGGCATTCGTGAGTAGCTACCGATCACTTTTCGACACTGAGACGACTTGCACTTACATTTCATCCGCCACCATGAACTCTTCTCAGTCATTTCGTAGTCCCAAGTAATCTGCTCACCCTTCTCGATGGGACGCATAGCCACAACTTGAAAAAGATTTTTAATACCACAATTTGGTTCACATGAGTGGTTGATCCATCGAGCAATTCCCTTCGAGTCCCTCCATTTATCCTTAGCAAACTGAATTGCATGATTTTGAAGGTCCTTCGTCCACTCCTCAAAATCATTATCGAGAATCTGCCCGTCAAACTCCGCAATCAACTCACCCTTTTTGATATTGGCAACTGCAAAAACTCCGCGGCCATATCGTTTAGTTGCTCGTACTCGAACTTTTGGATTGTCCATAACGGTTAAGATGAATCGGAAAAAGATATTGGACAAGCTCGATAATCTACGCGGCTAAGCGCAACATTTCTCCAGCATTACCCGTCTGTTAAACTGCCAAGCTTTTGATCATACGCCTAACAATCTACAGTTTTTACTTTTAGAACTGCTGAGGCCAGCCTCTAAATCCACGAATTTTCTAGCTTTTTTTTCAGTCAATCGGGACCGGTTCTTGCCCTCGTCTATTAACATGATAAAGCTATTGTTTTTACTGAAGTTGTCGAGTTGCTTTCTGCTCATATCACATGCCGTTGCACAAGGAGATTGCAATTCGGGTGCGCGTTACGACGTTCAAGAAATGGCAGAAAGTTCATTTTACTCAAATCGGGAATTGACTAAATTTGCCTCAGGTCGTCGACATTTCCCACTACCCAACCAAAACTCAGCTAGGTACTGCTACTCACGAGGTTGCGCTAAACAACTAAATGTTTATTGGTCGCAAGCAGAAATCGACACTCTGAAAAAGCTGCGATCTCAAATGGTGGTTAACTCCAACGACCCTCATAAAGAATTGCGCTTTATCAAAGTCGCTGTTCTACAGATGGAAAATTGGCTGCGCGATAAAGCTCTTGCTCATTTTAAATGGAGGCAGGGTCACAACATCGCGCATGAATCTGAGTCCTCAGGTGAAATGGCTTGGGTCAAAAAAGCTCTGGCTAGTTACAGCCCAATGGATAAGGAATGTGTGACCTACACTATGGAGGCTTCTCAGCATCTGATGGTACTTGCAAATTTGGGATTATTAAAAAACTGGAACGTTAAGCCCCCAGAGTACAGGTTCGGTATTCCAGGTCATTGGACGGCTGCCTTACAGAATCGAGATACGTGCCGAGTTTTTCGCTTTGATCTCAACACAAGAGCATCAACTCGAGAATCGTTAATGAGACAAGGTGAAAACCCGGCTCTCATGCTTCTACGGCAACCTCAACGCTTCGGCAATATCGCTCCTGGTATGGATTATTCAGGCTACGCTTCACATCGTGGAGCCATCGGCTCATCGCCTAATGTTTATGAAACCTCCGCCGCACGACCAGCTCGCAAAACTCGCGCAAAACGTCGCGATGAAAGGCAACCTTTTAATACCCGTACTTTTTTTGAGCAACACGCATTATCAGCACAATAAATCCTGATCATCTGGATTATGTCTCAATTCGAGACGTGTCTCTTTTTTAGATTGAGGTCACCTCTGAGAAGGCAGACCCTATAAGTCATGGGTCTACTCTTCTTTGGATTTTTGACTCTCTCTCAGGGCGTCTGTGGCCAAATAAAGCCACAAATCAGCGCTGTCCCAAGCGCTCCTTCAACCTCAGCTTCAGTGTGTACCCCAGGCTCACCTCAGATAAATTGTATCAACCCCACCAGTTTACAAAACAATTTGACTACTAAAATGCCACCAAAGGCTGCTGGTCAACCTATAGTGTTCTTTAATCCGTCCAAGAATCCACCCGCCAAGCCCGAAAAAAACCCGCAAGAGAAAATGATGCCAATCCTAAATGCTATAAAAGGCATGATGAGCGGTGGACAAACCGGCACGGCCAATGAACCAAGTAATTTAGGAGACCGGATAGCAACAACGGACCCATCTTCCGGAACTGTGAATGGCTATAGCGGTCAAGACGTCTCGGCATCAAGCCTGCAGCCTAATTCCGGCAGAGGGTACGCTCGTATAGTAGAGCCCATTAAAATTTACTTTGAGAAATGTACACAAAAACTGGGATACGGATCTTGTACATTTAAGAATATGGGAATTTGGGGAGATGCAGCGCACCGAGCGCGACGTTCATGCCATAACTCTGGCGATGCTATCGATTTGGGACTTCCATTCAATTGCACCAAAGCCGGCACCTTCAATGCCACGGATAATAAGGCTATGGAAGTTGCAAAATGTCTTGCCGCCGATTCAGACAATAAATTTCAGGTAATCTTTCGAGATAAAGCTCCCGTAAAAAATATGTTTCCAGGAGGTCAGAGAGGAGCTCACAATGGACACATGCACGTACAGTTAAAAGGCTGTCGAAATATAAGGGGGTAAACGAGTATGAATCACTTTATAGCAATCGCCATCCTCTTTTTTTCTGCAACCTCGAATGGGCAAGAAAAACGTAATTTTAATAAGCAGCTTTATCTTAATGGAGCAGGACAAATTAAATTAATCTATATCTTCACGGGAGAACCCATCAGTCGCCCACGCTCTCTCCGAATCTACATAAAATGCGACAAAAATCAATCGTGGGACCCTGTGGGCGAGTTTCAAATGTGTGATTTGAAAAACTATCAACTCGACGTCAAGCAAAAAAAACTTGCACTCACTTACATTGACGGTCGAGTTAATCCACTTACTGGTGAATCAGTTTGCGATCAAAATGAGACGGGAGAGGTTGATCTCTCCACAATCTGCAAACCCTGAATAAAAATTTTTGTTGCTAGCGTTGCAGGAATTTTAAGCGAATTTCTAAATATTTTTTTCGATAATATTCAGATCTCGCAATACCACCTTTTGCTGCATAAGCCTGAGCTAGAAAATCATAAGAAAAATAAAAATCTGAATTAATTTCAACCGCACGTTCAAGATGAAAAATACCCTCATCTAATCGACCCAGACGCAGGTAAGCCAAACCTAAATTGTGATGGGTCTCAGGATAGGAATCCGTAATTGAAATTGCCTTTTTATAGTGAACGATGGCCTGCTCAACTTTCCCCTCCTCCGAGTAAGCCATGGCCAAGTTATTATGGATACGAGCCACCCCTGGATTGAACTTTAAAATGTGGGAATAAAGACTAAAAGGGGTCGCCCAAATTCGGTTCTGTCTCCATGTCAAAATGCTCAAAATCAACGTGCATAAAAAACAAACAACCAACAGAATATTACGCCAACGAGGGGACCCCAGACTTGCCAGCCCCATTGGAAATGTCAAAAAGAAACCAACCGAAGGCAGATAGAGCCAATGTTCAAGAAAAAAGGAGTTCATTGGGATCAAAATACCTGTGTGTGGAAAATGGGCAGAGAAAACCCACAAAACTCCCCAAGCCCCAATCAGCCAACGTCTCCGAAGACTACGCCAAACCACAGCCATCGCGCCAACTAGTAAAATGAATCCAAAGCACACAGAGAAAGACGCCAAAGAAGTGTATACGGGAAAATGTCGATCAATATGCAAGCCACTGGGAAAGAACAACAATTCTAAATAGGCTGGCAATGTTGCCAAAAAAGTAAGCGTTCGAATCCAGACGCTTTCAGTATAGAGATTGGCTTGCTCATAAAATCGAAAACTGTGCTCGAAATCAAGAACCGTCGAGCGGGCAAAAAGATACATTAGGGCAATTATCCAGAAAGGGGCTGTTCGATAGTAAGTTTTGATTTTTAATGGATCTTTTGAAAGATAATACAAACAAACCGAAACTAGCGCGGGAAAGACAATAGCAGCTTCTTTACTTAACAGTGCTAACACGAAAAGTAGAGATGCGGTCAAGATCCTAGGCCAAGAAAATGTGGGAATCAATGCAACCAAACCAGCGAGTACAAATAAGGCATGACCGGGATCGGCAGTCGCACTCATGTAAGTCACAGCTTCGGTGTGAATCGGATGCACAGACCATAGTAGCGCCCCCATCCAGCTCCCCCACAATCCAAACCCTAAACGCCGTCCAAGAGCAAAGACTAAAGTAGAATTACATGCATGCAAAATGATATTCAAAAGATGAAATGCAAATGTGGAAAGGCCAAAAATCTGAAAGGTTATTAGGTAGAACAGGGCTTGGATTGGTCGGTAAAATGAATCTGATTTCCCAGCACCAGCCGTTGAGCTCGACGAAAAGATAGCCGACAGTCGATCCCAACTGCGTATAAAAGTGTTTTTCTCGATCAAAAACTCGTCGTCATAAAGAAATCGATTTTCATAGACGTTGCCATAAACCACCAAAATCACGGCAATAAGTATTCCCGAAAGGATCCAAATTGACTTTTGTGGAGAACAACTGCGCATGGCAAAATTCTAAGACCTCTTTCGCCACAGAGCAAAACCGATCAATGTCGCAACTAGCTATTTACTGTTCACCGTTTCACGACTAAGAAGTGGTATGAGCAAAGATCCAAAAGCTAATCCGCCGGCAGCCACCAATTTTCTGCATCAAATCATCGAGAAAGACCTCGCCAGAGATGACTTCGGTGGCCGAGTCGTTACTCGATTTCCACCCGAGCCCAATGGCTATTTACATATTGGTCATGCCAAATCAATCTGCCTAAATTTTGGATTGGCGCAAGAGTTTAACGGTATATGCCACCTTCGCTTTGACGATACCAATCCCGAAACAGAAGAAACAGAATACGTTGAATCCATCAAAGACGATGTTCGCTGGTTAGGATTCGATTGGGGACCAAATCTGTTCTATGCTTCTGATTACTTCGAAAAGCTCTACAACATTGCTGAACACCTCATCCAGTCTGGACTTGCATATGTTTGTAGCTTAAATGAAGAACAGGTGCGTGAATACCGCGGAGACTTTACAACACCCGGTAAAGACTCACCTTATCGCAACCGCAGTATTCAAGAAAACCTCGATCTCTTTCGCCGTATGCGCAGCGGAGAATTTGCGGAAGGCGAATGTACACTGCGAGCCAAGATCGACATGAAATCGCCTAATATGAATATGCGCGACCCCCTACTCTACCGCATCAAAAAAGTCTCTCATCATCGCACAGGCGACACTTGGTGCATCTACCCTATGTATGATTATGCTCACCCTTTGAGCGACGCTATAGAAAATATAACTCATTCTATTTGCACACTGGAATTCCAAGATCATCGCCCATTTTACGACTGGTGTGTTGAGCATTCTGGACTCGAGGGGAAACCGAGGCAGTACGAGTTTGCTCGTTTGAATATGACTTATACGGTCATGAGTAAACGTAAACTGTTACAACTGGTTAAAGAGGGTTTAGTATCGGGATGGGATGATCCGCGAATGCCAACTATATGCGGACTCCGTCGTCGAGGATATACTCCTATGTCTCTACGAACTTTTGCGAAACGTATTGGCGTGGCTAAGGCAGAAAGCCTTATTGACATCGAAATTCTCGAGGGCTGTGTCCGCGAGGATTTGGACCAAGTATCTCATCGAGCAATGGCCGTGTTGGAACCATTAAAGGTAGTTATAGAAAATTACCCAGACACGAAAACAGAAGATATCCTAGCTCCAATTCATCCTAAAAAGCCTGAGTTAGGCCAACGCACACTCACATTCGCCAAAGAAATCTTTATCGATCGTACTGACTTCATGGAAAATCCATCTCCCGACTTCCATCGCTTGGTACCTGGTGGGCAAGTCCGTCTTCGCAATGCCTATGTCATTACCTGCAAATCAATTATTAAGAACTCAATGGGTGAGGTGACTGAACTTCGCTGTGAATATGATTCAGTCACGTTAGGAGGAAAGCCCACAACTGATGGCAAAAAGCCAAAAGGAATTATACACTGGGTACCGGTCAATCAGGCAATTGATGCGGAAGTGCGAATTTATGGTCGACTTTGTAAAGTGTCGGATCCTGAAATTGTACCAGAGGGTAAGGACTTCAAGTTTAATTTAAATCCAGATTCTTTGAGAGTTATCAAACAAGCGAAACTAGAGCCCTACTTAATAAATGCAACCGCAGACCTACGTTACCAATTCGAGCGCACTGGCTACTTTTGTTTGGACAGCAAAGACAGTAGACCCAACGCTATGGTATTCAATATGGTCGTCAGCATTTAGCTCAAGGTTAGCGCAAGAGAGTCAGTAACCATTTTTTGAACCATCAGGTTGTCTAGCGTTTTGGCTTGTAATTGAAGCCCAATCTTAAAATTTCTGCTATCAAATCCGTATATTCAAACCCTTGTCTGCGAGCAGATCCTGCAAAATCCTCACTCCTCGAAAGATTTGGATTAGGATTAACATCTATAAGAAATGGAGTGCCTTCAGAAGTTAACCGAAAATCAAATCGAGCATAGCCACTCAGATCAATAAACTCAAACAAGCGTACGGCCTCGTTTCGCAGGCGCTCAGACTCAACTCCACGAAATTCACTAGCACGTATGCCTCGCTTGTGCCGATATTTGGCGCTGAACTTCACCCTTTGAGTAGCAAAACTTTGAGGATCTTGGAGATGCAGCTGCCATGGAGGTAGAGATCGGGCTTTTCTATTTCCCCAAACGCTGACAGAAATCTCCGCACCCTCGATAAATTCCTGGACAAGAATTTCAGCTTTCATCAACGACTGCAATCTAGACACAACCAGCGATAACTCTTTTTTACTGGTGACTCGATTACGTCGATCAATTCCAAGACTTGCATGTTCTCGGTTAAACTTCACGAAACACGCAGTTTTTTTTATCTTACTCAAATTCCCTGTCTGAGCATGCAATCCTCCCTGAGGCACATTCAAACCCAGGCTACCCGCCAGGTGCGATACCCACAGCTTGTTGCGTGAAATGATCAGTCCTCTTGGATTACAGCCTGTGTAGGGCACTCCCAAAGCCTCAAGAAAACTCACTAAGTGAAAATCATAGATCGCCTCACTGCGAAATTCTTCCATCAAATTGAAAACAATATGTGGATTAAAAAGACTGAGTTCCCGTTCAAGCAACTTGAAGTTCTCTTCCATCGCTACGATGCGCACAGCGTGGCCCAATTTTTTCAATGCAAACAAAACATCTGTCTCTGTTGAACACGAACGAGTTCGATCCGGATGAAAACGCGGGTGTACCGCAAGCAAAACGCGTCTAGTTTTAGACATAACAAATAGCTAAGCCGAATTTGCAGTGACACGCAACCTTTGATAAGACCGCACAAATGAGATCTTTTAAGATTGACAGCGTACCCAAGCCCATTCTTGCACCTCCAATTTTGACTGCCCTCCGAGATGGTTTTGATGACATAGAAATCGGAGCGGGGCAGGGACTACATGCCATTCGCTACTCAATCGCAAATCCCAACAGACGCATTCTTGCCATCGAACGCACCCACACAAAATTTGCGCGATTTCTGAATCGCTGTGGTCATCATCCCCAGATTACTAATCTAGTGGCATTGCATGCCGATGCTGTTTCAATTTTTTCACACTTCATTCAAAATGATTCTATCAAGCGTGTCTTCTTACTTTACCCCAACCCCTATCCAAAAGCTAAACATCGAAATTTGCGTTGGCACAATTCTCCATTCATGTCTTGCTTGCACGAAAAACTAAAAATTGGCGGTGAACTTTATTTATCTACTAATCTCGGCTGGTACAACGAGGAGGCGAAGCAAGCTTTGATTGCAAAGTGGCGTTTCCAGTTAAATAAAGAGGAAGCAATTACAGACCCTCAACAAGCCCAAACGCATTTTGAAAAAAAATATCTACAGCGGGGTGAGACCTGCTATCGACTTTTGTTCAAAAAAATCTATAAAGCCAATTAGCCTTGCAAGAAATAGATCTCAAAGGTTCAATTAAAAAATGAACCGACGCATTTACTTGATTTTTTGGTGCGCTTCAGTGGCTTTGCTAGCTTTCGTCGCTTTGGATTTCTGGAGTCTGCGAAATGCTCCCATCTACAAGAGGTTCGAGCGCCAATGGACTGAAGACGTGCAAAGAATGGAGTCGAGCGGCAAGCTTCCCCATCCATGGTTTGACGTCAATAAAATTGAGATCATTGGGGGTACCCCTGAAACAAAAAGCTGGCTAAGACGCATAAAGGTTCCTCTCTCCGAAAAGCGAGAAAATGGAGGGCATAAACTAGAAGTTCTTGTGGTCGCTTGGGAAGAAAATGGTAAACGCGGGGTTTTACTTCAGTACAATCTGATCAAGATAAAAACCGGCAACACGGTATGGGAGGCCGGACGAACACTACTGCTGAATCCACCTGACTTTAAAACCAGTTTGAAAAACCTTGTGAACATCCCATAACAGTGATACCCAGCGGTCATGAAACAAAGCCTCGTCAGTTGTATGATTTTGGCTCTTTTGGGGTTAACCTCTTGCACGAGTCAACGAGCTGAGCTCGGGACCAGTAACAACCCTGTAAAATTTTATTTTGTTCCCTCGGTGGACATGCAACTTCTCGAGGACACCTCAAAAATTCTAAAGAACCACTTGGAAAAAGTGACCCCTTACAAATTTAAAATTAGTGTTCCACCCAGCTTTATTGCCGTCGTTGAAGCCTTTGGCACCGGGCGGGCTGATGTGGCCGCCATTAATACATACGGATACGTTCTCGCACATGAAAAATATGGCGCTCAAGCTCGTCTTGTGACCGTACGCTACGGAGAGGCCACCTACAAAGCACAGTTTCTCTCAAGGGCTGATGGCCCCATCAAAGAGATTAAAGATCTGGAGGGTAAGAAAATGGCCTTCGTTGACCCCTCTTCGGTCTCTGGCTTTCTCTTACCCATGCGTGATTTGAAAGATCGCGGGATCAAAATAAAAGATCATGTCTTTGCCATGCGGCACGATAGCGTAGTCACCATGATCTACCAACGCCAGGTAGATGCAGGCGCCACGTTCTATTCACCACCTGCGGAGGGAAAGATTCAAGACGCCCGACGACTTGTTATAAAGCAGTTTCCAGACGTTGAGAAAAAAATCAAGATCATCGGCCTAACTCAAGAAATTCCTAACGATCCCATCATCTTTCGCAAAGAAATGCCTGAGGAAATGAAAAGCAAAATTATTGAGGCTTTGATTAGTTTTTCTAAAACCCCTGAAGGAAGTGAAGCTTTAAAGAAAATTTCTTCTGTTACGGGTTTAAATCTGATTTCAGACAAGGATTACGATTCCACACGCGCAACAGTGAAAGCTTTAGGACAACTCATTAAGGATCATTAGCTATGAGCCGACCTTTACTGTCTGTGAAAAATCTCGGGAAAGTCTACCCCAACGGAGTCTCAGCCCTAAAGGGCGTTACCTTTGATGTCATGGAGGGTGAATTCCTTGTGGTTATCGGACTGAGTGGGTCTGGTAAGAGTACTCTCCTCCGCTGTCTAAACCGTCTACATGATCCAAGCTATGGAACCATTGAATTTCGCGGAGAACGCATCGATCAGATGAAAGATGTCTTAAGTCTCCGCCGCCGGATTGGAATGATATTCCAAAATTTTAATCTCATTCCACGCCATTCCGTAATCAACAATGTGCTGATGGGTCAACTAGGCCGAATGAATATTTGGCGCAGCTTATTTCAGAATTTTACCGACGATGAAAAAGCACAAGCATTGCAATATCTTGAGCTTGTGGGCATTGCCAATAAGGCAAATATTCGCGCAGATCAGCTTTCAGGCGGTCAACAGCAACGCGTGGCTATTGCTCGCGCTCTCTGCCAAAAGCCCGAGTTACTACTGGCTGACGAACCGGTTGCAAGTCTCGATCCTGCCACGGCCCACACGGTTATGGATCACCTGCGCAAGGCCAATCACGATTTAGGAATTACCGTCATTTGTAATCTGCATTTCTTGAGTCTTGTGCGCGAATACGCCACTAGAGTGATTGCCTTAAAGGCCGGTGAAATCGTGTTCCAGGGACTTCCACAGGACATCGATAATGCTTGGTTTAAACGCATATATGGCGAAGAAGCGAGAGATATCGATGTTGAATAAAACCCAGTTTAAAGAGTCACTGTTTGATGCTGTTACATTCACCTACACTTTGGCGGTTACTTTTTTTGCAGGGTGGCTACTAGCAAGTTCTTTAGGTGTAGACCTATCGGCCTACGATCAAGATTTCTTTGTAGCAAATGTTCCTAAGATCTCACTCTTTTTAGTTGGAATCATGGGGGCACTACTGTGGCTTAACCCTTTATTGTACAAGGTCGGGCTGCGCACTATCGGCCTTGTCCTGTTCGGTCCACAAACGCCAACGGCCCAAAAATCGTTTCTAAAGACTTTCCACGGTTTGCATCTATTGGTTATTTTCTTGCTGACTTTCTATGTGAGCATCTCAGTGACTGAGGCTTCATTGGACGATCTCCTTGATCCCGACGGTTTGTCTGGAGCCGCTCGGCTCTGGCTTGGCCTAGCAGACCCCAATTGGAGCATTCTACCCAAAGCCATTGTAAAAGCTCTTGAGACCATTTTTATTGCTTTCCTTGCAACCACTTTAGCAATACCCGTGGCCTTCTTTCTTGCTTTTTTTGCCTCCAAAAATCTTATGCGTACAGGGCTAGCCCTCAGTATTTATACGACCCTGAGGATCGCTTTGAATCTTAGTCGCTCAGTCGAGCCACTCGTTTGGGCGCTGATTTTTACCGTATGGGTAGGTGTTGGTCCGTTCGCGGGTATGCTGGCTCTTTTTCTTCACTCGGTAGCTTCTCTAATAAAATACTACTCCGAAGTGATAGAGGGCATCAGCGAAGGCCCTTTAGAAGCAATCCGCTCAACTGGTGCTAATAACGTACAAGTGGTCTGGTTTGGTGTGGTTCCCCAGATTGTTCTGCCTTACATCGCGATGACTCTTTATCGATGGGATACAAACGTCCGAATGGCCACAGTGATTGGTCTTGTAGGTGGCGGAGGAATTGGGACCTTACTTATTACATATCAAGGCCAAGCTATGTGGCATGAGGTAGGTTGCATCATACTGGTAATAGCTGCAATCGTCTGGCTGATGGATGCGGCTTCTGCCCTCATCAGAGAAGCGCTCAAGTAATTCGACTCAATGCACCAAGGACCTCTGCTATTGCCATTGTTAATACCCATCGTTAGAAGGAGCTATGGATTTACTCATAGTTGCCCTTGTCATCTCTACGGTGGTCTTTATCTATTTTCGACATAATCCCATTGGCCATAGCCGTCCTTTCATTTGGCGACGATTTATAAATTGGTTCCCTCTGGGAATGACTTATGCGTTCTTGTACATGGCACGTTACAATCTTAGCGTATCAAAGAATGCTCTTGGCGAAGCTATGTCGAAAGAGGATTTTGGCCTGATCTTTGGGGCTGGAACCGTAACTTACGGCCTATCCTTCCTATTGAATGGTCCATTGGTCGACAAAATGGGTGGAAAAAAGGGCATTATTATCGCTGCTCTGGGTTCCTGTATGGCCAATGGAGCCATGGGCTTGGCTCTTTACTTATTTCTTATGGATCGACTTCCTTTAAATTTAACTCTGACCTTCGCTATTCTCTACTCTCTCAACATGTTTTTTCAATCCTACGGAGCTGTTTCCATTATCAAAGTTAAGGCCTACTGGTTCCATGTTCGCGAGCGCGGTATCTTTGGCGCAATTTTCGGTACTTTAATTTCTTTTGGTGTTTATTTTGCGTTCGATTGGGGACAGGCCATTGTAAATGCATCCAAGGCCAATATTTCGGGAGAACCGAGCTTTCTGCAAAAAACATTTCAACTCTTATTTGCAGTCGACACCCATAAGACAGACTCACTTTGGCTTGTTTTCTTCATTCCCTCTGCATTTCTCGTTTTCTGGGCCATGCTCGATATGTGGCTAATCAAAGACACCCCTAGCCAAGCAAACTTTGAAGACTTTGATACTCATGATGCTTCGTCTGGGGAAATGGAAAAAGAATTCACCATGGCTGAACTTCTTCATCGAGTGTTCTCAAGCAAGGTCATGCTACTTGTTGCATTCATTGAATTCACCACTGGAGTATTAAGAAATGGCATCATGCAGTGGTATTTTGTTTTTGCCAAAGAACTCCCTCAGGGTAGCTCTGATTTCTTTCTCAACAACTGGGGACTTCTCCTTTGTCTCGCCGGTATCATAGGCGGATTTGCGGGTGGTATCGTTTCAGACAAGATATTTCATTCCCGCAGGGGGCCACCAGCAGCTATCTCTCAAGGCATAATGTTCATCGCCACCGTTGTTATGGCTTTTGTTTTGTTCACGCACCCCACGATAGTTGGCATTTGCGCTCTAACTGTCGCTTGCTTAGTTATCAGTGTGCATTCACTGATGTCCGGAACAGCCGCTGCAGATTTTGGAGGCCGCAAGGCTACGGCAACCGCCTCAGGTATTGTTGATGGTTTCGTTTACCTGGGCAGCGGAGTTCAATCGGTGGCGCTTGGCTATTTGACGTCACACAACTGGCATTTTTGGCCAATTTTTATGATTCCTTTTGCCTTCGCGGGAATGTTGTTGGCCCTCCGCATGTGGAAGGATTTACCTGAGGCAACCCGCAAATATCTAATTCACGTAGAAAAAGTTGTTACTGTTAGTTCGAGCGACGGAAGCAAAATCATAACTAAACGGACTGAAGAAGATTATGAGATAATTCGCCCCACATAGCCTCACCAGGCTTCAAGCTTGTGCTCATTTCTATCTCATATTTTTAAATATCCGATTAGTAAAGATTCAGGACTAGGGTCTACTCTAATTTAAAATTAGATTTCTTAGACCGATTTGTCACACTTCGTTCAGCGCTCACGCAGCATTTTCGTTCTGCTCTCCCGCTTTACTGACTTCATTCTGACTTGAAATCGACGGGGCCATCGAACGACTCCTCAGTCGTTGCATATTCAGCTGCCAATGCAAATAAAACCCTAGGCCACAAAAAATCGTGCCCAAAATTCTCAAAAACTCGCCATTTTCCGTATTTAGCAAGCCACTAGCGCCAAAAGCTATAACCGCCATACTACCAAAGAAAAACCCAGGCCTGAAATACATCAGAAAACGAACTATAGTAGTCAATATTTTCCATCCGTCCCTAAAGGTGCGCAGCTTGGACTTGCCTCCCGCAACTCGTTTACCATAAGAAATAGGTACCTCACAAAACGCCAAATTCTCTGCCATCGCACGTATCGTTAACTCAGTCTCAATTTCGAATTCATTAGAAAGCAAATTAATTTCTCTTGCAAACCGCCTAGAAAACACACGGTAACCAGTAAGCAAATCCTGAACCTGAAAGTTAAAGAGCAGCTTGACGAGTCCTGTAAAAAAAATATTTCCCAAATAATGCATCGGCCGAAAAGCACTAGAATCACTGAGCTTCAACCTGGCACCCATAACCATTTCATAGTTGTATCTCTGCGCAACATCCAAAAGACGCTGAGCTTCTGACAAAGGATAAGTCCCATCCCCATCAAGCATCAAAAAGTAGTCAGCATCGAGAACTCGAAAAGCATGTCGAATGACATTGCCCTTTCCCCTCAAAGGAGAATGAATCACTGTAGCCCCAGCCTCAATGGCAACAGAAACTGTATTGTCAACTGACCCGTTATCCAGAACATAGATTTCAGCTGCAGGTAAAAACTTCCGACACTCCCCAACCACGCTGCCAATCGCTGCCTCTTCGTTCAAACAGGGAATAATAATCGCAATCCTCATAGGTGGATTATATCGGTATAAAAACAATAAATCTTCTGTGAAGTCTCATGGGGTCTAAGCTCAAAACCGCCTAAACATTCGATAAACACTTAGTGATCTAAATTCTAGATTAACGTCTATATGAAATAAAAAAACCCAGCTAGAATACTAGCTGGGTTAAAAAAAGTGCTGGCATCGTGCTACTCTCCCACAGCCCGAAGGCTGCACTACCATCGCCGCTGGCGGGCTTAACTTCTGAGTTCGAGATGGGATCAGGTGTTTCCCCGCCGCTAATGACACCAGCAAAACGAATAGCATATTTATATTAAGCAAATATCTCTTTAGACAATTTTTTGCTTGGTTTAAGTCATTCCTAGCAAAATAAGTATCGATTTTGAAATTCAGACTAAGTCTGAAATAAAGAAGCCTCACGACCAATTAGTACGGTTCGGCTGAATCGGTTACCCGACTTACACCCACCGCCTATCAACGTCCTAGTCTCGAACGAGTCTTTAGGGGACCGAAGTCCCAGGGAAATCTAATCTAGTGGTTGGCTTCCCGCTTAGATGCTTTCAGCGGTTATCCATTCCGAACTTAGCTACCCTGCAATGCCGCTGGCGCGACAACAGGAACACCAGAGGTTCGTCCATCCCGGTCCTCTCGTACTAAGGACAGCTCCACTCAAATTTCCTACGCCCACAGAAGATAAGGACCAAACTGTCTCACGACGTTCTGAACCCAGCTCGCGTACCTCTTTAAATGGCGAACAGCCATACCCTTGGGACCTGCTCCAGCCCCAGGATGAGATGAGCCGACATCGAGGTGCCAAACAC
>JAYQON010000065.1:0-17685 GCA_038144835.1 Bdellovibrionales bacterium
AAAAACCCAAACAAACACCGCAAACCCAAAGGTGAACCTAAATCAATAAATCAAACGCGACAATACATCTCGCCCTCGATCATCGGTCCCTAACCAATTGTCCTTGGATGGGCCTCCTGGAAACGTACTTAAAGACTCATTTGATTCGTAGGGATTCCAACGGATCAGCGGCCATACGGCCCAATTGCCGCCCTCGCTAAGATTGAGTTCACGGTAATTGGTGACAAATCCTTCCTGACCAAAAGTCGTCGGATAATAAGACTTCAAAACTGGAAAATAAATGCTCTCATTATATTTCATTACCAACGGTTTACTGTTGGCCCAAAATTCACCAGTAGCACTCAGAAATAAAAAGAAGATAATTACCCACACAGACCATACGGCCCGTTTAACCGACTTGAACCGGCGGATACGCTTAAGAGTAAGTTCGTTTTTTGCCCAGCGTTCGATCATTCGAAATCAATCCTCGGGTCAACTAGCATATAAGCAATGTCTGAAATCAAGCGACCAATCATAGAAAGTACAGCCTGAATAAAAATCAGGGCCATGATGACGTTATAATCACGCGAAAGAATAGATCTATAACTCAGCAAGCCCATGCCATCGATACTGTAAACTTGCTCGATAATGATTGAACCTGCAAAAAAGATAGTAAGAAAACTTCCAAGCCCCGTAACGATTGGAATGAGAGCATTACGAACAGCATGTTTGTAAATCACTGAGCGCTCATCCAGACCCTTGGCGCGAGCCGTACGCACGTAATCCAAACGAATTTCATCAATGAGCGAGTTTTTCATCATGAACGCAAGAACCGTAAATCCGTTGACCACGTAGCATACCAAAGGAAGTACAAAGTGGTGCACGCGATCAACAATCTTTCCCCACAAAGAAAGATCGTAATAATTATCTGAGTACAGTTCTCCTAAAGGGAAAATATCTAAAAATTGTCCCCCAGCCAGGTACACACGCATCAGTATCCCTAAAATCAGAGGCGGGACAGAATACATCAGCATCAAGATCACACTTGTCGCTAAATCAAATTTACTTCCATCACGCACAGCCTTCGCAATTCCCAGGGGAATACTAATCAAATAAATGAGCAGAAGCGAGGCCAAACCAAACTGCAAAGATATTGGTAGCTTATCAACAATCACGTCAATGACGGGCCGTCGGTAGGTAAAGCTCTCACCAAAATCGAGAGTCACGATATTTTTAAGCCAAATCAAATAGCGGATGTGGATAGGCTTATCCATTCCATATTGCACGCGTATCGCTTCGATAACCTCATTGGACACACCACCTGTTGCATCCGTGCCACCGGCGCTCATACCAGCAGCAAAGCGAATTTTGCTGAGAGCTTGCTCAACCGGACCACCTGGGGCCAAGTTGATAACTACAAAACAAACCACCGTAATGCCAAAGAGTGTTGGCAACATGAACAGAATGCGGCGAAGAACGTACTTTAACATTCCAAATTTCCTGGCGGTGGCAGAGGGTTGGATCTGAACACCAACCCTCAAACATTTCTTTACTGGGTCAGATACCAGTAATGATGGCTGAAGTCATAAGTATAAGTCGGCTTATCCCAACCAATTCGTCCGTTTGCAAGAAACAAGTCGTACTTTAGATTAAAAAGATAAGTGTAGGGAGCATCGTCTACAATCTGACGGACGGCCTTCTGCCATAATTTTTTACGTTTGTCCTTGTTCATTTCCTCACGAGCCTGGTCGATCAATTTATCAACCTGCGGGTTAGAGTAAGAAATAAAATTAGAACCGCCTTCGCGAGCGCTCTCCGAGTGCCAAATCTGTTTAAGGTCGTCCTCCGGACTTCCTCCCGCCCAGGCCAATGTAACGGCGTCAAACTTCTGTTCATCGAGCAGCTTAGCGAATGTACTCCACTCGATCAGCTTAATATTCATCTCTATGCCAGCTTTTTTAAGATCTTCCTTGAACATCGTAAAATATTTTTCGACATCTCGATTTGGCAATAACAGCTCAAAACGAAATTCTACCACTTTACCATCGACCGTTTTTTCTAAAATTCCATTTTTATCTTTATCGGCCCAACCGGCCTTCATCAAAAATTGCTTCGCGTTCTCTGCCGAAAATTCGATTGGCTTCACGTCATCAGGCAAGAGTGGACTTTTATAGTAAACCGGCGCCCGGCCTTCGACGGCTTTGTCATACATGAATTTTTCTAACAGCATCTTACGATTGAACAGATGCGAGAGAGCCATCCGCGTATCCCGGCTTGAAAAAATAGGGTGTGGCGCGCAAGTCTTTTTCCCATCCACTGAGGAGCAGTTTTTTGGATCCTTCTGGTTCCAACCTATGAAACCGTAACGTTTGGGGATTTTGTTTTCAGCCTGAACTTTTTTAATTTTAGTGCCGAAGGGCTCACCCACAGCTTTCTTTTCAAAGGTCTCAATCTGAACTGGCCACATATAGTCAATGTCGCCTTTTTTGAGCATTTCCAACTCAAGATTTTCTTGCTTAATAAATCTAAAATTTATGCGCTCAAATTTTGCCAAAGCCTTACGATTGCGATCCTCATTCGCCGCCCACCAATTCGGGTCGCGGACGAGTACAATATTTTTACCTCGGTTGTAAGCATCAACTTTGTAAGGACCCGATCCGAGAATAGGAGCACCCGGCCATTTCTTCTTAGGGTCCACGTAAGCATGTTTGGGTAAAACTGGATTGCCCCCAATGACCTCTAAATTTTTGAAGTACTTCTTCTTCATTTTGATTTTGACCGTATGCGCGTCCACCGCAGTTACAGTTTCGACATGCTCGAAGTAAGGCATGCGCTGAGCTGCCTCGTACTTAGGGTCACGAATGGCTTCAATCGAAAATTTCACGTCGTCAGCCGTAATTGGCTGACCATCAGAAAACTTTGCTTTCTTGTTCAAATAAAAAGTAAAGGTTAGGCCATCCTTAGAAACTTCAAAACTATCCGCTATGCCTGGCTCCCACTCCAATGTCTCCGGATTCTGCGACAACATGGACTCAACCGAATATTCATAAACTTGCCGGGCGGCATACTCAGAGCTGGACATGGGGCTAAAATTTTCAGGTTCGGCAGTAAGATTGCGGTAGAAAGTGCCTTTTACTGGAGCTTCGGGCTTACCCAACGGAGCGCTCACTTTGAGGGGGGGAATCGCGGCAGAGACAGTTCCTGCACCGGCGATAACAACCGCCACCAATAAAGACCGAATCATGAATGACTCTCCTCACTGAATGAATTTACGATTTTTAAGCTCCGAAAACGCATCGCATTAGTGCCTTTGCTTTTCGGCGTCCCCACTTTATACAAGTCGTCTCATTTATCAAGATTTGATTTTTCCGCAAAGGACCCACATGAGCACTTTCGACCCCAGCGTGACCGCTTCCTACACGACCGGACTCTTTGGCTTGCCAACCTCTTATGAGCAATCTCGCTTAATTGTAATACCCGTTCCGTGGGAGGTGACTACTTCGTACGGATCTGGTGCCTCTTTAGGACCGGAGTGTGTGTGGAAGGCTTCACCCCAAGTGGACTTGTTCGATTTTGATTTCGGTCTCGCCTATGAGCAGGGCTACCATTTGCTCGAAATACCAACTGCCTTGCGAGAGCTCAACAACCAACTCAAGCCCAAGGCCCTCGCTATTCGCGATTCTCTGGAGAGACACGATGAACTTGACGCCGCCTCTCTCGATCTCCAAAACGAAGTGAATCGCGGTTGCGCCCAAATGAGCGATTGGGTCTACGAGCAAAGTCGCAGAATCATTGAACATGGAAAAATTCCCGCCGTTTTGGGTGGTGACCACTCTTCACCGGAAGGTAATATTCGAGCGATAGCAGAAAAGCACCCCGACGTTGGTTTGCTTCACATCGATGCTCATGCCGATCTTCGCTTTCAATATCAGGGCTTTCAGCGCAGCCATGCCTCCATTATGAACAATGTGATGAATGCATCCTGGCGCCCTGCCAAACTGGTGCAAGTTGCGATTCGTGATTTCAGCCAAGAAGAGTATCAATTGAGTGAGCAACGAGCCGACATCCAAACCTTCTACGACGCCAAAATAAAGGCTGAACTTTTTGAAGGCCGCAGCTGGTTAAGCGTATGTGAGGCCGTTTGTCGTGAGCTCCCTGAAAAGGTCTATGTGAGTTTCGACATCGACGGTTTGAGCCCGGAGTACTGTCCTCACACAGGAACACCAGTTCCTGGCGGTTTAAGCTTTGACCAAGCTAATTACTTGCTGCGCACATTGGTGCGTTCAGGTCGTAAAATCGTGGGTTTTGATCTTAACGAAGTTGCTCCAGGTGATGATGAATGGGACGGTAACGTGGGAGCTCGATTGCTCTATAAATTATGCGGCTGGGCTATCCTCAGCCAGCCGCATAACGTTTCGCTGGATTAAAAATCAGCGGGCGTATTTTTTGCCCAAGCTCTCGCGAATTTCAGCGCCTTCAATACTTAATCGAGTCCAAGGAATTGCAAGCAAGCGTTCGGGCTCGATGGGTTCCTCTGTTTCCTCGCAAATACCATACAGACCCTTGTCAATACGGGCTAAGGCAGATTCGATTTCCATAAGCTGTTTACGCAAACGTTCATGCATACTGAGGAATTCGCTTTCGGCCAAAGCTCTGAGGGTTTGATCCCCTTCATCGCCTCCTTTACCATCTTCACTGTTGTAGAGGTCGGCTCGCGACTCTCTGACCCGGTTTAAGATTTCGGCCTTCGCCTGGAGTAGCTTGCCTCTGCACTTCTCCAACAATTCGCGCGATAAGGTCGACATTTTCCAATCCCCCCAAATAATGTTTCGTCTCTCGCGTTTTTGTTCCAATTCCGACGGTGCCTAACCGTCAGTGCCAATTTGGAACTGAACTATTTACACATTACCCATGTTGTTTTTGCAAGATAAATTCTTAAACCGTCTTACAATTCATTCTGCATTGCGCCATTAGTCCTGATCCTATTCTTTGCACAAATCTCAAGGTCTTAGTTTAATTGAATAAATTAAGGTTCTTTAAAAGATCTCCATCAGTGTCTCATTTTGAAATAGGGGTAAACTTGGGAAGACAGGTGAAATCTTCACTTTGGGCTTTGCAATCGCTAGAGGGCTATCTGTTTTTCTGTGGCGTGCTGGCGCACTTTCTAACGGTTTTACTGGTTCTCACCCTCGTAGCGAAGCCATCATCCCAACATGACTTTAAGAGTCTGATTTACTCACGCTCAGGCCCCTTAGAGGACTCGAAAGCGTGCACTCATCTTTTCAAGGGGCAAAAATTTGATTGGGAAAATCCTCTTCAAGTTCAGTCGCGTTTAGAAAACGATGGCGGCTTTGAAGTTCGAACAACCTACCAAAATCTCGGCCTAAAAGGGCAAACAGCCGCTGGATTCAATGTCTACCAAGTCTCTTTCGAACTAGAAATGCGAAGTCCCTCGGGCCAAATTTCTCGAATGCAACCTTTGGGGCGTGCCTTTTTTGAGGTTGATACATCCGATCGCATAGAAAGATGCCACGTGAAAGTCAGTGAAGACCGAGTGTTTGATTGTCTGCTTTCCAGAGGTGACTGGGATCCCAAAGGGGGCTGCTTGTTGCATCAAGTGGATCGCGCTAAATGCTTGTCGGTACAAGGGCAACCAAAAAACCACGACCTTTGCCTTATTTTACCAAAGCAAGATTTACCCAGAGATTTGGCGGGCGAATTCCTCGCGCGGGCAGAAAAACGTCAAGAGCCATGTGAAGTCCAAGGTTGGTATCGCACTATTGAGTGCTTTGCCGGCGGTCAGCGCTGCCGACCAGTCAGCCAGTGTAGGTTAGCTATGGAGGTCTCCAATTAAATTCATAAGATCATTACAGTCTTTTTCCAGGTGGTATTTTGTAACTGCAGGCTTGATGTTCAACGGTTTCGCCATAGCCTGCATTTTAGGTTATGCCTCCCCGAATCTGCATTTTGGCTTGAGTCCAGCTCCAGAATTATTGCCCGAACCCCTGGAGAATATGCAAATTTGTTCCCACTCCCTGGCAGCAAAAGACTTTAGTTTTGAAAAAGACACCGCCTTTAAAGTGCCGCAGTATGACGGCAAAGAATCTGACTTCACACTTCTAGGCAAAAGATCTTTTGTTATCGGCAAAACCAAGGATGCAAACACTGTTGTGAGCAGTCAAGCCCTTCACAAGGAACGCTCCAATACCCAAAATCCTATCAAGGTGGTATTTGAGTTGAATAGCTCAGGCAAAATTGAACGCTGCTTACCCTCGCCCCTAACAAACGAAGCACGCCAGACAGAATGTGTCGCTGCGGCGGGAACGTTCGAGAAGAATGGTGACTGTTTACTTCCTGTCGTTATGCTCTCAGATTGTAAAATTATGGGTGGAACAATGCTGAACAAAGACACTTGCAGAGTGCCTAAATCCGGCCGAGTCCTTGTCTCAAATTTTTAAAAATTAATTGCTTGCACCATAACCGGCTTCCACACATTGGATTCGTGAATCCAAGCTTTAAGCCCATTTTCGAGCTCAACTTGCATCCATTCACCGGCCTGTTCCAAGCGAAGCATAGGAGTGTACCGATCCAGTTGTTTGATCTCAGCAAGAGCAGAGTTCGGCGAGGGTTTTTGGCGCAAGGCCGCCACATTACCCTTCACCACAACACAACGAGCTTTCGTCGAAAGGTCGGCAGAGCGCGCCCAATGCAATTCACCGTCCAAATCTTGTACTTTACTCCAACCTGATCGACTTTCAAGTTTGAGAAATGGCATATGGCGAGCCACTTTCCAAGAAACTGCGTACTGAGTGCTCGGACCCTTGCGTAAACTAATGTATCCTTTCGCGCACACTGCCTGAGCTCGGCTTTCAATTGCCCATAGCAAAATCAACCCAACCAACCAACGCTTCACAAATCAATCTCCATGACCACAGGACAATGATCACTGCCAAGCTGCTGATCAAGAATTTCAACAGATTTTATATGCTTCTCTAAACCCCTCGAAACACAAATATGGTCGATTCTCCAGCCACGATTACCCATTCGCGCATTCTGATAGTAAGACCACCAAGTGTAACGGTGTTTTTCAGTTGGATGGTAATAGCGGAAACCATCCACAAACCCATTATCTAGAAACTCCCTCATCCAGTTTCTCTCCTCTGGCAAAAAGCCACTCTCTGTGGACAGAGCCTTTGGATCGTAAACATCAATGTCTAGATAAGCGATGTTGTAATCACCTACCAGTATGATGTTTTCACCACTCTTGATTTTCTTGAACAAATGGGCGCCAAAGCGTTTGAGAAACTCTTGCTTAAAAAGATGACGTTCCTGGCTCGCTCCCCCGTTCGGGAAATACACATTATAGAGAGTGAACTTGGGGTATTGAGTAACAACCATTCGTCCTTCTGCGTCAAATTTTTGCACTCCAAAACCATGATCAACCCTTAGGGGAGAATGACGACAAAATGTCGCCGTACCTGAGTAGCCTGGTCGTTGAGCTGCCGACCAAAAAACCTTCCAACCCAACGGTGACTGCACAGAATCTTCCAGTTGGTCTGGATGAGCCTTAGTCTCTTGAATGCATAATAGTTCTGGATTTTGGCTTTCCATGAATTCAAAAAAGCCTTTTTGAATGATGGAGCGGATTCCGTTGACGTTCCATGAAATGATTTTCACCGCGAGCTCTCCTTTTCCTAGTCCATGGCATCTGCCGGGGGCTGTCAATCCGTCATGCAGCCTTCAGCCCCGCTTGAAGATCCTTAGAATCTATGGCACCCCTGAAAGCTGCGAGAATAAATTTTCCGAACAAGGAGTCATACAATGCCGATGATTGGTCAACCCGCTCCGCAATTCGTCGCACCAGCCGTGGTCGATGGCGGCGATTTCAAAGACATTAACCTAGCAGATTTCAAGGGCAAATGGGTCGTAATGTTTTTTTACCCGCTCGATTTTACCTTCGTATGCCCTACTGAAATCACCCAGTTCCGTGACTCCCTCAAGGACTTTAGGGCCGAAGGTGCAGAAGTGATTGGCGTTAGCGTAGATAGCGTACATTCTCACAAGCGTTGGATTAAAGATGATTTGGGCGACCTAGGTTATCCATTGATCGGAGATGTTACCAAACGCGTCTCGCGAGACTATGGTGTTCTTTTTGAGGATAAGGGGATCGCTACTCGTGCGACGTTCATCATCGATCCCGAAGGACGTGTTCAGTATATGGGAATACACAACTTGAGTGTAGGCCGTGACTCACGTGAAATTCTACGCGTACTCTCCGCATTGAAGTCTGGCGAGCTCTGTGGTGCTGGCTGGAAAAAAGGCGATAAATTCGTTTCTCCCAATTGAATTTGAACTCTCAACTTATCAACTTGTAAAATCGGAGCCGATTCGCTGAATCGGCTCGGAACTTTTAAGTGGCATACAATCATTTTTACAAATCATTAGACACCCAGGCACGCAAGCTGTTTCCAAGCCTCAAAGAGATCCCAGAGATCGCATGGAACTACTTGATTTCGCCTTTGGAAATACAATTAAAAAAGTCGATATACGAACAAGCTGAGCAAGCTATTCAGTCGTTATTCTCTCTTTCGCGCAAGGCAGAATATGCTCGCTCATTAGAACCCGTACCGGGAATTTCAGAGACTCACACAACCAATCGTTCGGTATTGATGGCTTATGATTTTCATACGACTGACGACGGACAATGTTTTCTAGTCGAGGTGAATACGAATGCTGCCGGTTATATTTTCTGTGCGCTGATGGAGATGATTCATCGTGACTCGGGCACGACAGATTCAGCCATGCTCAGATCACTAGGTGAAAGTTTTGATGAAGAATTAAAATTATTTGGTCGATCATTGCCCAAGGCTCGCATAGCCATTGCTGATGATGATATTCGCGGGCAAAAAATGTTTTCCGAATTTCTCATGTACCGCGATTGGTTTGCTCAGCTGGGAGCTCAACCTGAGCTCGTAGAAGCCAAGGATTTTAGATTTGCCAATGGGACCCTTTGGGCGGGTGACCAGGCGCTAGATTTGATCTATAACCGAACCACAGATTTTTATTTCGAAGATCCCGCCCATCAGGCGCTTCGACAAGCCTTTTTGGCGCAAACCGTGTGCATTTCACCACAACCGCGTGAGTATTGGTTGTTAGCAGATAAACAGCGTATGGTGGAGTGGAGTCAGAGCCATTTTATGGAATGTGCCTCTCCTCAGGAACGAAACGCAATAAGCCAAGTTGTATTGCCGACATTCGATAAAAATGCGTTTGCCTCTAAAGATGAGATTTGGGCTCAACGCAAGCAATTGTTCTTTAAACCTAAACGTTCGCACGGCGGCAAATCGGTTTATAGAGGTGAAACTGTTTCGCGCAAGGTTTTTGAACGCCTGATGGCTGAAGATATTCTCATACAGCGTTTTCAACCAGCGGCTCGGGTGCCTACCGAAGACACTCGCAGTGTACTAAACAACTGGAAGTATGACCTGCGTTTTTTTGTTTATACAGACAAGATCCAAGCCGTTGCCGCCCGAATCTACCAGGGTCAGGTCACCAATTTCTCATCTCCAATGGGTGGCTTTACACGCGTCCAATTCGCCTAAAGTCGGGACTCTCCCCAAAAAACTGGTGCCGCCCTATTAGGTCGAAATCCTTTTCGACCGATAAGATTCAATAAGTTATGAAAACAAATAAGCGCTTTCGCAAGGCCGCGAATGAAGATGAATACGGCGCCTTTGACCAACTTGATGGTCAGCACCCATGGCAAGAACGCATGCCCGAGGGTATGATTCAATACCCGGTACGCCAACTGAGCGGCGGTAAAGTTTCGTACTTCAATTTTGAACTAGCCAAAGAGATGGGGTTGATAGCCAAAAACCACCCACAGCGTCTTAATAAGAGACTGGCAGAAAAAATCTTGAAGACATTTTGTTTACGTATCATCAACGAATACGACCAACAAAATCACGTGCGTTTTTGTCGTCAGAGAATCAAGCCCAATATGTTTATGGCGACACGCTATTTGCAACTTCAACATTCCGACAAAACAGGTCGTACCAGCGGCGATGGACGAGCGATCTGGAATGGAATCGTGGTAAGCAAGAACAAAGTTTGGGATGTTTCCAGCCGAGGAACTGGAGTAACGGCCTTGGCACCCGGAGTTGTCAAAGCTGGACAGCCTCTAAAATCGGGCAACAACCAGCATGGGTACGGGTGTGGCCTAGCCGAAATTGATGAGCTCTTCGGCGCAGCAATCCTTGCAGAAATTTTTCACCGCAACGGCATCCCCACAGAACGAGTTTTAACGATTATAGATTTAGGCAAAGGTGTCGGGATCGGTGTCCGTGCGGCACCAAACCTCATACGTCCGGCGCACTTATTTCTGTATCTAAAGCAGGGAAAAATTGAACCCCTCAAGCGCGCCATGGACTATTTTATTGACCGCCAGTATGCCAATAAATGCTGGACTATTAGACCTGATGATAAGGATCGTTTCAGTAAGGCGTTGCTAGAGATAGCTTCAAGTTTTGCCCGCTTTGTGGCTAAACTCGAACGCGATTATATTTTTGCCTGGTTGGATTGGGATGGAGATAACGTACTTGCTGATGCCGGAATCATTGATTACGGCAGCGTCCGTCAGTTTGGGCTTCGTCACGACCAATATCGCTATGATGACGTTGAAAGAATGTCGACAAATCTGAATGAACAAAAGCTTAAGGCCCGAGAAATTATACAAACCTTCGCGCAATGTGTGGATTTTTTGCAGAGCGGAGTAAAAAAACCAAGACTGCATTTTCAAAACGCTGCAGCTCTCAAAGACTTCGATCGCATTTTTCGAGAAACCTCTCTGGAGTACTTTCTTTATCAAATGGGATTTCCCAAGCCGCTGAGTCGCATTCTCATGAGTCGCCATCACCGCGATGTTGAAAATTTCTTTGAACTGCATTCAGAATTTGAGCGCGTCAAGACGGTACATAAAATGCGCAAAGTGGCCGATGGTGTGCATCGGCCTGCGGTGTACAATATGCGCATGGCACTCGCTCAAATGCCGGGGTATTTAGATGGACTGCCTATGGATCTTATTGCATTGGTCCACCCGGAGGAGTTTTTCAACTGGATTCTTTCGTCACATGCGATTGGACGCGATCGGCGACTAACCCTTCGTATTCGTCAAAAAATCACTCGATGGCAACAACTGTACATTAAACTTATTCGTAAGGTGACGACACCGCAAACCTGGGAAAAAACAGTTCGTCAATTGCGCGCCAGAGCCGCTTTAATCAACCACGAAAGCCGTATTACCGGCAATGCCCTAATCAATATCGTCGACCAAATTCTCGTTCACCGCCGCCGAGGCCTAACTGACGATGAAATTCAAAAGGCCATAGATGACTTTATTTGCTCACAAACCCTTAATCCCGACTTTAAAGGCTTGGGTCCACACGATTTAGAGCTCGCTAAGCCCATAATGCGTAGTTTTCTATCATTGGTTCGCGGCTATCGCGAAGACATTTGATTTAGACCAAGATCAGCACTATTTTATAACGTATGTTTGTTATTACAGGGGCCACTGGCTTCATAGGTAGCGCGTTGGTGTGGGAGCTTAACAAAAGTGGCGTTGATGAGCTTCTGCTTTGCGATCATGTCATTCCCGAAGAGCGGCCAAATCTGCTACGCAAGCGGCGTTATTCGCGTTTCATTTTGGCTAGCGAAGTGTTTCCAGTTTTAGAGAAGCACGCGGAGCAAATTAAAGGCGTTTTCCATATGGGTGCCTGCTCAAATACAACAGAAACGGATGAAGCCTATCTTCAGCGCAACAACGTAGAATACTCGCAAAAAATTTGGGAATTTTGCACCAATCATAAAATACCCCTCATTTATGCAAGTAGTGGGGCTTGCTACGGGGATGGCAACATGGGATTTGACGATCACACAGATCCTTCTGCCTTTAAGCCCTTAAACCTTTATGGTTGGTCTAAACTGAATTTTGATATGTGGGCTATTAAACAACAAAAAACTCCGCCGCGATGGTATGGATTGCGTTTTTTTAATGTTTACGGACCGAATGAGTACCATAAAGGTGAAATGGCCAGCGTAGTCTTTAAGGCCTTTCAACAAATCCGAGAGCAAGGACAATTGAAGCTTTTTCGTTCACACAACCCAAAATACAAGGACGGGGAACAGCTCCGGGATTTTGTCTACGTGAAAGACATCATCCGATGGATGAAAGAAATAATGGCAAATCCAGAAGTCGCTTCCGGAATTTACAATATGGGCTATGGCAAAGCTCGCACGTGGCTGGACCTTGCCGAGAATACCTTTAAAAGTATGAAACAAAGAATGCAGATCCAGTGGATTGATGTTCCGCCAAGTATTCGCAACCAATACCAATATTTCACGCAAGCCAATATCTCGAGTTTGCGAGCACAAGGTCTTTCAGAGCCTCAGTGGCCCCTGGAAATCGGAGTTCGCGATTACGTAGAAGGTCACCTTCTGCAAGAGGATCGCTATCTATGACCGACACCACTCACGCTAAGATACCTCACCATTTACGTCGCTACGTGATCGATCAAAATTACTCACGGTACACTCCTGAAGATCAGGCGGTTTGGCGTTTTATCATGCGTCAGTTAAAAGACTTTTTGTCTCGTCATGCTCATGAAGCGTACATTGACGGTCTAAAAAAAACTGGGCTGAGCGTTGAGCGGATTCCATCCATAGACGAGATCGACGAACATTTGGAGGAGTTTGGCTGGGGTGCTGTTCCGGTAAGTGGCTTTATACCACCGGCAGCCTTTATGGAACTTCAATCCTTAGGCATTTTACCGATTGCCAGCGATATGCGCTCACTCAATCACCTGACCTATACCCCTGCACCAGATATCGTGCACGAGGCTGCCGGGCATGCACCAATTTTAATTCACCCTGAATATGCTGCTTATCTGCGCCAATATGGCGATGTCGCAAAACACGCTATTATTAGCAAGTCTGACATGGATCAATATGAAGCTATACGAATACTAAGCGACATTAAAGAAGATCCTCGCTCTTCCCGGGTTGAAATTGAGCGCGCGGAAAGACGCTTGCACGAAATCACTTCTGAAATGACGGATGCATCAGAAGCAGCACTCTTATCTCGAATGAATTGGTGGACAGCCGAATACGGCTTAATTGGCGATTTAGAAAACCCGCGAATTTTTGGGGCTGGCCTTCTCTCGTCAGTCGGAGAGTCTAGAACTTGTCTGGAATCGAGGGTAAAAAAGATTCGTCTTTCCATCGAATGTATCGAATATTCTTACGATATAACTGAGCCGCAACCGCAGCTTTTTGTTGCACACAACTTTGCACAACTAAAAGCTGTGCTGGACGAACTAGCGCAAAAACTGGCGTACAAACGCGGAGGCTTGTTTGGTTTACGGCGTGCTATTGAAGCTCTAACTGTAAATACAGTCCAGTTTAATTCAGGCGTTCAGATTTCTGGTGTTTTAAAAGAGTACCTGGTTGACCCCAAGGAACATGATTTGCCCGCTTATGTTGTTTTTGCCGGCCCAACACAATTAGCTTTGTCAGGCCAAGAAATTACTGATCAAGGCCCCAGCAGGCACATTCATGGCTATTCGACCCCAGTGGGTATGCTTGCAAATCAGACTCGCTGCCTTTCTACTTTTTCTCGATCTGACCTAGAAAAAATAAACTTGAGACCTGGCCAAAGAGGTAAACTACTCTTTAAATCTGGTGTTCGTGTAGAAGGCCTGCTGAAAACACAATGTTATAACGAAGGTACGCTGACGATACTCACTTGGACAGATTGTAAAGTCACTCTGGGAGACCGCCTACTATTTGATCCGGCTTGGGGTGAATACGATATGGCCGTCGGATCCCAGGTCACATCTGTTTTTGGTGGCCCCGCTGATCGAAGCCGCTTTGGGCAGACTAAAGATTTTGTTGCCCAACGGGTACCAGCACGAGCCTTCTCCTCCGAGCAGCGTAAACGTCATAATTTTTTTCAGAAAATTCGTGATTTACGAGAAAACCCTTCTGTCAAAGATCCACAGCGCCGTTTTGACGAACTCGCTAATGAATTCACTCTCATGGACCCCGAGGAATGGCTGCCAGGAATGGAATTGTTGGAGCTAAGTTTAATGTTAGGTTTGGGCGAGCGCCGCCGCTCAGAACTCCTGGCGCGACTGCAGCCTGATCAATTCCAATCTACAATTGTCCGTCAGTCAGTTGCGGATGGCCTGGCCCTTGCCCATAAAAAGTTATGAAGGTTCATGTTATTTTGGTCCGCACTGAAACTAGCGGCAATATTGGATCTGCCGCCCGTGCGCTTGCAAATATGGGCGGAGAGCGTCTAATACTGATTGAGCCCCGCTGTAATCTCGATGATTCAGCTGCGATGATGGCCGCTGGAGCTACGGAAAAGCTAAAATCCAGCAAAACTTATCCGTCCTGGTCTGATTTTTATAGGCAAGAAGGAGACGGCTTGCGCATAGCCTTTTCTCGACGCGGAGGCCGAAAGAGAAAAGTTTTACCTTTTTCAGACATACTCGCTGAAATTGCTGAACCCCAAAATATCTATCTAATCTTCGGTCCGGAGAAGGATGGTCTTGATAGCTCCGATCTAGCTTTTGTGAATTTTACTTGCCACCTGCCAGTGTATGGTGAAATGGCAAGTTTGAATCTTGCCCAAGCTGTTTTACTCGCCTTATTTATGCTTCGCCAGAGGTGGCCGCCTTCTACTAAGCCCCAACAACTGACTAGTCAAAGCGCTGAGAGCGTCCAACCATTTTATTTTCCAGATGAATTAATAAAAAAATGGCTCGAGGCCATGGGTTTCGACGTGAGCGCTCGTCGCTCTAGCGCATATTTAACCCTAAAACGCTTACTATTGCAGAATTTGCCCACTCGACACGAGATTCAAGTTTTAGAAGCCATTCTCAACCAAAACATCCGCAAGCTAAACTCAACCGTTCTTGCGGCGAAAGAGATTACTGACAATAGTGGTGATATCTCCAGTAAAAATATCTAGTTTTTCTTTTGATTCTTGGTTCTGACTGATTTGAGTTATTTGGCTTAATTCTCGGCGAGCCTCGAACAAATTCCCGTCCGTCTCTAAAACTTTTTCGAAGTGCTGAGTGGCAGACTTCATGTCGCCCCCCTGCTTTTTTATCAATCCCATCGCCATGTGGTAGAAAGCTGATTTTTTATCGTCAGAGGTAAACTGCTCCAATCGGTCACTAGCATCTTGAAGTTGCTTTTTTTCCGAAAGTTGCCCGGTCTTCACAAGTGCCCATATCAAAAGTAATTGCTGTCGCGGAGTTGGAAATATACCTTCAGCTTGGCGAAAAAAATCCAGCGCCTGCTGGAATTGATTCTTACGCAACAGCTCGTATCCTCTTGCAGCTAACTCATTAGACTTTCTACGGTCAGCGTCAGCATCCTTTTTCAATTTATCAAAAAGCTCCGCCCGCTTTTTTTCGTCTGACATAACGGCAAAAGCAGAAGTCACTAAATCAAAGCAAATTTTAGAATAGTTTGCCAGTTCAGAGCTCGCGCCCATTGGAAGAGACTTTTCAGGATGATTTGTGCGGACATATTCATCGTAAATATTTTTTATAATAGAGATTTGAGCCCGTTCCGGCGCGCCGAAATACTCAAATACTTTGTCAGGGGTTAGGCCTTTGAGATCTTCATACAATTTTTGGTATCGTTCCAAAGTCGCCTTCAGATTGCGCTCGCCTTCCATGTCACTGAATTTGATCACTCCACCCATTATTAAAATGTATATTGCGCGGCGCAATTCATTCATCTGAACTGAATTTTGGTCAAAAAATTCCTTCAGCGTTGAAATTGATTCCAATTTTTCAAAAATTGACACCAAGATCGCATTGTCTTCTCCACCAAACATCAATTCGATCTCAGCTCGACTGCGAGTGGTTTGAAGCGAAGAATCAGCTAAAGGCACAAAAAAATCAGCTAAGTAACCGTCATGAAAAATTTCACTAAACGAATCGTGCAAGGTCGCTAAAAGCGCCTTTAGATCGAGCGCGAACTTGGGTGGCTCATCCTCAGTTTGTACCACCAGGCTGATCTGCAGCTGATCTGTTGAACATATAGCCTTTAGATCATGAGTGATCTGCTGAATTCTTGCCAAATCCACAGCATGAGGACTTATATATCCAGCCCTTACTAATTTTTCGATACTAAATTTAGGAGATACATTAAGCTGATACTCCTCCCAATCGTCCTGCGTCAGATATCCCGACTGTATCAACGCTAATACGGCATTTGAATGAGCCTCAACACTGTCTACTTGGATCAACTTGCCCTGCACCAAAGTCACGCCAAAAATTTCTCCAGCATTATTCACTATGTTAATATGACCAGAAATACCTGAATCCATCAAACTGCCAAGAATCAAGCAGAAGTCAGGCCCCTTGATTTGGTCAATATTTTCGATCGCCCTAAAATACTCACGTTCGCTGGAGAATTTTCGATTGAACAGTGAATATACCGAGTATTTTTCAGACACCAACAACGATGAAAATGCGCTCTTGAGCGCCATCGACAGTTCATCAGCTCCAAATGGCTTAAACAGAAACTCAATTGCACCTGTATTTTTTAGCGCTTCACTTGCAAAATTCTTATCTTTGAATACGCCGCTTACCAAAACAACCGGCGCCTCATCAAATTTTGTTTTACGAAATTCAGCAACCAAATCTACCCCGCTCATTTTGGGCAGTAGCAAATCGACTATAGCTGCATCTACGGATTGCAATTTTACAACATTCAATGCATCAGTGGGCTTGGTCACAACAACAGGCCTTAAACCCATGCGTTTGACCACTTCGCCCATCAATTGACCGCTCGATCGGTCATCGTCGACAATTAGGACTTTTGCTGAACTTCGCATCATTCCTATATCGGTGCGATCAAGGAAAAACCAAAGACAGACGTAAGTGCGGGTTAGGTTGAGCTTCCAGGATTATGCTTCTTCCAAGCATCTTTTAACTTTTTCGTTAAAGTATCTAAATTGAAGGGCTTAACGATATACCCACTTACTCCAGAAGCTGCAGCTTCAATCACAGCTCCTTTTTCAGACTCAGTGGTGATCAGAAGAAACGGCAGGTCCGAAAAACTTTTATCGGCACGCACCTGCTTCAAAAACTCCAGTCCGCTCGGACCAGGCATATTAAGATCTGACAAAACTAGACCAATAGGATGCGGAGTTTCGCAAAAAAATTTCAACTTACCGAGAGCCTCAACCGCATCTTCACAGGAGGTGACCTTCGTAAAGCCAATCTTATGCGCAGAATCGATAATAATACGGCGAATGTTTAAGGAATCATCGACTACGAGCACGTGCGTTTCAGGCGAAAACATATCAAGCACTCCTTCTCACGGCCAATTCTAGTCCTGGCATGGGAATTTCTATTGTAATCGAAGTGCCCTGGTTTTGAACTGATTTTAAAAATATGGAGCCACCAGATCTTAAGACTTCCTCGCGAAGAGCATCAAGCCCCACCCCACGTCCAGAAAACTCGCCCACATTTTTTTTAGACGAAAAGCCAGGTAGACACACATTTTGGATAATCTGTTCGTCAGTCTGATCAGAGAAATCACGGTGGGGAAATTTTTCGCTTAAATTTTTTCTAATCGCTTGCGGATCAATCCCTCTGCCATCGTCCGATATTACTAGACGCA
>JAYQON010000066.1:0-16804 GCA_038144835.1 Bdellovibrionales bacterium
TTGGCTTTGATTAAAAAAATGCAAGAGACACCAAATCGAAAGGCAAACAGTGAACAAAAAAAGCAGAACATAAATAGCAACTTCTGCACTGGAGCCACGAACCAAATCTAACCCTCTGGAAAGATAAATATGACCTCTATTTATTCTGTCTGGGTCACTTTGGAAGTTTAAAAAGTCACGCCAAAAAAATTCCAAAATATATTCAAAAAAAATTATTCCTGAGACAACCATTGATGAGGATATCACCGCCAATGGCACCATGAGACGCAATGTCGCTTTCATCACCATCCATTTCGATTGCCGACCGCACGCAACATCAAGTAAAGATATTTTATGTATCGGTACGGGCTAATTGGAAACTGCCAGGTCTCGGCCCTTGTGAGCCAAAATGCAAGTATAGATTGGCTTTGTTTACCTCGGCCCGACAGCGACCCCGTTTTTGGGCGCATTCTCGATCCCAACGGTGGTCATTTTTCTATAAGCTTTGCAAGCGGAGAACCAAGTCTCACACGGCAGTATTACGTAGAAAACACCAACATATTAGTGACCGAGGTCGAAAATAAAGCCGGCGACAGATATCGCGTCACGGATTTTTGCCCCAGATTTGGACAATTTGGACGTGTCTACCGGCCTATTTCCATATTTCGTCTTGTTGAGCCCCTCGAGGGAACACCAACCTTGACCGTCCAGTGCAACCCAGTGAAAGGATGGACTAAGACGACCGCGCCCACCATACGTGGTAACAGTCATCTCTGTTGGGAAATACGCGGCGATCACCTTAGATTAACAACAAATATGCCTCTCACCCACCTTAGCGAACAAAGTGCCTTTCATATGCGCGAAAAAATATACTTCGCTCTGACATGGAGTTCAGGGCTGGAGGACGACGTGACTCAAGTGAGCGAAAATTTTCTCATGCTCACGCGAAGATACTGGCAAGCATGGGTTAAACATTGCAACATCCCCAGTCAATTCCAGAAAGAAGTCATAAGATCTGCGCTCGTTCTCAAGTTACATTGTTACGAAGATACGGGCGCTATCCTAGCAGCACTGACAACAAGTTTGCCGGAAGAACCGGGAAATCAACGCAATTGGGATTACAGATTCTGTTGGCTGAGAGACTCTTACTTTGTACTTTCGGCTTTTCATGCACTCGGCCACTTCGAGGAAATGGAAGGATTTTTAAAGTTTCTTTTAGGCATAGCAAAGCGACGCGATGCAAGCGATGCGCGTCTTGCTCCCGTCTATAGGCTCTGCGGATCACTTCCTCTGCCCGAACGACTTCACCTGGAATGGGCTGGATTTGATCGGAGTGTTCCAGTACGCAGTAATAACCAAGCTGCTGAACATATTCAAAACGATGTCTACGGCGAAATGGCGCTGATGTTGGCTCCAATTTTTTTTGATGAGCGCTTTTATGATTTGCGCACGAGGGAGCATGAGGAGCTGATGGAAAACCTAGGTATGTTGTGCGCCACTACCATTTCAAGGGCCGACGCGGGAATTTGGGAGTTACGCAATCATTGGCAAGAGCATACTTATTCAAATCTGATGTGTTGGGCCGGGCTTGAGCGAATTGAGCGCATTCGTAAATCTGGGTTTCTTAAAAATCTGGCGTTTAACGTCATTACCGAAAGGCAAAGAGCTGAAGATGCTGTGCGCCGAGCGATTGTGGACGGCGTACTCCGTAATGGTCCTCATGATAACAGCTTAGATGCAGCATTAGCTCTCTCCGTTATGGTTCGATTTCCCATGAACGATGTAGGTCTCAAAACTATTGATCGCATTCGCAAAGATTTATCTGCTGACGGAGGCAAAGGCTCCTATATTTACAGATACTCACGCAGCGACGACTTTGGAAAACCCTATTCAGCCTTCATCATCTGTTCATTCTGGATGGCCCAAGCCCTCGCCCGGCACGGTCGACGCGAGGAAGCGTGTCAAATTCTTACCGACTTACAATCAGCAGCAAATTCCCTGGGATTACTCAGCGAACATCTCTTACCCCAGCAAGGGTTACAACTGGGAAATTTTCCGCAAGCCTACTCGCATGTCGGTCTCATCAACGCCAGTTTTGAGGCCAGCCCTCCATGGAGCGAAGTTTTATGAGGCTCGGGCGAATGCGCTTAAAATAATAAATTGTTCCAGCCAACGCGCCACCCAAATGGGCGCCATGACCAATTGGAAGTCCCCCTCCTTCAGCCTGAGCGATCAAGCCCCAGACGTCTAAACCAACAAAGGCCAGAGCGCCTACGAGCGCCGGCAGAGGGATTATTCCAAACAAGAGAATTTTTTCGCGCGGAAACATTAGGGCAAACACCAAAACGATACCTGCGATTGGGCCCGAAGCACCTAATGCACCCATTTTGGGCAAACCCAAAATAAAGTTAGAAACTAAGGCGTGGCCGAGCGAACTAATAAGGGCAGCAAACAGATACAGCTGAATAAAATTGCGAGTGCCAATCGACAATTCCACTGTGCTCCCAAAACTTCTCAGAACCAGCATATTGATAAGAAAATGAAGCAGCCAATTATGAGAAAAAGCTGCGGTGATCAAAGTCCAGTAACGTCCTTCTGCGAGAAGACTCCAGCTTACTGTAAAATTGTCGGTCATCCATTCCAAGGGCGCAAAATTCCAGACAACAAAAATTCCGAGATTGATAAACATAAAAACGGGAACAATACGCCAAGTAATCACATTGTTACATTCGCACATCCCTGGACTAAACGCCAGTAGAGCAAAAATGAACTTTTAATTCCGCACCACACCGCCGATGAATCTTTTGAACTTTTCTGCATCTACTCGTCAGGGGAGGACTCATGCTCCAGGTCAAATGGCTAAGTGCCTACATCTCTCTTTGCTTCATTGTTGCATTTTACCCAGCCTTTAGTCGTGGTATTCAGGCTCTGCCTGAGGGCTTTGACCGACAATCCGAAGCAGAAATTGCCATTGCTAAAAAACGAATTGAGGCTCTAGGCTTTGATTTAAATGATGAACCCATTCGAGACCAGACAGCTGTACTCCGCGTCTTTAACCAATACGGACATCTAGATCCAAAGCACGAAGTACCACAAGATTTGCTCGAACAAGCGATTCTTTTTTTTGCAGCAAATAAAGAGAAATTCGCCAATCAACGCTTCATTACTATAGTTGATTTTGGACCACGCTCTGACACCTGGCGTATGTTCGTCGTTGATTTGGCATCGGGGCTTGTGGAGAAATACCACACTACTCATGGCATTGGTTCAGATCAGAACCGAGATGGTTGGGCAGAAAGCTTTGGAAACGTAATAAATTCGGGAAAAAGTTCTCTTGGATTTGCCTATGTGGCTGAAATCTACAGCGGAAAGTATGGCCGTTCAATAAGGTTGGATGGTCTATCAAGATCAAATTCGAATCTCCGCCCTCGTGCCGTGGTTGTGCATGGTTGGGATGGAGTAAAGGAAAAACACGTCATACAGGGGCTCAGTTGGGGCTGCATCACCCTCGACTGGACTATCAAGGATTCTGTCATCGATAAAATTGCCGAAGGCAGTCTCATGCTTATGGGCAAATCAAGTGTCAACTGAAGGCGATTTTTTAGCCAACATTACCAAAACTGAGCGATTCAAAAGCAAGGATGCCGCTGAACTCACACGCATAGCCAAAGACGTCCACGAAAATAAACGACGTAGGGACGGCGCCCATCCTTTTCCGAGCCGATAGAGACTCACGACCATCTCATCCATTCCATAGCTCACAAACTTTGCAGGAGTATATCCAACTCGACCAAATAAATTGGCCAGGGATAGGCGGCTAAAATTCGATAAGTGTCGAGGTGGATCAAAAAAGCCCCAGTGTCTTCTAAAAATATAACGCCAAACAGATCGCCCATTAGGAACAATGATCAAAAAATAGTCTGGATCCAGTTCAGCCAACTTTGTTAAAAGATAGGCTGGGTCATAAACATGTTCCAACACGTGTCGAAGAATGATTGCTCGCGGCTTTGAGCCCAGCTTATGCCGCAAATTTTCAATATCAAAATCTACGGCGTTTAAATCCAGACGAACATAAGAAATGTTTTTACGAATCCAACTGCTTTCACTAACAAAATCTGTAGCGACAACCCGTACTCCCTTTTGCTGTAGATAATTAGCAAAGGTACCCAATCCAGAGCCGACATCCAAAATTAAATCATCGGGCCTTAAATGAGGCAATAAGAGATGAGCATCCAAGCGAAATAAAAAGCGCTTAATAAGAGGAATCTTTTCATTCAATTCAGTAGCATATTCAGAAATGTTTACCTGCGATTGATAATGGCGAAAAATCTCCGACCGCAGCGGAGGATCTTGAATAAACTCAAATCCACAATCTAAACACCGAACTAGACTATAAGTGAGGTCATCAGGTCCTTCCTGATCATAAAGATGTTGAAGGCATTCAAGCCTTCCCGAACAACAGGTGCATTGGGTTCGCACTTCTCGCATGACGTTTGACGATGAAATCATTGTCTTCATATACTAGAATCAGGCCGATTGATATGCAACCACCGCAAGAGAAGCCCTAATGAGTTTAGAGCCAGTTTCTGTCGTCATTCCAACTTTTGACTCGGGACCTTACCTCACCCCACTTTACAATTCGATCATCAAGTCCCCTCTCCTTAATGTAGCGAGCGAGATTATCTTTGTCTGTGAAGGCCAAGGGGACAATACCGATGAAATTTTGAAAAAACTTGCTCAAGACAGTCCCATTCCGCTGAAGATCGTGCGCCCCTACCAACGCCTGGGAAAATTTCTATCTCGCTTGGAAGGCGTCAAAATGGCTGACAACAATAGAGTTTTATTGGTTGATTCTCGCGTTCAATTAACTGAGAAGACAGCGTCGGCAATAGCCCATCTTCCGAAAGAATTAAAAATTATATCGGGCCACATCGAAATTGATGAAGGAAAAAATATTTTCTGTCTTTACTGGACTCGGACTCACACACGCATTTTTCATCGCAATTATTCAAAACGAGATGAAATGATTGTGATTAATCCTGAAAATTTTGATCAGTTTGTTACCGGCACTACTATTTTAATTGCAGACCGTGCGCTTTACATCACCACCTGCGAAGATTTGTCGGGCTCACCAATGTTTTCTGATGACACCTTTCTACTTAAGGAAATGTGCGCCAAATCTCCATTAATCATACATCCAGAGATACGCATCGAATGGGAGCCCCGCAAAGAATGGTGGAAATTTCTGAAACATCTGTACGATCGAGGCCCAGGATTCGCCGAATACCATATCTTTGAAAAGCGTGGCTGGCTTTTTTACTTAGTTCTTGCTGGCTTTCTTGGATTATTGACAGTCATTACGCTGTTCTTGATCAAACCAACAATCGCATTTGGTTTGCTGGGTGTGGGAATCATTAGTTTAGCCTTATCCACTTTTCTTTTTTCTCACTCTATTAAGGAATTTTTTGTCTTGGCTCCTCTACATACATTATCTCTTATGGCTTACGGCTTGGGAGCAATTAATGGCGCACGCGTCATTTGGCTGTCACGACGCCGATCATATCAAGAGGCTGAGAGCAGATAAGTGCTAGGGAATCTTCGCCAACAAAGACTCCAATTGCTTGCGAGAATCTTGCATCTTTGGCCACTCAAGCTCGTGCCGGTTGAGGTAAGAATTGACTAAATCGCGTGCCTCATCGTAGCGCTTGGCCTCAACTAAAGCTTTGGCTAAAGATCCCGCGACCCAAAACTCATTACGACCGAAGGATTTAGAGATGACACTCTTTCCGATATCGGCAGCCGCGGAATACTTTTTTAGTTCAAGGAGTACATGTAATCGGCGCCTTTGAATTTCAGGATTTTCTGGATCATTCAACAACATGGCTTGAGTTAATTTGTCGGCTTCTGCAAAAAGTTTAGCCTGCAAAAGAACGCTCAAGCGACGCAAATTGATGCCCGTCTGTGCAACTGGAATACTGAGTTCTCGGGCAACCTGAGCGGCCCTGCGCCAGGCCGCTGTAACGTCAGATGCAGGTGCCAGGGCCGCAGCAATCAGCTCGGCACGCATGATGCCAACTAAAAATTGCTCATAGCCTAAAAATTCACCAATCTCATCAGGCGTCGCGTTTTCTAAAATGGCTTCTTTGTCTTTAAGAAAGTCTTCAGCTATGCTGATTCCGTCTTTTTTAATTTCTAGCTTTTCCTCTTTGTCTTTAATGACCCTGACGAGCTCCGTTCGCCAGCCCAAAGAACGAAGACTCTCAGGCTCAAGTTCTATGGCTTCTTTTAGAATCGCGGCATACTTTGCCTTGCTGGTTTTTGAAGCTCCAGAATTTGGCTCAGCCGCTTGAACCCTCACCGCAAGAAGCTCGCGCGGTGGTGGCTGAATCTGAGTCAAGTACGAAAGACTCTCGCGATAACGACCCGCCGCTGAGAGCCGCCGACCAAGACGAAGGAGTATCTCCGGATTTTTCTTTTTTGCCTTTTTTACCAGAGCCGACAAAGTTGCCGAATCTGACTTAATTGAAGAGAAAAATTTCGCAAGCTCAGAATTGGGTTGATAGTCGCTGATTCGACTAATTTCCTCTTGGGCGGAATTGATCACCAGCAGCGTAGGAATACCTTTGACGTTAAATTTTTCTGAAATTACTGAGTTTTCAAAGCGATCAACATCAATTTTTAAGCGTACAAAAGCGCGCGTTTGGGCTCCAAATTCTCGTGACGGAAAGATTTCTTTCTCAAGACGGACACAACTAGGACACCAGCGCGCCGAGAAGCCGATAAGAAGTAATTTTTTTTCCTTTTTAGCCTGATCAAGAGCCCGAGCATAGTCGTCCTCTATAAATCCGTAAGTATTGACCATTCCCTTTTTTTGCGCCTTTTCGATGTCAGGAAATAAGCTACGAACCTGTTTAACCTCTACTCCGTCCCCTTGAGAGGAGTCGACTAAATCGGGATTATGCACTGTCAGTTTGTTGACCTCACAAAAGGTGATGGCATCATCACAAATGTAAAACGTCGCCTCACCCATTTTCCATTCCTTCGGCAAATTTGTGAACTCAGCCGCGCGATATGAAAGCTGCGACGGCTTAATGAGGGGCTGAGAAGACAACAGAAATCCATTGGGAGCTTTAGCATTAAAATGAAAGCCTTCTTTCACCGAAGCACTCAATTTTCCGTTCTTGATTTCGATACTTACTGATCCCTGCGTTCGCTCCCCCGCAAACGACTGAATCAAAATAAACACGGTCGAAAAAAGAATCGGCAACATGGCTTCTCCTCATTGATAAGTGATCAATAGCTAATCGCTGTTTTCGATGCAGGGCAAGTCTCAATCCAAATCCTCTTGCCGCAATTGATCATCTAGGCTACGGGTAAATCAAATCATTCTGAAAGGTAAACTCCATGACCATAGCCGCGGATAAAATCGTTTCGATTCACTACACGCTAAAAAACTCAGACGGTAAGATTTTAGACACGTCCTCGGGCGGTGACCCACTTGTATACTTGCACGGGGCAGGCAATATCATCCCAGGCCTAGAAGACGCTTTGGAAGGCAAGAGCAAAGGCGCTAAATTTAATATTTCTGTACCACCCGAAGAAGCCTACGGCGAGCGTAGTGAAAGTCTCGTGCAAAGTGTGCCGAAAAATCAATTTCAAGACTCAGACAAATTGCAGCCGGGTATGCAATTTCAAGTACAAACTCCCCAGGGAGCGATGATCCTTACCGTTGTTGAGGTGAAAGCCACCGAAGTGGTTGTCGATGGTAACCCACCATTGGCTGGAGAAACCCTACACTTCGATGTCGAAGTTATGGATGTCCGTGATGCATCCCAGGAAGAACTTAGTCATGGACACGCACATGGTCCCGGTGGCCACCACCATAACTAAAGCACGACGCACTAGTTTTGCAGGCATGTAACTTCAAGGAGGAAGTTCATGCCTCGTTCAATCTTGATAATTGATGACAGCTCCGATACCCGAGAACTTTTCGCAGCGACGTTAGAATTCGAAGGGTTTGCCGTCGAGACCGCCAAAGATGGCGAAGATGCGTTGCGGATCCTACGCAAATCCACGAACTTCTCCTTGATCCTACTTGATCTCAAAATGCCGATAATGTCTGGTATAGAACTGCTCGAGACCATGAATCGCGAGCAGATTGGTTCAAATATTCCAGTGATTCTAATTTCGGGGGTAGAAAATCTAGCAAGCTTGAGTCTGCCTAAAAATGTAGTTGATAGATTAAAGAAGCCTTTTTTTTACCCCGAACTTTTGTATAAAATAAGAAAGCTTCACAGCGATCAGTCTGACAAAGCCTCGACAAACAAAAAAAATAACGAACGTTGGTTATAATTGTGCTGCGCCTCTTCTTTGACCAACTCAGATAATTAGTTTAGAAAAAAATATGCTTACCATTCAACAGCGCATAGCCAGCAGCTTAAAACCTGTGCCTCCAGCTGAAGCACTTGGATTTGGCCAACACTTTACAGACCATTGGTTTTTCGCAAAGTACTCTGAAGGGTCTGGATGGTTTGATGCGCGAATTGAGCCTTATGGACCATTTTCCTTAGATCCAGCAGCAAGCGTACTCCATTATGGACAATCGCTTTTTGAAGGAATGAAAGCTTTTTTACAGCCCAATGGGAGTATTGCGATTTTTAGGCCTGAATTCAATTACCAACGTATGCTCTCAGGCGCCGCGCGAATGTGCCTGATTCCTCCATCAAAAGAACTTTTTATGACAAGTTTGCGTGATTTGATTCTTGTTGATGCACGCTGGGTTCCAACGCATCCGCATTGCTCTTTGTATATCCGCCCCACGTTGATAGGAACCGAGGGATTTTTGGGAGTTAGACCTTCTCGTGAAATTTTGTACTATGTCATACTCTCGCCGGTTGGCTCTTATTACGCTAACGGCAGTAGCCCCGTTAAAATTTACGTCGAAGATACAGTTATGCGAGCAGCACCCGGAGGAATGGGAGCCACCAAAGCTGGTGCAAACTATGCCGCAAGCTTACGTAGCGCACAGGATGCGAAAGGCAAAGGCTTTGCGCAAGTTTTATGGCTGGAAGCCGATCAAGAAACGATCCAAGAAGTTGGAACCATGAATGTATTTTTTGTTTTTCGCGACGAGATAGTTACACCAGAACTCAACGGGAATATCTTGGCTGGCAGTCTACGCCAGTCGACGATTGAATTGCTCGAAAATTTGGGACAACCAGTGACTGTGCGCCGAATAGGAATAAGTGAAGTTATTGAGAGACTGAAAAACAATCAATTGATGGAAGCCTTTGGAACTGGAACGGCCGCCGTGATATCTCCTATTGGAGAATTGAGTATCAATGGTGAACGGCATATCATTAATAACAATGTCACCGGACCTTTAAGTTCTTTGCTTTACGAAACAATCACAGGAATTCAACGAGGACTCAAGCCAGACAAATTGAATTGGATGGTACCTCTTGAGACCCTCACATAACAACGTTAATTGGCAGCTCGCCTAATTTGCCTAAACGTTTTAAGATCAATTGTTTCCCAATGAGAGGGTATTTGTCTCCATTTCGGGTTTTCAGTCGTCAATGCCACCCAGTTGCTACCCGAACGCACCATGGATCTGCGAGCCATTTCAAGAGCCTCATTATCGTCGGCTTGAACTTGCAGCAATATTCCGCGGGTTCCCACGTCCTCAAAAAATCGCCGAGCTAACTTTTGAGATAAACGAATGCCCGTTAGGGCGCCGGCAATTCCCGCTAGCAGTACACAAAAAATTGTTCCCAATATGACAAAAAAAGTTTGATCTCCTTCTACTGCCACCTCTGGAATTATGAAAACCAACATTGCAACAACTAGGCCCAATAGTGAACCTGTTACTATACCCAACACGGCTGCTGGACGCACATCATGGGCAATTGACAAGACAAAATTGGTACTGCGCAATTCATAATCTGGCAGTAGAATTGCGATTTGATCGTCACTGAAGCCTTCATGAATCAACCGCACGCGAGCTCTCGCCGCCCGATCACCAGTGGCAAACTGTCCAATCGCAGAAATTTCCCCAACCACCTCAAATCTTAGAGCAGTCAGCATGCCAAGAGATAAGCAATGATAGCGACTTTCAATGCTGAGAGAGGCAAAATTACCATTGAGAATGAGGCAAGCCTCCCCATTTTAAAATGCACATGAAACCAGGTAAAATTATTGACCCCAATCTCTTGCAATGTTGTGCTTTACACATGTTTCCCAAGCTCGAAGAAATTAATCTCCAAGCAAAGCATGATTTTCTAATTGCAATGCAAGACTACGCTGAAGGTGATTGCGAAACTTTTCGACGGCACTATATTCGCTCAAATCAGTGGAATGAGGCCGAATTTCGCATCTTCGTCAAAGAGTGCGAAAAGCAGCGCATGGACTGGAGACCTTCGGCAAAATGTATCTCTACAACCCATTATATCTTACGCGAACACGATGGTCGAGTGTGCGGCATCGGCCGTATGCGATTCCCCCTAAATGCAGAACAACAACCAGACAGAGGGAATCTTGAGTTCGATGTACCTCCCTCGCTCCGACGTCAGGATTACGGAACCCTTGTACTGAATCGAATGCTCTTTGAGGCTGTGCGTGCGGGACTTGCACGCGCGCTTGTTGTTTGTACTTCAAAAAATATCGCAGCCGTAAAAATTATCGAAAAAAATCGCGGCATCCTCGAATCGTCAATCACTCCTTCACCAGATATTGAACAAACGGAAAGAGATGAGCTTTTACGTTTCTGGATTAAGCTTAGATAAAAGAAACGAGGCTAGGTTTGCTTAAAAAAATTTTTTTTGCAACTCTTCTCCTCTCAGGCAGCCACGTTATAGCCAGTGAAAATAGGATGCTTTTCAATTTATGGGCAAAAATCAAAGAGCCATCAAGGGGGCCTAATCGTCCAATTGGGACTTATAGTGCTGGCTGCCTTAGTGGGGGCTTAGCTCTTGAAATAGAAGGTCCTGGCTATGCGATTATGCGTACCTCTCGCAAACGCTATTATGGACATAAAGATCTCATCGCCTATCTACGTGCCTTGGGACTCCGCCTGCAAAAAGAGAACATGCCCACCCTACTCATCGGAGATTTGAGCCCTCCAAGGGGAGGACCTATGCTTTCCGGACACAACAGTCATCAATCTGGCCTAGATGTTGATCTTTGGTTTAAGATGACCTCCAAAATTCCCTCCAAGAAGGAGCGTGAATCTTGGTCTGCTCCATCCTTCGTTTCTAATCGCAAAAAGTTAAAGGCAAACTGGAAAGACACTCAAGATCGTTTAATTATTGCCGCTACATCAATGACTAGCGTCAGTCGAGTTTTTGTAAGCCCAGCGATAAAAAAACATTTTTGTATAAAAATGCCAGAAGCAAAATGGCTTTATAAACTGAGGCCCTGGTGGGGACACGAAGAGCACTTGCATGTTCGCTTGAATTGTCCAACCGAAAATTTGGATTGTCAAAATCAACCACCGCTCAATCCTCTGGATAATGGATGTGGTTCTGAACTCGAATGGTGGTTTTCGGAAGAAGCCGACAACGAGTGGAAAAAGATTCGATCGCAGAGGGAAGACAAAAAATTTCCAGACTTGCCCGAGGAGTGCCTTAAAATTTTGCGCGAAACTAGCAAACTGGACTTCTTACCCGGAGACGCGAACCTCAGTTTAGGATAGACTCGGTAACGGGGATTAATATGAAAATATTCCTGATCTTTTTTGCAGTTGGCTATTTTACACATTCAAACGCACAGTCCTTCAACGAAAGCGAAAGTCCAATTGAGTTTTCTCAACAGCAAAGGCCATTTCTAGAGAAAAGGCGTCGCTTTTTTCAAAACCAAATGAACTCAGATCAGACAGAAAATTCCAGCAATTTTTCTTCAAAAGATGTCGATGGTCAAACCCAGAGACAACCCGATTCTGCCGCGGTTACAGGCCAAGTGAAGCAAAAAAATTTTAAGGCCCATCAAAGAAACGCGATCTTTTCTTGTCAGGGCAAAACTCATGGCACGCCTTGTTCGATACCCGACAATAATGGGAGTCGCATCAGCGGAACGTGCTACGGTATGAGTGCTGGTGTGCCTACCATCTGCCGGCCATCAAATCATCCCCCACCACGGCAGGTGGAGGAAGGGGTTAAAGATGAAAAAATTCTTAATGATGTAGAGATAAAAAATACCTTAGAGTCATCGCCCAAGCAAATTGCTGTCCCCAAAGAATAGACTCCATAAAGTCGTGGAAATGCAATTGAGAACATCTTGCCTTGCTCTCAGTTCCCGCTAATTCAAAAGAATCAACGTACGGAGGCCCAGAATGCAATGGATTTTGATCACACTTTTCTGGAGTTTAGGAAGCTCTCACGCCAGCACATGGTCGACCGACTACTCTGACGCTCTCGCGCAGGTGAATACAAACCTATCAGCTGCATGCACGACTCTTAGTCGACTCGCCAACACTCGCAAGGAACCTCTGGCGCCCTTAGCAACTACACGTAAGATACAATACTGTCCCTATCCAAATCCAATCACGGCAATAAACACTTTAAAACAAGTCCACTCAGGCTATCCATGGTTGCGTCCATTGGCTAGCGAGGTACTCGTAGCTCTCGCGCGAAAACACCAGGATTCACAAACTCTGGTAGATTTCACTCCGGTTTTCTTCAAGCTGCTTTCGAGTCAGTCTGAAAAAGAATTACTTTTGCAAGAAGCCCTATCCGCTGCTAGGAATCTCAATCTCAAGGTACAAGAAAATTGGCTGCGCAACGAATTGTACAAACTTTCACCACGTCTTGAGAGGAATCCTCCCCCTACCCGCTGGCTCAAAGCCGCCGATGACTTTAGAAACAATCAAGATTTCAATCAGGCCTCAATCCTTTATGAACAGATCCTCGGAAAAAACTCTTTCGATACGTTTAGCCGCTTTAAGGCGATCAATGGCCTACGCGAGATACGCAAGAGTCAATACCGCTTTTTTAAAGGTCCACTGCAAGAATTTATTAGTGCCTCTGAACGAATGGCAAATTTCACTCATACCAATCTCAACGCCAAGGACTTGAACCTTGATCAGCAACGCATCCTTTTTGAGGCATTAGTGCAAAATGCTCGTGATCACTGGTCCTATGCCGATGTGAACGTGGCCAAGAGCAAACTTATACGCATCGCAAGTATGAATCTTTACAAACCGTTTCGGGCGTACGCTTTCTGGATGCTCGCTCGAATTGAAGGAAACCTTGGAAATTGGATCCAAGCGGCCAACAACGGACGACAAGCGACGCTTTTGATGATCGACGAGCTTAATAGTTCTAAACGCTGGGGCGCCTGGTTTTGGACTTTATGGGATGACAGCTTTTGGACAGCCTCATTTTCTCAACGCAAGGCCGGCCTTAGACGTGAGGCCGCTGATCTTTTGCAATTTTGTCTTCGCTATACAAAGAACCCAAATGCAATAGCCAAGTTTAGCTTTTGGATCGCTCGTAATCTCAGTGACAGTGGAATTGACAGCACAAACGAGTGGATCGAGCTAGCGCGCATTGACCGTCATGGGTACTACGGTTTTATGGCTCATAACCAGCTCAATCTTCCGCTCAGTGCACTTCCAAACATAGATACGACAAATCCAAAGCGGCCCCCCGAGATTGGTAATAAGGAATTTGATCTCTTGCTCCAGCTTGCCACAGTAAAAGAATGGACCTTGGCGCAAACTTATCTTTCCAATTTTATTCCCACCGCTAAAATCAATCATGATGAAATGATTTTGCGGGCCCACCTTCATGATTATTCAACCATAGCCAATTTATTCTTTACAAATGTGCAACCGAGTGATCGCAATACCTTTACGGATGTCTATGCCTCATTACTTTACCCAAGACCGTATTTAAATCTAGTCCAATCCGCTCGCACTCTTGCGCCAAATATAGAAGAGGAGTACGTGTACGCGATCATGCGACAGGAATCGGGCTTTAACCCTAAAGTCCGAAGTTGGGCCAACGCTTATGGACTGCTTCAGCTTCTCCCGAGAGTCGCTCGCGAAACTCAAGACAAAGCGGGCGTTTCCTTTAAGGAGGACTATGAGCTTTTTCGCCCAGAAATCAACATCCCCATAGGCGTCGCGCACATGGATGACTTAAGCCTAGTCGCTGGACGAAGTTTCATTTTGAGAACCTCTTCCTACAATGCGACGGTTGATAAAACTATCGAATGGAAAAATCGGCTTTTTAAGGGTGACGTGTCTGAGTGGATAGAGGAAATTCCCTATGACGAAACTAGATCTTATGTGCGTTTGGTCATGAGAAATTATCTTATGTATTTGCGCGTGGGCGCGCGTGGGGATACGACTATCCCCACAACACTATTGAACCTTTGATATCCAATTACTGCTTCAGAAAATTAGTGAGCTCGAGAACCATCTCACCCATTTGATTGGGTTGGATGGTTTTTAACATGCCAGCGATGGGAATCTGGCTCGGATTTATCCAAATCTGAGCATCTTCATTCTTTTTCTTGTCACGCATCTTTAGGTAAATTGAGTCGAAGGTACCTTTAGGAACCGTAACGCTTTCGCGCCGAGATTCAACAATTTCCATATCTTCCTGACTTGGGATTTGCTGTTTTTGACCGTTGACCAAGATTTCCAAAACTTGACCATTATTTTTATCATAAAGAGCTTCAACCTTTTGCTTGCCCAGAAATCCGAGATCGACGTCCTGTTGAACCCAAAAACCTTGATTAGTTTCTTCGCGCACAAACATACGCAAAGTACCATTTAAAAAGCCACCTTTTAGGCTATAGTCACAGGAGTCATTAACTTTCCATTTGAGCATAGCGGTCGGATGAACATCCTGAGGTGCAACAGCCTGTATGACTGATTGAATTTGAATGGCCTCCGTAGCGGCATAGCATTGAAGTCCCGCAAATGTAATAATAAGTGCGATCAGGTTTTTCATAAATTCCCCTTTCCTTAGGAATATTTAATTCAAAGCGCAACATGAAGCCGTTGAATCATCAAGCAGTTTTGAAGTCAGAGTGAAATCAGCGAGCGCCGCCGGAGGACTCCTCCTCCATTGGTGACGGGACAAGCCGATACATAAACAAACCTTCTCGCGCAGCGGCGGGATTTGTGTCATTAACTCCCTTTGTGCGCTCATCCGTTGGCTTGGGGTTAACTTTAGTTTTTACGGTTGAGGCCACAGCGTGAGGCGGATACGATAGAGCTACGTTAATCGCATCCAAATCAGATTTCTTAATGCACCCTTTTAAGAGAGCACGTGCAGCAGTGGCTTGGTTCACAGGCTCTCGTACTCCATTGTGCTCACTCCAAATCTCTCCATCACGCGCTGTTGTGAGTGCCACCAAACGGTGCTTATGCGCATGTATCAACAACTGTGGTTGCCCCCTGAGATCTGGAAGACAAAAAATCTGGCGCGTGGTTTGTTGCTGACGAATTCCTCCCACCGCTCCTAGTGCGGCTAAAGCTCCCATGAAATGAGTTTCACAATTTTTTATACCTGCGTTCCAACAATCGCTTGCCGAAGCCAGCCCAGCTACGGCTAATACGGACGCGGCCAAGACTTCAAAATTCGATTGATCAGCAAAAGCCTCGGGAAAAATCCAATGAATCAAAATAAAAAAGGCAGAAGACCGGCGCTTAGAGCGTAGAATAACCGAATTCAAATTCTCTAGCTCTTTTTTTAAACTCATATTATTTTTTAAATTAATATTTTGCTCTGCCCATGAAAATCGGCCCTTCCTTACATCCACCACCCGCAAGGGATGTTGAAGACCACTAAAATAGACACTCCCTCCTGCAAGAAAGGCCTTTGGCAATTGCGCATATCCCAGTTGAGCACTATATAAATTCACGGCGCGAGTATCTGGGGCTGAGCGACCGATTTTCATAAATGCGAGCAGTCGACTGCTGCTTCCCAAAGCATTGTAGACGTCAACCCCCTGCCGAAGAGGATTAGGCCTATCGAAAGCCCAACTTGAAGTGTGGCTCAGTCCTATAAGAACCACAATTGCCGGAAGCCAAGACATATATGAGAGAATAGCAAAGGACAGACCATTTAAACTGACGTCAGGCCACGCAAGCTTAGTGGCTGCTTTACAGAAGGCCATGCAATTGACAGTCTCTCGAATTGACAATCTAGATAGAACTGAAATTGAATTGTCTATCTCTTAGGTAATTTCTCTGGGAGACTGACTGAGTTGTCACACGAGGGACAAGTTAAGTTCTCTACTCTTTCGAGGGCAGAACGGGAGCCACGCATCACTCGTTCTTTCAAATTCCAAGTTGATGAGCAATGGGGACAAATTGCATACACAACTCCTGCCTTCACTTTCAAATGTAATTCTAAAGCGGATTCAACCTTCTCAATATTTGGATCCAGAATGACTTTGTCTGTGACATCATGTCTCGATGCGATCTCATCAGAACTCAACTTAGAAACACTCTCAGCCGGGAACTGGTTTACAACTGCAATCGAAAATGTGGGCACGACCGGAGGCTGGGGTGCGTTCTTATCCACGTCAGGCTGAGTAGCTTGATTATCCGCAGCTTGATTGTCCGTATTTTGGTCTTCATTAGAGCCAGTCAACCAGCTCCATGTGGAACGCAAAAGGTTTCTCATCAGCAACCCCAAATTCGTTAGCCATCTTTTAAAATTTAAACGGATTTCAATATGAAAATCGAGTGCAGGAATTTCCGCAAAGACTTCATTTCGAGTTGGGCAATAACTCCCCCCCAAAGTCCTGGTGAGCCGAGGATGGTACGCCGTACTTTTCAGGTAGTGCGTTTAACGCACTACCTGAAAAG
>JAYQON010000067.1:0-16741 GCA_038144835.1 Bdellovibrionales bacterium
AAAGTTCCAAGCGAAAGTCCACCGAAGCGAGCGTGACTGGTGAACCGTTGGGGTTAAAAAGACCGCCGGCGACACTTAGATATTGAGGTGCATTTTGCGCAAAAGACTGCCAGGGCCATAGACCCAGAAAAATCATGATAACCGTGATCAGCTGTCTCTTCGCGACTACGTCCATCTATATAATCGTCGGTCTGCTTTTGTGGTCACTTGAGCGAAATTCTCAAAATAAAACAAAAATTATTGAATTAAATGAGGAAGTGTTTCTTTTTCGAATTGATCGAGAATCATCTTTTTTAGCCGAATGGATTTATCATATATATTGGAATTGTTTATGCGCGTGAGGAATTTTAAGCTTCTTTTCTGTTCACCTTGTATTGCGAGAGCATAAGCCATAGCGTAATTGGTCTCAGCGTCACTAGCTAAGGTGCTGCGTAAAAGTAGGGGCTCCATGGCGGCTATTTTAGGGTAACGCCTCGCTTGAATATCTTGTGCCAATTCTGACTTGAGTTTCTCGGTTTCGGTCGAGATCATTTGTGAAAAGTATTTGGTTCGTTCTTTTCTTTCCTGTTGGCGGTGCAGTTCAGACGTTTGAAAGGCATATTTTAAATTGACCAAAGTTGCTCTTTCAAAAGCATCGGCCGTGGCCAAATTCATATTTTGATCGAAATAGAGTTTTGCCAGGGTAAGATTGAGATCAAGATCTAGGGGGAATCTGAGGCGCCCCAATTCGAGAATCATCAAGGCCTCTTTCGCCATTTTTTTATGGTGAAAAAGTTCTGCGAGATTGAGAAATTCTCCAACTGTTGCGGTCGTGGCTCCTTCTAAGACAAGCGCCAGTCCGGCTCTGGATAAGCCAAAATTGAGAGCTAACGCAGTCATCTCTTGACGAACCTGCGGCGAGCCCCAGATTTTTTTAGCTTGGTAAAGGGTATCCCAAGCGGATCTAGGGTCAGATGAATGTTGTTCGCAACCAGCTTTTTGGAGTGCATCACCTACGAATGATTGCCAAAGATTATTTGAGTTCTGATAATTGTCCCGGCAGGCATCATACTTTTTTAGCCTGAAGTGAGAGCGAGCCATGAGGAGTTCGCGCTCTGGTCCTGGATTCATTTGTGAATAGTGAGCTAGTGCTAAGTCCCATTTTTCTCGAGCCATATTGAAGTTGCCAAGAGCCCTCCAATACGCGGAGGTAGGGCGATTGAATCGGGCGAGCTCCAGTTGTGCGAGATCTAGTTTTTGGTCTGCTATAAGTGCCTCGATAAGTGGTAAGCCTTCAAGCTCATCGTAGACCGGATCTATGATAGCTCCATTAACCTGTAACGATATCCAAAGAGCAAAAACACACAACAACATAAAAGTCCTAATTGAGCTCAAATTTGATTTTCTGATTTGTCCAAGCTACGATGGCCGATCCTTTATGTAAGGCGGGTTCAAAGCGCCAAGAACGTGCGGCCTTGAGGGCTGCACTGTCAAAAAATCCCCTGGGTTCGCTTTGCTCTATTTTTATATCCTCAACTGTGCCGGCAAGACCAACAAGCAGACGAAGAACCACAAAGCCAGAAATTCCTCGCGACCTTGCTTCGCTGGGATACTCCGGGCTCATCTTAAATACTGCCTTTGGCGGTCTGGTTACGGCCGTCTGTTCTCTCATGAGAGAGTTTGAATCTGTGCCAAAGCCTCCATTGCCAGCAATGCTTGGTCCTGACCCATGAGAGCCAAAAGCGATGCCTGACAATTCAGTAAAATCGGCACTTGCCGTGGGCGACATATCAAGCATGGAGTTACTAGGCTCTGGGCTCGATTCCAACGGTGGAGGCTCCTCCTTTTTCGCTGCGGGCAACTGGACGGGTAGAGGTTTGGCCTGAGGGGAGTTTAATGATTCAATTGTGCTCGGTGAAATGGCATAAAGGTTGGCAAACAAGCTGACCATCAAGGCGGTAATTCCAAGACAAGACATTACCCAAAGTAGGATGCTCATCAAATTTTCACCATCACGGCAAACAGACCAGCCACTAAGAGCAGCATCATGCTTAGAAATATTAATGGTCCAAAATCCGCTAGCCTTTCAACCCAAGTTGCCGGCTTCTTCAATACAGATGCTTCTCTTAAATTTTCGAAAAAATATGCTGACGTTTTGTTAGTTGTTTCAAGCACCTTGAGAATGCCCTGTCCATTGGGCGCCAAGAGATGTCTCTGGTCAGCTTTATCAATGAAGGCTGCCACCCGACCCAGTCGGGTGATTTTTGCGGAAGCGAGCTGGCTCTGTTGATCCAAATATGCGCCGTGAAATTCGTCGCGTTGGCTTGATGCATTGAGTAGCTCGGCACTGCGGCGAAAAATGTCGGTAAGATTTTCGAGATTTTTGGATTCGGGCGAGAGATCTAAGTCGTCGTTGTCGGTCACTTCGAATCGCATGGCCTTTTCAACTGCGTTTAGAGTTTTACTCGCTTTTCGATAAATAGACTGGACAGAGCCATTATTTTTAGTGATTTCGCGTCTTTTCTTTTCAAGGTTATTGAGATTGTCCTGAAGCTCTTCGTTGCTTACGGAAAGGCGTGTCCACTCAGTCTGTAATTTCTCAACTTCAGCCTTAAGGCGAGTCACGCGAGCGCTCATGTTTTTATCAATGGTTTCCTTTTGGCGGCGCAAGGCTTCTCTTTGTGAAGTCAAGTAGACATATTCTCGTTGGAAGGCTTGATCGAGAGTTGTGATCGTATTTTCTTCGGCTTGAGCGCTCAAGTTAAAAGTCAAGGCTACTGTCAACACTGATAAAATGAAGCTCATAGCAACTCCGTTTTGTCGGGGGAGGGAACAATAAAAAGTCCGGACTCTTTTTTGGCGCTCATATTTTTTATCATACGGGCAAAATCATCGCGTTCATAACCAGAAACAGGTTCAAGACTCCATTGTGAATTTTTGCGCACGGCCTTACGAATGTGACCATCTGGGGTGGCTGCCACCATCGCAAAAAGACCGAGGCGAACCACTTGTGCTTTTTGTACTCCATTTTCTGTTTGAACATCAATGATGCGAAACTCGTTATCTCCGCCCATTTTTAACTCTTGTTCATAGAACTGCCAAAGCTCAGCGGCCAGGGATTCAGCGCTTTCAAGGCCTCCTTGCGATCTAGCTTTAAGGTTTTCAAGAATCTGAATTCTTTGCTCTGTACGAAATGGAATTGATCGACGCACCCATGCTTCGGCTTCCGAAATCCAAGCAATAAAGTCATGAGTGGCTTTTGGGTTGGCTTGATTTTTTTGATCAACGTGATTTTTGCGGATTTTAATTTTTTCGGTAAGTTGCATTCTGCGTAATTGCTCTTTGTGTAATGCAGCAAGTAGTTCGGTTTTCTTTTGAGTCCAAAGATCGATTTGAGTTTGCTGTTCTTTAGTTATTGCCTCTATTTCCAAATTCGAGGCTTCTAATTCTGCTCGCATTCCTGTGATCTGTTCGACGAGCCCCTGGATTGGGTCGGCTTTGGCTAAATTCAGAATCATCATCATTGTACAAATAGATATTTTTAACATAAGGCCCTCTTGCTATTGGCTCAATGGTCTGTCGGTAGTTACCGCAAAGCTTTTGACCCCAGCTGTTTTTACCCAATCCAAAACTTGAATGACCGCACCGTAATCTAACTCGCGGTCGGCAATCACCACAGCTTGAACATCGGGGTTACGTTCTACTTCCGATCGGGCAATCGCCTTGGCCTGCTCTTCGTTCACCTCTTCATTGTTGACTAGAACAGTACCATCCGCAGTGAGTGCCACATTCAAGAGGCTGGGGGTAGTTTCGTCGGCGCTTCCTGCTTCAGGTAAATTGACCTGTACGCTTGGCTTAATTAAAGCCGGAGCTGTGACCATAAATATGATCAAAACAACGAGAATGATGTCCACCAAGGGTACGATGTTAATTTCTGATATTGTCTCTGAGTTGGAATTGCTTTTCGCTCCCATCTTCAAAGCTCCTTAATTTTGACGTAGGCCAAAACGGCGTCACGGAAAGAATCTAGTCCACTGATGATTGCTTTCACCTGTTTTTGAAAATAATTGTAGGCGAGAATATTAGGGATCGCGACCATGAGTCCCGCGGCAGTGGCAATGAGAGCCGCAGAAATTCCGGCCATGACGGTTTGTTGTCCGGCCGAACTAGCTTGTGAAAGATCATTGAATGATTTCATAATGCCCAAGACTGTTCCAAAAAGTCCTATGTACGGAGCGTTCGAACCAACCGTGGCTAGAAAAGTCAAAGACCTCTCTAGCTTTGGTTGTTCAAACTGCACAAATGTAGAAAAATTTTCTTCAAGTCCTTTGGCGCCGTTTTTTGTTATGTGTACAATGGCTCGGTCCATCATGCGGCTCTCGAGTGATTTTGGATCTAGCTCAATTTGGTCCATGTCGGCGACGAGTCCTTGGTTTAGATAATTTTCCAAAAGCCGACGCTGTTCGGCGCTTGTCTTGGCGATTTGCCTTAGGCGAGAATATCGTTCGAAAATCACTAACAGACTGGCAATGCTAAGAGTGATGAGCAAATACAAAACTCCGGCATCCGCATAGTGGGCAATTGCAAAAATTCGTTCTTGCATTTTGTTTTCTCCTATTCGCGGGCTCCAAGCCCTGTGAGTAACTCAACAATTTGTTCCAGTCCCAACTGTCGGGCGACAAGCAAAGGTTTTTCGCCTGTTTTTCCGGGGAGGTTCAAGTCGATCGGATTAAGATTTTCGCTATCCACCCATGTTGCCAAGATTTGTACGATGCTCATGGCTGCGGGAAAGCTGACGGCACTGCGGATCGCGAGAATAAGTAGAGTTTCTCCATCACTGTCAGTCCAATTGGGATCAGCTCCATTTTGTAGTTGGTCCATGACTTTTTGCGAACTTCGGCGTGTCACGAACTTTAATAGCTGATTGTTTTCATAAATGCGCTTATCGGCATCAAGTAGAATCCAGCCGCGAATGTAATTCATATCTATTGCGTATTGAAGTGCATTCCAACCTAAGTGATCCGTTTGCACAGGGTCGGCGCCTTGGCGAATGAGCTCTGCGATAATCGCTGGTCGTTGCTGGATTGTGGCATGTACAAGTAGTGGGCGTCCATTGTCCAAAACCGTATTTACATCTATTTTTTGGTCTAAAATCTTTTTCACACCTTCGTGATCGCCTGCTTCTATCATTTGCGAAAGTTGGCTACTCAAGGAATCAGGTTTTTGTCCTCTGAAGGTTTCGGATGTCTGCAAGTAGCCTCCACTTTGGCTATGGTGTTGTCCGCACGCAACTAAGAGAGAAGCAAGAGCCAAAGAAAATTTGATCATTCTAAAAGGCTGCGCCAATGGACACCCCCACAGTTCGACCACGGCGAAAGCTGCGCACAAGCTGATTGCTTTGAAAGCTCTCTACAGCGGGATTCAAAAGATTTTTAGCTCGCATGGACATCGTCCAGGTTTTGGCAAATTTTTTTGAAGCCACAAAGTCGAGCTGACCAGCCGGCTGTTCATAGGTGTCGGGGATACCGTTTGTACCCACCTCGGTGATACGTTCGCCAACCACATTGTATAATAGGCTTGCGTATAGTCCCCAAAATGGCCTGTCGTATTGAACTTGAAAATTTACGACGTAGGGAGACTGTCCCTGAAGGGGGCGGGAGTCGCTAGTTTGTATTCCACGATTGCGTTCATCGAGAACGATATTGGAAGAGATCAGGGTCAAATTGGAGAGAACTGTCCAGCGACGAAGGGGTCTGGCGAGGTGCCGAAGACTCAGTCGTGATTCTATCTCTAAACCAAAATTTTCAGCCGCCTGAGCATTGTCGAAAGTCTGTATTCTATTGACTCCGGGTACGAACATGACTTCGATTGGGTTTTCGAACTTTTTGTAGAATGCACCCACAGATGCATATTCGTCAGAATTGAAATAGTACTCCCAGCGATGGTCAATATTGCGAATCACCGTGCCGGTGAGGTTGGAGTTTCCCTGGACCTCGTATCCTGTTTGATCATCGATAAAACCAACAGTAGACAGTTCTCTAAAGTCTGGTCTGGCTAAAGTTTCACTGTAGGCCAAGCGTCCGCGTAAGTTTTGCGATGGTTTCCAGGTTAGGGAATAGGTGGGAAGAAAGTCTTCCATCGACAGCGTACTTTGGGCGAAGGGTTGATTGGGTTCAAAGTACCTGAACGTGTTCACAGTTTGTACAGAGTGCTCATGGCGTGCTCCCACTTGCAGTGACCACTTTTTGGAGTACGAGTAGTCAGCCATCGCGAATTGCGCATCAATGATCTGCTTGCCAGAATAGGAGTCGGCAGCGTCAGTCAAATTTTGCAGCTGAAACTTTCCAGGTCCTATATTGTCTTTTTGAAATCTTGATTCCGGGTCGGCATCGTCGGCGACTGGTCCGCGACCACTGAAGTCGCTGGCGAAGAAAAGTCGAAAGACATCTGCTTTGCGAGATTTTTCTATTCGATTGGCACCGAGGTTAATCTTTAGCTTTTCGGGATCACTTAATACAGGCAGACTGACCTTTAACGCGAATTCGAGAGTTTGGTCGTTGAGCTCAGAATAGGTGCGTCGGTTACCTCCGCTGTCGCTACGCATTTGCCGGGCAAAGGGAGTCTGTTCATAGGCATACTCGCGGCGGTCTGGGCTATTGCGTTGGGCGTCTGCTAAACCCGCTCGCCAAGTTATCTCGATGGGTTTTTCAATCGCAAGCCGATGTTTGCCGTTAAGGTGGTGCGTCCATATTTGGCGCTCAGTCCATTCGATGGTTGTGGATTCGAGTTTAGAAGTAGGAGTGGCTGAGCTGGTTTTTGATTCAATTTGTGCAAAATCAGTACTGTGTCTGAGTAAAAAAGTATTGTAGCCAATTTTGGAATGTTTGCTGAGGTCAATTCCAACATCAAAATTCATTGCGACGCGAGTTTCGATTTCTGAAAACTGAGATAGCTTTTGAAAATCATTTTCAAGCCGACCTTGAGAACCGACATTGTATCCGAGACTGCGTCGTTCTCCAGAATCTGTATTTTGTCCGTACAGCATCGATCCTGACAATCCCAGGTTACGACCGAGAATACGCCACCGATTGCCTGTGGCCAGAGAAATTCCGGGTAGGGGCGTATGCTCCGTTCGATTGAGATTGTAAATGTTAGGCAAAGACCGACCAAGTTGAGTCAACTCTTGTTCGGAGATACCCTCGGCGGAGCCGGGCTGGCGTTGAACCAGTTTTTTGCCGTCGGCTAAAGCGGCGCGAATTGAACTGGGTAGCTGGCGAGTTCCATCGTCGATTCCTAAATTGTCCAATGAGCCTCCTCTATACCCAAGGAGGCTGGAAGAGTTGTCAGCTTGCATAGATAATGACGCACGAAAATAAAATTTTTCAGGTAAAGAGCGAGTTTGCAATTGAATGAGACCACCACCAAACTCGCCAGGAAGATTTGTAGAGTAACTTTTTTGTACAATGACGCTCTCGAGAATGGCGGTGGGAAAGAGATCAAGGGGAACAACCCGTCGTGAGGGTTCAGGGCTGGGGAGATTAAAAGCATTCATTTGTACAGCTGAATAACGTTCGCCCAAGCCACGCACATAGACATACTTGCCGTCAATGAGAGTCAATCCGGTCACTCGCCTCAGCGAAGACGCGGCATCGCTGTCTCCCGCACGTGATATTTGCTCTGCGCCTAATACATCCGTCACGTTTGAACTTTTTCTGCGTATTTCTACAAGTGCAGCTGTACTGCCCTTGATCTGGGGGGCCAGGACAACAGTTTCTTCTACGTCCGCCTTTAAATGCTTTTTATCGTGAGTTTTTGCCTTTTCTAAAAGGGAAGCCATCTCTGGATCTGGTGAAGTGATACTGGCGGTTGGAGTTTGGGAGTTGAATTTGAGCCGATTTTGCTCGGAGAGCTCAATGGTGATTGAGGTTTCTGCTTCAGAGACAATGGCAAAATTTATCTTTCCTGTGTATCCTTCGACTTGCAGAGAATACTGGCCTGCAGGAAGATCGCGGGAGATGGTTCCGTCCGGTTCGGTCCTTAATTCACCAAAATTTCCATACAACCTTACACCGCCAATGGGTAAGCCGTGACGAAATGTAACTAGCAAAAGCCGCCCTGGTTCCTGTTTAAGAGAGGTATCTTGTGATATCGTCAGGCGGGTTGAAAGTTGATTTACGTTCTGCGCAAAAGCAGCGGAGGGACTAGAGGTCCCTCCGGTCGCAAGTGCCAAGAAAAATACCAGTGATGGTCTATCTATCAACGAGTGGTCCAATTTATTGTCCAGTCCTCGTCAGAATAGGGACTAAATGCGCCAATAAAATCTACTGGTGTAAACTGCCAGCGACCTTCTGCGCGCGGAACCACACCCATGCCAACGACGGGACTGTTTTCTGCTGGTAGGCGGCCATTCAACATGGGACTCACTTGCTTGTTGGCTGATTTATCTGCACCTACAAACCAAGCGCTGACGGGAAATAGGTCTGAAGCTTTGTCTTCGAAGTGATTGCCACGCTTGCAATCGACTATTGAATTAACGATTTTCAGGCCGGTTTGCTCAACATCTTTACCCAGGGAGCGGCCAGCATTGCGGAATGTCTCTTCGTCATCTAGGTTAATGCACGCAACCTTGAAATCACCAGTAACAACCGCATTATGAATTTCTCCGCCAGTTCCGCGGCGAAGTAAGATGCCGTTAAAGTTTCTTGGATTATCAGCTTTGGTAATAATGGTTACGTTGCTGAGAATTGGATTAGAGCGAGGCTGAGCGTTCATTGGTGATTTTAGATTATCGGCTTCGATGCCATTCATATCTTCGGCACCATCACCAACTTCGATCATCACAAACTGTGCTTTGCCGGTCCATCCCATATCCCAGTCAAGCCCATCATCGTCGTTTTCGGTCAGCAGAACGTGTTTTAGATTGACGGTTCCACCAAAAAGCTCGACGCCATCATCGGCATTTTTATGCACCTGAATATAGTCAACGTCTGTACCGTTGCCTACGCCGTTAAATGTAATGCCGTTAAGTTCATTATCTTTCGAAAGCTCAAATCCAGCATATTCGACGCGCACATAATTCAAGCGCCCCGAATTGTCCTCTGGCTGATTGCCACCAAATTTTGGAGGGTCATTCTTGATGCCTTCACTAATGGCTTCACAAATCTTTTCGCCAGCTTTGCAGCTGTTAATTGGGGCGCGTCCATTAATGACAATGCCTCCCCAAAGCCCTGGTCTTTGGTTTTGTCGCTGCAAGGATGTGAAGACTACAGGCTTTTTATCAGTGCCACTGGCGTTAATTTTTGATCCGCGCATAATGACCAGGAATGAGCCTGGGGTCCCGTAAACGGTTGTTCCAGCTTCTATATTGAGACTGGATTCATCACGTTGGTCACCGCCGATACGAACGTCACCCTCAAGTACGTAGGCATAGGATGAACTTAAATTTAGGTTGGTATTGAAATAGCTGCCCTTAATTGTGCACACGGGCTTACCGTCAACTTTGCCGCTTCCTGGGATTGTCCCTGTTGGGCAGGCGGCCCATGTATTGGCCGAAGCAAGTATTGAAGCCGCGCTTAAGGCGAACGTCATCAATTTCATTTTTCCTCCTGTGGGGTTAATGATGGGTGCGCCCCTAGAAATATTGGAATGAAGCTCGGTCGTTAAATCAGGAAATTGTTAGGGACGACTCTTGACAAAAGTCTGACGTAAGGAAGTTCGAAAATAGGCGATTACTTTACTTGGGATGCGCTTAATGCCGTATCGGGTCAGCAGAAAAAAGTGAGTTGTCGACAATTTGAAAGTACGTTCTCAGCAACATTTCATAGGATTCTGGGTCCAACGACTGTAGATAAAGTTCTTTTTCTTGAAACGTCTCTTTTTGGATAAAGTCAGTGAAAAGTTTCTGAATGCGCTCGATATTTTTAACGTGAAAAAGGTCGATACTCTCGGTGGGAGTCTTTAAAATTCGCGCGATCGTCTCGTTATCGAACAGCAGATGTATGCCATTCATGCTTTGCGCCAACAAATGTTCGATCTGATCCAGGTGGGAATTGCTGATTTTAAGCTCTTTCACAGACTTAGGTTGAAATTATTTGAGTAAACGAGCAAGCAAAAACCCCCTGAAATTTGACGACCAAGACCTCGGTCTATATCCTATTAAGGTGGCTGGGGATTTGATCTGACTCAAACTGAGATGCTGGAAAAGAGTGTATACTATGAGAATGAGAGCGCGTTCATCTAAAAAGAAGGCGATTGATTCGATCATCATTGATGAGGCACATGGTCTTGTTTTTAGCTCAGAGCACGAGCTTTATTCTCATTTTGAAAATGAAATTCAGGTTCTTGAAAAAGAATTTTTTTCTTTACGCAAGAAAGAGGATATCAATGAACTTGAATTCAATAAATATGACGACCATTTAGAGAAACTCCTCGATGATCCAGATGAAGTTTGGGAGGATACTGATACCCTGCCGGACCAACCTATGTTCATTTATATTCGACGCTTTGACCAAAAAGTTTTTCACGTTGCGGCTTGCTATCTGACAAACAACACGCCGAGCTTCGTTTACTTGCATTTTCCGACCACCGATGATCACTTGGTGGATCGTTACCGTCGTGGTCAGGTGGTTTTTCAGCGCACGCTCGCCGACGTCGCTCTTGGTGCGATTGATGGTGATGCCCTGCGGGAGGGCGACGAATTAGCTGCGGGCTTGTATAAAGCTATGCTTTTATTGCGCAGTGAGCGCGATATTCCAGAGGATCAATTTCGTGATTATAGAGATTGTCGAGAGCAGGCCTTGGAGGAGGCTGATGAGATTTGGCGTAGTGGTGACTCGCTAGGAAATGTTCTGGTGAGCTTTATCAAAGAGTTTAATGAAGAGGATCGAGATTTTTATTACATTGTCATAACCGTTGAAGATGCTCCTTCGGGAAGTCATGCCTTATTATTTTCTTTTCCGACTCGAGATAAGGGCTTGGTTGATCGCTATCGACATGGCGAAAATCTACAGGCAGAAGAAGTTGTACAAGAGTCCAGTCACTGAGGTTCTTTGAGATGGCGGGTTTAGGCAGATTTTTATTTTGGGTTTTGCCATGTTTGCCAGCTTTGGGATGCGCCTCTTTAGGTCAAAAGACACCTTATTCAAAAAAGATTGAAATTCGGTTAAAAGGCCAGCCAGGCTCGGTTAGCGAAACTCGGTATCACTCGAGTGCTCGGACGCAAAAGTTTGTAGGTTCTCAATTGGTTCGCGATAAAGTCGAACGTGTAGATTTTGTCGTGAATCAGGTGGTCTCAAAGTATGATCCGGCTGAAAAGACACTTTGGTATACAGTGCGCACTATCAGCAAGGATGGAGCCGGTGACTTGCGTGACCTGTCGTTCCCTGAATTGCATGAAAGTATTGAGTATGTGATTCGCACTGACTCGGCCCAAGTTTTAAAGGCGGGCGCTTTTAGTCCTCAAAGTGTCTTTTTTGTACCAACTCTGCCTATGCCGCTACGAGAGGTTCAGGTAGGGGACACATGGTTGATGGAGCATGATTGGATTTCTGCTCATAACCAGGTCCCATTGCGCTTGAAATTGGTTGCGATATTGAAGGAAATAGTTCGTTGTAGCGATCACTGGTGTGCGGATTTGGAATTGTCGGGAGGCTTAGAACTTGTGCAATTTCCTGTCAAAGCGACTGTGCGCTTTGAGAGTCGTGTTTGGGGAAGGGTGCTATTTGATATCGAGCGCGGTGACATTCTGTGGTCGGAAATTCGTAATCGCGAAAATCTAATCAGTCCTGATGAACGTACGTTGGTTGATTCATGCATGCTCTCGGAGCTCAAAATCAGCTCTCGCTATCGCACTGCCAGCGATTGCCAGCCCGAAGAAATTGCTGTTAGCCAGAGCCCGCGTTTTTAAGCCAGCTCTACCCAAGTCACGCCATCTCCCCCTGACTCATTGGTGCCGGATTTCCATTTTTTGACGTAAGGCGAGCGTGACAGATAACTGCGCACAGCTTTCTTGAGGGTGTCAGTACCGTGTCCATGAATGACTTTGACGCGAGATTCACGATTGACCACGGCCGTATCCAGCTGTTCTTCAAGTTTTGAGAGTGCTGATTCTACGCCCTGTCCACGAATGTCCACAATGCGATCTTGATCCAAAGGAGAGGTAATTTCTCCCGCCTTGCGTACAATTTCAGCTGTTGGATTTGTGGCTTGGTGAGGTGGTCGCAATTGGACCCAAGGAACCATTAGGCGCATGGAGTTAGAAAGCACAGGCACCTCACCTTTTGCATTGGGCTTGCCCTGAACCACGGCGTCGCGTCCGATCGACACCGCAAAAACCTTTGAGCCTGGTGGATAAGCACGCGCGAAATCCTCGGCTGTCTCGATTCTTGTTTGAGAAGCTTTGGCTGCCGTCGAAGCCTTAACAATTTCGGGCATGGATCGCCGAATTTGTTCCAATCTTTCATGTCTACGAAAAACATCTTCAACTTTTGAGTGTTCTATCAAATTTTCAATTTTCTTGTCTGCGCGCTTGATAGTCTGTTCGAGCATTTGCTCGCGTTCGCGTTCAAACTTTTGCAATAAGGCGTGGTAGCGACTCTTTTCAGCGTTGGCGGCTTTCTCTTGCTCCCAGAGATGAGTTCTTAAGGCGCGTAGCTCGTCTTTCATCGTTTCGATTTCGTTTAGTCCAGAGTGATATTGTTTCATCTCTGGACTTAAAAAATGCATAGCCTCATCTAGTATTGCATTCTCAACACCAACTCGCCGTGCGGTTTGGAGGGCTAAAGATTGCCCAGCAACGCCCATGAGAAACATGTAAGTGGGTTTTCCCGAACGTGAATCGTATTCCAGGCTTCCATTGATAACACCCGAAGCAGAATCCCAGCCAAGTTTGAGTGGGCCAAGGTGCGAGGTGATGACTCCAAAGCTACCATTGCGAGCGTATTTTTTGATAAATGCTCGGGCCAGGGCAGTGCCTTCTTCTGGGTCCGTTGATCCGCAAATCTCATCGATGAGTAAAAGAGTTTCTGGGCCAATGGAGTGGGAGGCCTCATTCAGTACTCGCAAATGGGCGGCAAAAGTGGATAGATGCTGATCGACGCTTTGAGAGTCACCAACGCCCACGTGAATACGTTTGAAAAAGGGGAGGCATGATCCCTCAGCAGCTGAAATTAACAGGCCACAACGAGCCATATGAGCGGCCAAGCCGACAGACTTTAAAAGCACTGTTTTGCCACCCGCGTTGGGTCCCGAGAGAAGCAGAATTCTTTTTTCAGCGTTCAATTCGACCGTGTTGGGTATGACAGCAACGTCAGATAGCAACAGCAACGGGTGCTTGAGCTCAACCAGGGAGATTTGATTTTTATCGAAGCGGCAAGGGTTGGCTTGCATGTGAGACGCCAATTGAGCTTGCGCAAAACGCACATCGCTTTCGAGCAACAGGGCTTGCGCAACTTCAAACTCGGAAATGCGGCGCAATAAATATTCGCTCAGTTCGCGAAGCAAACGTTCAATTTCCTCTTCTATGTCTACTTCAATTTGTCGCAAGCGGTTGTTGAGGGGAATAATTTCCTTGGGCTCCATGAATACGGTCTGCTTACTTTGGCTGGAAGCATGGATGATTCCCTCGAATTGGTGTTGTTTTCCGCTACGGATGGGAAGTACCCAACGCCCTTCTCGATTGGTGACGTATCTATCTTGCAGAACCGTTTCAAGTTCGTGTTGGCGTATTAATTTATCGAGGATATTTTGAGTCTGCCGCACCACCTGATTTTTTTCATTGTAAAGCCGATAAAGGGTTTCGCTTGCATCTGAGCGGATATCACCCTCGGGAGTCATAATTTGATCGATGGCCGAGAGCGGCTCACTTGTGTCCATCAGTCCGCTGGCAATTCCCTGGGCCCAAGAGCTGGTGTGCGGTTTAAGGACTTCTTTGAGCGCCAAGGCCTCCAGACAAAAATGGCGAACATCTTTAAGCTCCAAGGTCTTAAGTGTTGCGCCTTTATTAAGGCGCTGATGCCATATTGGATAAAGATCGAGGCTTTCCATAAAGGGGCGTTGACCCAGGCTTAAAATCTGAACCGCTTCCGTGATTTCGCGAAAGCTGCGTTCGGCCGTTGCCTGATCGGGCAGAGGCTCGAGTTTTTGCAAGCATGCGTGCCCCGACTGGCTAGTTGCAAAATCAGACAGTCGTTGCAGAATAATGTCCCAGTCCAAGTTAATTATGATGTTTGCCGTCGTCTGCTCCATAAGATCGTCGCTAGCCCCAGAATGAGTAAAGAGGGAATCAGCCAAAAGCCCCAACCCATAAACGGCGTGGCCTGCGGATTCGATGCGTAAGGTACTTCGTATAAATGGAACCATTCCTCGTGTAAAGGAGACAGGGGTAGAATACTGCCATCCGCCAAAATGACCGTAGAAATCCCCGTATTGGTCGAACGTATTAAAGGACGTCGAACTTCAATGGCTCTCGCTAAGGTCATATAACCATGCTGATAGGGCTCCATCCATTTTCCGTACCAACTGTCATTGGTCAGATTCACGAGAATTTGAGCTCCTTTGAGTGCAAGGTCGCGAGAGAACCAATCGAATAAAGACTCATAGCAAATCTGAGCTCCTACTCGCAATTCACCGGCATTTAAAATGGTAGGCCCTGGTCCTCGACCAAAATTGCCCACTTGGGGAAAAGTCTTGCTGAGCGACGGGAACCAGTTAGCCCCCGGAAAATATTCACCAAAAGCCAAAAGTATCGTCTTGTGATAGGGAGGTGAAAGCCATTTTCCAGTTTTATCCAAAATAAAAAAAGAGTTGGTGATTTGCTCTGTTTGCGCCAGTTCTGAATAGCCACCCGTGATCAGCTTCGAGTCCCATTTCGTGATGAGCTCTTTGAGTTTGCTCGCATATCCAAGGTAAAGGTTGGGTTCAACGATCAATTCCGGAAAAGCTGTTTCAGGCCAAACGGCAAAGTCGACTGAGCCATGTTCTTTGAGGCCCTGCTCAGTGAGTCTAGCGAAGCGTTCAAGCACAACATCGCGAAAGCGGGCACCGGCCTCGGCCATGAGCTTTTCTTGATTGCCGATATTTGCTTGTACGAGCAGGATTCTGAGCTTGGCGTCGTTTGTCGGTGGGTTTTGTCCCCGCCACCAGCCGATTGTATTGAGAGATAAAAAAATTAATATGGGGGTGGTCAACCAAAGTTTCCACGATTTTGCCGATAACCGATTTAAATACGCCTGCAACGCCATCGCATTAAAAAATAGACCGATATTGCTCAACCCAATAAAGCCGATGGTGTCAGCAAGGTGAAAAGCAGGAAAACCTGCCCAGAGCCATGTGTAACCAAAATGCCAATCAAAAATCATTGGAAAGAGACGTTCGCCAAAGGCAACAAAGATCGGTAAAGCCCAGAGACGACCAGGCCCTTGAACTCCGAACATACGGCAAAAGTGGAACCAGCACCAGCCAGCGAGGGGAATATGCAAGTTGGCAAAAGCGCAGAAAATAAACAACACGAGGATAGCTAGGGGCCAAGGAAGATGACCAAACTCATGCACCGTGTAGGCAACCCAATTGAAGCCGATGAGAGTGAGAGTGAACTGACTGATCCATCCAGCGATGAATACCTTTTTTCCATCGTTTTGCTTGAGCCAATAATTCCAAAGAGGAATAAAGCAGAAAAAAATCGCCCAGGGAGGAAAAGGAATATAGCTTGTGCCAATGAGTATTCCTGTTACAATGGACGGCAAGTGTGCAAGTTTCATGACGGAGCTTCGCATATGTATAGGCTATGTTATCCGCCAATGGGAGTCACTATGCCTGTGGAGACGATAAATCAGTTGGAACGGACGCCATTAACATCAACGGAGTCGTTGCGAGTTCGTTGTCCCGAATGTCGCAAGCTCTATTTGGTGCAGTATGCGGACATTCAAGAAGTCAAACCGCGTTTTGAATGTGTGCAGTGTCGCTCACGGTTTTGGCTTTCTTTGAGTGACATAGATCTGTCTTCGGAAATTTTTGGCATCCCCGTTCAAATAAAAGAACCTCCGCTAAGAGCAAAGGCGACTGAGCACAAAAATGTCGCTAAAGAGCAGGTTCAGCCTTGTCCCAAGTGCGGCCATCCTACGCAGTCAGGTTTGAGGGAATGTGTAAATTGCGGCGTGGTGATTGAAAAATTTAAAGCGGGATTGCAGTCCCCGGGAGCTTTGCCAGCCCATTCTCGCTCACTAGAGCTTCTGTGGAAAAAAGTGATCGCTGAATATGGAGATGAAAGCCTGCACAACGAATTTTTGCGCGCTTGCCAAAGGGAACGTAATTTAGCTTACGCGAGTGCTCAATATGCGCAGATGCAAAGATTGATGCCTTCCGATGAAATCACTGCCAGGAGGCTCAAAGAATTGCGTGGCCTGGGGTTATCTGTTTTGCCTACACCTGAATCGGGCAGGAGTTTAGGAGTTTACCCTCGTTTGTGGCAGGTTCCACTTTTTGGGGCCACGTTGCTAATCATTGTGGGTATGGTGTCGCCCATGTTTCGTAACATGGTGGGGGTTGGTGCGGCATTTTTGTTTTTGGCCATAGCCATGCGTATTCAGCTACGCAAGCGCGGTTAGATTAGTCTGACGATGGCCCTTGGGCCTCTGCCTGAGGCAAGAGAGATAGTTTCTTTAAGCTCAGATGATTTTGAATCTTTTTGCCGAAAGCTCAAATCCTTGTTTCTGGCTCAACTGAGCTGTCATCAACGACATCTTCCCCTTCCTCGGCAGTTGTGGGG
>JAYQON010000068.1:0-16627 GCA_038144835.1 Bdellovibrionales bacterium
GCTGTGCACTTGCCGTTCAAAGGACGGCGCGGGTGTGTGGTGGGCCAAGGTGAGCTTAAAGAAGGTGGATTTGATCCCTTGTTCTCACTCAACCACACTTGCGCCATGGCTCGAGCCAACATGAATCGGCTCTTTCGCAGAACTTGGTGCACAACCAAAACTTTGCGTGGGTTAAGTGAACATCTGGCGCTTTACGCAAAAAATCACAACTTACGAATTCTATCGGCTTAAATTCTTAAACGTCCGGGCCGCCGGATGTATCTTGGGGACCGGTAGCACCAGGCAGGTGGGCCAGTTTACGTAAGAAAAATCCTGAATATCCCCAGAGCAAAGCAGTTAAAAAGCCAACAAAGCCAGTAAGGAAAAAACTCATTGTCTCTGCAGGCAAAGACAACAAACCTTCTATGCGTTTGGCTACCACCCCAGAAACCTGGGCATCCGAAATAAAGGCCAAAATCATCCAAGCACATCCAGCTCCCAAAGCGATTTGGATGTAAATTTGTTTCTTCTCATAGAAAAAAAAGCTCATGAAAAATGCAAGTACGCCCGTCACCCACCAAGGAAGCAACCAAACAAAAGCAAGAAAAACTAGCAAGCTCAAATAAAACATTAAAGCTCCTGAGCAGGCAAAAGCCGGTAAGTACGTACAGACCGAGCGCGGGCCTCATCCAGCGTTTGATAAAATTCAACTCGGCGCATTCGCCCTTTTGCCCAATCGTCAACGTGTCGGTCATAATCTGGAGAAATGGGGTTCCCGTCATTATGACCCGGCAGTTGTATCCAGCCTTCAGGCAAGTTTTTCTTGAAAGCGACAACAATTTTGTAAACAGGGCCGTGAAAATTATTTAACCCACGCACACCTTCACTGGATCCATCCATTTGTAATACTTGCCGTGCAAAACCAGGAATACGCCCGACATGTCTCAAGATGGGATTAGTTTTGTACCCCCACCGCCAGTGCTTATAATTGTCGTTATGAAATTGATCAGTAAGATCTTGCCAGGCCTTTAAATAAGAACTCGTCAGCAGGTCAGACAAATTTTCCCGTTTTGGAGTGTTCTTAATATCCACCCAATCGGCATCAATCCCATTGGGATCCTTACTCGCTCTCTCGATAAGCCACGCCAATCGCATGGACTTCGGATAGAATTTTTGAGTTCCCAAATCATATTCATCTGCAAAAATCTGTTGATTAAGCTGTTGCAACCAAGCCTTGAAAAAAGTCGGCTCATAGTCTTGCGAGTTCATCAAAAAATTCCATTTTTTTAGCCGCTCTAAAAGCTCGCGCTGCGGATCAGACAAATCTTGAGCACGCGGACCATACGCCAACATTAAAGGTAGTAGTACGCGCGCCTGCCCATCCAAGGCACTATTTTGTAAGAAGATCATATCCTCGGGAGATAATTTGTTTTTGCTATTTAAAAATTGCCGGATCTCCCTGGCGCGAAACGGCTCTTCGTAGTCCCAACCTAGATAGTAAGGCAAAGCGGGGCCTATCACCTTCTGATTTGCCGACAAAACAAAGCCTTCCGTTGGATTGATCAACGCGGGAACTGCTCCTTCAGGCAACGACTGACCTAATGGATCGCCAACTTTTGAACCATCCATAATAAAACGACCAATCCCAATTTCGCGTTTGGGTATCAAACCCGTATGCTGCAAAGAAATATTGTGTTTGTCGACACAGATGAAGTTTTGCAAGGGAGCCTTCCAAGACGCCAAGCTCTGCAAACATTCCCTGTAATCGCGAGCAGAGAAAAGACGGCGCACCGACGTCAGCTCGAGACCTTTAGCCTTATGCCCCAACCAATCCGCTACCAAACCCATTCGACCTTCACGGTAGACTACGTACCCCCATCGCGTCAGAAGTACATAATGGGTTCGAGGCGCTTCTCCTTTCACGAAGATGACATGCTTAAAATATTCAGCATCGAGCCAGGAATCCCCATATTTATAGCGCAAGGAATTCTCGTCTTCGAATTCAATTTCGTAAAAATCGAGAACGTCAGTGGTGCCGTTAGTTGTGCCCCAGGCAACATCGCGATTAAAGCCTAAAACAATTCCAGGAATAGTATTCAGACTCACGCCGTAAACATTAAATTCAGGACAAGAAAGCTGATTTTCGTACCACACATTGGGCAAACTCAAACCTAAGTGAGTATCATTAGCCATGATACTAAAACCCGTCGATGATTTCTTGCCAGCAACAGCCCAATTGTTACTGCCATTACCCGGGTTGGCGAGTGGCAACTGCGGAATATTCTTGAGCTGAGAAACAAAAGTAAAGCGATCTGGAATTTCTCGCTTTCTCTTAGGTTCAGTCGAGGTGTGTGACAAAATAAAGTCTTCAAACCGTGCGGGTAAAAACTCAGGAAAAAGCTCTAGAGTCTTTGCTGTTCCTAATTTTTGTTGAACCTGAGTGATTGCCAAATCAAAACTTCGTCCAGAAAGATTAAAGGTAAGCAGTTTCGCCATGTGAATAACATGTATCGGCTCAAAGCGTTTTGGTCGTGCATTTAAAACTAAGTACTCGGGTGGCAAACCTGACATCTGATCGACATAGGCATTTACTCCATCCACAAATGCTTGCAGACTTCTTAAGGTGATTGAATCTTCCGCATATTTTTTTAACTCCAACTGGGCAGATTCCCGCATCCCAAAATTCAAAAAAAACTGATCCATCATCAGCGCGGCCTGTCCCACTAGAGCACTGAGTTCTCCAGCCGTGACGCGAGAGGAGATATCCATTTGAAAAAGCCTCTGCGAAGCCATTACAAAACCCTGAGCACGATAAAGATCAAATTCGTCAGCGGCAAAAAAATGGGGTACACCCGCTTTATCAACAAAAACGTCAACAGGGGCGCCCAGGCCAGTCACGATTTTATTATCCTCTAAGGCCGTACGCGCGACCCATATTCCAGCACGTGGATCAAGCAAGGGACCAAAAGCAGGAATATTTTTAAACCCAAACGCAAGAAATACAGTCCACAAGATTGTCACGCTCAAAATTGTGACTAAATAAAACACCCTTCGCATACACTGAATTATGCTTTGATGAAACCGCATTTTCAATACAGATACATTGCTTTTTTCAAATGCCGTGGTAGCGTATCTCCAATTGAAAACAGATTTGTAAGTTTCAATTATTTTGCATCCAGGTGAAGATTGGTTTACCTATTTCTTTTAATTTTTACGCTCTTGGGTCCTCTGTCGCACAGTTGGGATAAGCGTGTTTATTATGCCCGTAAGTGGTGGGCTCTTTTTCCAGCTATACTGATCACTGCGCTTTATTTTTTGATTTGGGACCACTTCTTTACAATCTGGGGTGTTTGGGGATTTAATTCCCGTTACCTTTTAGGGCTTCAACTTGGCGTCATGCCCATAGAGGAATACCTTTTTTTTCTTATCGTGCCCTTTGCGTGTGTCTTTCTCTATGAAGTTATCAATTTCTATTTACCAAAAAATCCACTTAAACCTATCGCCGTAAAACTATCCGCCATACTCGCCGTCATTCTTTTTAGTCTTGGAATCTTTTGTCTTGATCGAATCTATACTGCAACCGCGGCGTTTGGTGCGGCTTTTCTTCTTGCTATCCACACGATTAAGCCTAGACCTTATCTTGGCGATTTTTATTTAGGCTACTTGCTCAGCCTCGTTCCTTTCTTTCTCGTCAACGGCATATTGACTGGCTCGTTTTTAGAAGAACCTGTCGTTTGGTATAATAACAATGAAAATCTAGGTTTGCGCATAGGGACAATACCGGTTGAAGATAGCATTTATTTACTTATGCTCTTGCTGAGCATAATCACGATCTATGAAGAGCTGCAAGCCGCTCGACATCGACTCAGGTCGAGGCAGACCTTTACCTAAACTCCTCAAACATGAAACAATAGTGACTTATCTAGTCCTATTCATGCGGAGAACAGCGATGGCTAACTTGAAGTTCACCTACAAATTTACATTCAGCGATGGACGCAAACATGAACACATCGTTGAATTGGATGATGTGACAGGCCGACTCGTAGCCACTCCCAAGCTTGAACACCACCAGCCATGGACCGCGCTGGAGTTCAATAAGTGCGAGCACTGCCCCCTTAATGCCAAAGACTCACCACAATGTCCCTTGGCTGTAAACTTGGCGGAAGTTGCGCGTGATTTTAAAAATGAGAAATCCTACTCAAAAGTAACAATTGAAGTTCATACCGAGGAACGCGTTTACTCGCGAGACTTACCTCTTCAAGATGGCTTATTTGGCCTTTACGGGCTCATCATGGCCACAAGTGACTGCCCTTATTTCGCTTTTCTAAGGCCAATGGCACGATTTCATCTACCTTTTTCTAGTCTTGATGAAACGATGGTACGATCAACATCTTTTTATCTGTTCAAGCAGTACTTTATTGCCCAAAAAGGCGGCAAACCAGACTTCGAACTCAAAGAATTTGCCAACCTGTACGAAAATCTTCGCCGAGTGAACATGGGAATTATCGATCGCATTCGCTCTATTGCAAAGGGCGACGCTGACGCCAACTCAATTCTTATTCTCGATGCATTTGCCTCGTTGCTGGCTAATCAGGCGCAAAGCCAGTTTACCGACCTGGAAAAATTTTTCTCTTAAAAGTTTGATTTGGTGCGCCCGCCCCGACTTGAACGGGGGACCCCTACCATGTCAAGGTAGTACTCTAACCAACTGAGCTACGAGCGCAAGTCAAAGAAGAGCCTCCTAAATTGGGCGAGTTTCGCACTCTTGTCAATACTCGCTTGAAGTTTAATGCCCACAAATCAAAGAGTTCTGATAATGACAAGGAGGTTTTTAAGCGATCCATCGGCGCCCCTTCCTGCCCACAGGCGCGAATAGACGCGAATGCGGACAAATCATTATGCACATTGACCGCCAACCCATGCGAAGACACCCCCTGGCGCAAACGCAAACCGAAAGACACCACTTTGCCAAATTCAGAGTAAAGACCTGGTCGACATGGATCCCACTCCACCGTCGTGCCCTGATCCGCCAAAAAATCCTTGGTGACCTCTGCTAAAACACTGACCCAGGCTCGCGCCCCCAGGGGAGCAAAGCGAAATATTGGAAAGATCACCAGTTGACCGGGATTATGCAGAGTGGCTTGCCCCCCTCGAGCCACCCGCAAACAAGAAAATCCACGAGCCCTAAGATCTTCTTGGCTCAGAACCAGGTCTGCCTGGCAAGCACGTGCCCCAAGTGTGACCACCGGTTCAGCCTCAAATCCAATCAAACGGCCTTGTTCTCGGTGAGAAAGCACACGCTTAAAAACCAAATCTTCTTCTGCGAGGGCCACCTCAAAAGGCACTCGACCCAAATACTGAGTTGTCATGAAGAGTGTATAAAACAAAACCAGGAGTTTGAGGAGATCAGTAGAGCTCGACTCGATCGTTTTCTTGAAATCCAGAGCCACTGTGAATCACAGCGATCGCACCATCTTTTCCGAAGTAGCTTACGACTTCTATAGTGCCTTTTAAACGACCAGGGGCAGTGCCTATAAAGCGCCCTGTCTCAGGATCATAGACCTCATTGCCTTCATCTGTAACCTTCAAAATGTCACCCACCTGAAGGCCTGACAAACGTCCTGCGTTAATAAAAATTCTCTCTCCGTTTACCATTGCCACACGCCCTTCCCAACTGAGCTTTTCAATAGCCCGCGTAAGATTAGGCACCGTGCTCGCAAAAGCCTTACGCACAACGTTACGAATCAATTCAGGATCTTCTGAAAGGCCACGGCTAAGATCCCCTCGCTCCGCCACATGAGTTGTGGAGGCCTCTGTTTCTGCTGAACGCATTTCATTCAGAATTTCTTTACCATTTTTTCCCGCATAAACACGTAACCGTACTTGAGTAGATACCTGAGCCCTTAAGCGTCGAATTAGCCCCAAAGTATCGCCCAAGCGCCTGGCTTTAATACTTAGCACTTTGCCCTCAACTACGGCCGAAACACCCATGCTCGAAGCCAAACGAGAGATTTGCACCAAATCGTACTCATTGTCCTCGTTTATGAATTTTTTGGGATCCTGAGGGAAATCCGAAAGCGAAACAATGACAAACTGACGGGTCTTCGATAGTTCGCGCACAACCGTCTGACGAGCCACATCCATCACGGCTTGAGATTTGTCTGCACGCTCATCCAAAAATGGCAAAACCAAAAGTCGGTGCCGGGGAGCCTCATCCTCAGAGCGCGCATTAAAAGGAACGTCCATAATGTCAGCCTTGGACACCAGTGAATCCTTGCGATCACCCCGAAGAATAGAGCAGGAACACAGAAAAACAAAAAGAGTCAAAACAAGTGTGCGTTTCATACGCAACATCTTATCTTAACTCTCAGAACATGCCTATTGGGCCGAAGACAAGGAACGCACACTCAAGACTAGAGTCTCGTCCTCGGTGTTATCGATTTCGACTTTGAAGCGAGGAAAACTTGATTTTTTCAATAATTTTGCCAAGTCATGTCCAGTCGATGAAGTTTCCGCCTCAAAAGTGACTCGCGAAGGTTCAAAGCTACGCTCTTTCAAGACTCGAATATCACGCACGTTGGCTAGTAAGCGCTTAAAGTCCGATTGCTGTCGGTAGTTCAAATCTCCTTTCACCTGCAAACGGACAACATTGAGATTTAAGGTCCCACTTTTCATCGTCTCGGATAATTTTTCGGACAGCTCAGAGAATACCCTTGCCACCGTCTCTTGTATGGCCGCCGATACAACCTTGGCGGTATTATCTGGCACATCCTCATAGCGGGATACCTCAGCAATGGAACGTCCCGTCTTCGACTGCCAGAGTTGAAAGACATAGTCGACGCGAGTTTCACGACTCTCCGGACGCAGCTGGGTAACTCCAACTTTACCACTGATGACCACATCGGCCTTTAAATATTGCCCAAGTAGAATCTGATCTTCTCGCCGCAAACCTTCCAATCGGTAATTGGCCGGAATACTCATGCGAATAGTCGCAGGCGTAGGATCTAATACAAAAATATTTTTACCCTTGAATTGAGAAATCAAAGGCTTCAAAAGACTTTCAAAGTATTCCTGAGCGAGGGAAGGTGCCTCTTCACCCGTGGCAGCCCACCAAGAATATTTTGAATTTTTTGATTCAACTACCTGAATCAATGGGAGCAAACGCACAGAGCCGAAGGTCAACGCTCCAACTTCACGTAGAATTGACTCCAGGCTGTCGGGAGAGATCCGTAATTGAACCTGAAGATTTGTCCCTTCTGCCTCCTCCTGCACTCTTGCTGCCTTAATAAACACGACATATCGAGTCGAGTTTTTTAAGACCCGCGCACCAACCTGATCCCATATTTTGGCGGCGCGTTCAGTACCGAACTGCTCTTCGATGGACTTCATTGTGGCCTGCTCAATGGCCTGATCAAATGCGTCTTGTTTGGCTTCAGGACCTTTTTTTGGGGTTACGATATCTATTTGCACATCAACGAGCTCACGCGCCGAAACGGGCAATGCAAATATAAACAGAAACGTAGCTAAGAATACTTTTACAACCATAAGTATTATGTTAAGCCTTTCGCTTCATAAGGCAATTTTTAGTTCTTAAATGTGCACGTAATGTCATAAGCAACATGAGTCATCGTGCTTATGGCAAATTGCGAGCAACTTAGGGACTTTAGGCAGAAAGGTAAAGCAACATGCTCGAATACGACCGCAAAAAATTGGGCCAATACCTCAAAGGTGTTCGCGAACAGGCTAATTTCACTCAGGCCGACGTGTCTGGGAAATTGGGTTACACCAGTCCACAGTTTATTTCTAACATCGAAAGAGGTATCTCCGTTGTCCCTCTTAAAACTCTGTCTAGAATGATGAGCATCTACAAGGTAAGCCCAGATACCGTAGTTAAAATTATTCTGGATAGCCAACGTAAACTCCTGCGCGAAAAACTGGGACGCAGCAAGTAAATCTATCTCAGAAATCGGTCCGGTTAGTTCCGCATTCGCAGTTGATGTTCAATTTTGTTGAAGTGGTGTGATGAATGAGTGAACTTGAGATATTGCCCCCCGAGCTAGAAGATTTGGCAAACGAGGTTGGCAATTTTATTTGTTACTGGGGATTCAAAAAAATTCATGGGCGTCTATGGACACACATTTATCTGTCTAGGCGCCCTCTTGATGCCGCCCAACTTATTCGGCGCTTAAGAGTTTCCAAAGCTCTAATTAGTCTATCGCTCAATGACTTACTCAAATACGACGTCATTTTAGTCGCAGGCAAGTCAGACAGAGGGACTCAAACCTATATTGCCAACCCAGATGTCTTATCACTGATTCTCAACGTGCTACGCCGCCGAGAGCGTAAAATGCTGGCGCAGACGGAAGCGAGCCATAAAATGCTCGCCTCCCTACGGACGGAAACCATTAAACAAGCAAATATCGAAGAGCTTCGCCTGGCTGCCATGGGACGGATGATAGAGCAAGCGCAAAACGCTCTTCTGAGTCTTCTTGAGTTGGCAACAGTGGATCTAAAAAGCTGGGAAGACCTCAATGAGCGCAAAATACCTCATCAATAACTTTAGTTCGGTAAGCGAAAATACCCTGAACATCAGATAAAACCAGGCCTAAAGCCACACCTCGCCCCAAGACTCCCATCGGAAGTTGAAAGCGAACAATATCCGTCAACAACGTACCTCCGGCCAGCGGTTCAAAGGTATGCGTGTGATGCCACTTTTTGTAGGGTCCCTCGAGTTGCTCATCAACAAAACATTTACCCGGCTCCCAACGACTTATTTTTGTACGCCACTTCATGGGAAAGCCACGTAAGCTGAGACGATAGTCGATTAACGTACCTTCGCCTATTTCCTCTGTGGATTTACCGATCACATTGAAATTCAAAAAGGGAGGCGTGATGCGCTCGAGATTGCGTTCAGATGAAAAAAACGGCCATACATCCTCGATCTGCGCAGGCACCCACTGCTGAAATTTGAGCAGAGATTCTCCGCCTTGCATATCTGGATAGATGGCATTCAGTGCACTTGCAAAATCTGGAAATTTAAAATGAAAGCCTTCTGCCTTTAATCTTTGCGGAACGACACGCTGTGAGGCCAACAAAACTTGCGCCATCTCACCATAACGGATTTTTAAAGCTACAGCCGGAACCGGTGGAGCCTTGAAAACCTTAAGCGCGTAAGCGAGCTGCGCAGTCATTTCAGCATTAGTCAAACTCTCTGGAGCCACTGCGTTTACTGGACCACTCAGACGCTTGGAAAACAGTGCAAAATGCAAAAGTTCAACAGCATCATCCACGTGAATCCAACTGAAGTAATGCTGACCTGAACCCAAACGACTAGCACCCAAACGCTGAAACACAGGAACTACTTGGCGTAAAAATCCCCCCATTGCGCTTAAAACAACCCCGAACCTCAGCTTAACGGTTCGCTTTGCGGGAACACCTTCAGCAGCGGCTTCCCAATCGCGACAAAGCTCTGCCAAATAGCCCTCACCAAGTGCCGACTCCTCGGTTAATATTTCATCGCCACGATCACCGTAATAACCGATTGCAGAAGCAGTAATAAACACCTGCGGCGACAATCCAGCTGCGCGCATGCCTTCAGACAAGCGAGCTGCGGCGTGGATTCGAGAATCCCGCAACTTTATTTTGCGTTCTGCATTCCAACGTTTTTCTGCGATTCCTTCGCCTGCGAGGTGAATAATAGCATCTACCCCCTCAAAGGCGGCTCGCGGAGGCATCTCTCGCTCCCCATCCCAAGAGAAAATTTCACACGGAAACGGTAAAATCGTCCGAGCTCGCTCAGGGTCACGCGACAAAACGTGCACCGAATGACCTTCGCTCACTAAGCGAAGACCAAATGCCTTACCGATGAGACCGGTTGCTCCGGTCAAAAGAATTTTCATGATTGCCTCTTTTCAGATGTTGATCATAGGTAGCAAGAGCTCTCTGCCTCGCGACTTCGTGATTCACAATTGGATGCAAATATGAAGCTGAGCCGACTTCGGGCACCCATCGACGAACATAGCGACCTTCTGGGTCAAATTTTTTTGCCTGTAACTCAGGATTGAAAACTCGAAAATATGGGGCCGCATCACAACCACAGCCCGCAGCCCATTGCCAGTTGCCGACATTCGAAGACAATTCAAAGTCCAAAAGTTTTTCGGCGAAATAGCGCTCACCTAGACGCCAGTCGATCAATAAATGCTTAGTCAAAAAACTTGCAACGACCATACGAGCACGATTATGCATATGCCCAGTTGCATTGAGTTCACGCATACCCGCATCTACCACTGGATAGCCGGTGCGTCCTTCGCACCAAGCAGCGAAATCTGATTTATCATTTCGCCAGGGCATCCCTTGGTAGCGAAGATCGAAAGGCTCATTCACTGTGCGCGGAAAATGATAGAGCATCTGCATAAAAAACTCGCGCCAAATTAACTCTTTAAGAAAAACCAAAGATGTCTTTTGTGCCCGCGCCACCAAATCACGCACGGACACAGTTCCAAAACGTAAATGTAGCCCCAAACGACTTGTACCATTTTCGGCCAACAGATCTCGGCGCTCGGCATAGTTTTTCAATAATGCAACGGAAGTCTGATCAGAAGGAAAAGCAAAATCACTGACTGCAAACCCCAAAGTCTCAAGATCGGGAATAGCTTCTGGCTGATATTGTAAAAGTCGAGATAGGTTTTTTTCTGATGGAAAAGGCTTGATGCTTTGAGCCGTAAGCTGAGCCAGCCAACGCCGAGAATAAGGGGTATAAACCAAATAGGGTTGACCGTTATCCTTCGTGATCTCATTCTTGGCAAAGACAACCTGGTCTTTGCAAGCTTCAACCATGACACCCTGGCTCTTGGCTAAATCACTCACATGCTCATCACGCTGACGAGCATAGGGTTCATAATCTTCATTAAAAAAAATACTCTTAATTTTGAGAGCCCCAAACAGACGCCTATAGACCTCAATAGGTTGACCAAATTCAATGTGCAGTCCAGATCCACGCTCTACCAGTTGCTCGTTTAGCTGCCTCAGTTGCCGATGAATAAACTCGACACGATGATCGTGCCGAGGCAATTGACCAAGAATATTCTTATCAAAAATAAAAACTGGAAGCACGGGCAGACCCGACTTCAGTGCCAGAAGGAATCCGTGATTGTCATGCAATCGCAAATCACGTCGAAACCAAAAAATACTTAAAGGAGTGGAGCCATAATTCTTCATGACTCCACACTTCGCCGCGCCAATACAGCCCTGTCAATTCAATTAGCGCGGTGGTTGTAATCGACGCTCTATTTCTTCCTCTAGGTTTATCCCCAAAACCTTCAGTACATTGACCAAATCTGAGGCCCGAATCTCGCTTCGTCCACGAAAGAATCGGTTGACCGAGATCCGAGAAATCTCACAATCTTGCGCAATGCGCGTCTGCTTGACCTTTAAAAGGTTGGCCAATTGAGCGACCTGTGTACCTATGGTTTTATCGGTAATACTCATAGCTCTCCCCCTCGTGTTCTGGTGTCATGAAAACACCAAATGCTTTCCCTGTATCGCTTACGAGCAAGGTGTATACCAACTGAACTGGTGTAAATTAGGCTCTACATCAGATCTTAGGGCAAATTGCTTTCAATGGCGCTAAGCATCTTAGGATCCTCCGGGGTCACTTTGGATCCGAAGCGAGCCAGAACGCGCCCATCGGGACCCACCAGAAACTTTTCAAAATTCCATTGTACGTCGCCTGGCTCCGGCGCATTTTTCGTTAAAAATTGGTAAACCGGCTGCATCTGAGGACCTTTCACGGCCGCTTTCTCAAACAGTGGGAATTCTACATTGAAGTTGGTTTGGCAGAATTTTTTTATCTCATGGTTTGAACCGGGTTCCTGCGAGCCAAAGTCATTCGAAGGGAAACCCATCACCACCAAACCCTTTTCTTTATATTTTTTGTACAGACTCTCTAGCCCCTTGTACTGGGGCGTAAACCCACATTTCGACGCAGTATTTACAATGAGAAGAGTTTTTCCTTTGTAATCAGAAAGACGGACTTCCTTCCCCTCGATTGTCTTGACCTTCTGCGCATAAAAGTCCGCTGCTTGCACCATAAAACCTCCAAGTAAGATTGTGAGCATTAACTTCATTTTTCTTCCCCCTGTAAAAAGACAAATAGGCTAAAGCCAAACCATCAAAAGCCAATAAAATTTTTCTTAACTTAGACACATAAGCGCGACCCACAAACGGATCAAATCCTTGCCGCTCTAAAGCACCCCCTATACCCCGGTATAAATTGAGCGCCACCCCAATAGCCCCTCGCTGTGCCATTGGAATAGCTGGGAGGCCTAAAATACCACTTCTATAAAGACCTTCAGCTTTGCTGAGGAATCTTTTAACCAACTGATCAGCGCCACGGCCACTCATAACCTCTTCCGAGGTCAAAGCTAAATCTTGCAACCATTCAAGAGGAAAATACATTCGACCACGCTGTGCATCTTCTGCTACGTCACGGGCCATATTGGTTAGCTGCATGGCACTGCCTAAATCTACAGCATGCTGCCATGCCTGTGGGTCGCGCACGCCTATCAAAGGGCACATCATGAGGCCGACTACACCCGCCACTCGATAACAATAAAGATCTAGATCAGACTCAGAAGAAAAATATTTGAATTGTGTGTCACCCAGCGCTCCATCAATCAGATCAAGCAACCACCGCCGCTGAATGCCCCAGTGCTCAAAAGTCAATACGATTGGTTCTAATCCATGCTCGACTCGCTCGCGTAAAACTGACAATTTTTCGCGCGCCTGACTCGGATCCAGATGGTCTGAGATGTCATCAACATAACGACAAAACGCATAAAGATCGCTGATGGGCCCGCGTGAGCCCGAAGGCAAAAACTTGGAGGCAAAGTAAAATGACTTTGCATGCGTGCGCAAGACTAGATCTGAACCGGTTGCGACGACCACTTCGACTCCTCTTTTGGCAGAATGCGCTCCAGCACTTTAGCACTCGACAACACTCCAGGTAACCCTGCCCCTGGGTGGGTTGAAGCTCCAACAAAATACAAATTAGACACATCTGGTGATTGGTTATGAAATCGGAAGTATGCAGACTGAGTCAGTGAGGGTTCCAAACCAAAGCCAGATCCATCTGTCGTTAAAAGAGTGTGCTCGAAGTAATCCGGAGTGACGTGAAATTTCACTGTTAGATTTTCTTTCAAGCCAGGAATGTGAGTCTGATCCAGAAAATCAATTATTCTTTCTTCAAGTTTTGGCCCCTCCACTTTCCAATCGATTCCACTTTGATTATTCGGCACAGGTGCAAGAACATAAAAAGTTTCATGCCCTGGGGGCGCCAAACTAGCATCTGTGCGCGTTGGGGCGTGCAAATACAAACTGAAGTCTTTAGACAAAACTTTGTGTTTAAAAATATCTTTCAATAAACCTTCATACCTTGGCCCAAGAATAATCGTGTGATGGACAAGATCTGGATAGGTTTTGCGGGTGCCGAAATAAAGAACAAATAAACCCATCGACTGCTTCATTTGAAGTAATCTGCGATCAGAGTAAGAAGGTCTGCTGTTTTCATCCATCATTGCGTAAACTTTTATTGGATCTGCATTAGAGACCACAAGATCGCAGGGAAATGATTCGCCGTTGGAAGTAACAACCTCACGGACTCGGCCATGATCAACACGCAGACGGTCCACTTGAGTTTGAAAATGAAACTCGACACCTTTTTTTTCCAGCATCGAGCACAACCCTTTTACGATCGCTGTCGTACCACCCTTGGCAAAGTGTACTCCCCACTTGCGCTCCAACCAATGGATCAGCAGATAAATACTTGTAATTGTCATTGGATTACCTCCAACTAACAATGGCTCAAAGCTAAACGCCTGGCGCAAGCGTTCATCTTTAATGTACTGGGATACAAGTCCGTAAACACTGCGATAGTTTTTTAAACGGATCATCTGCGGAATAATCCGAACCATGTCCATCAATCGATGAAAAGGCTGATCAGCTAACTGAACGTAGCCTATTTCAAAAATTTTTCGCGCCTGTTCCGCGAGTTGTTTATAACCGTCGACGTCCTGAGGAGAAAGTGCACGGATATTTTCAAGCAAACGCTCATCGCTGCCGACATAGTCAAAACGGCTCCCATCAGAATACTCAATTCGATAAAATGGATCGATAGGCAAAAGCTCAAAATAGTCACGCGAATTTTCGCCCAGTAAATCGAAGAGCTCATGCAGTAAGTAAGGTGCAGTGATTACTGTGGGACCAGCGTCAAAGACATGTCCTTCGCGAACAAAGACACTCGCGCGACCACCCGCCTGGTTGGTCGCTTCCAAAATCTTCACATGATACCCACGAGCTCGCAGACGAGCTGCAGCGCCCAAACCACCAAAACCCGAGCCAATAACAACTGCTGTTTTCACTTATTTCTCCCTTTTGAGAGCTTCGTCTAAATTTAACCATTGATAGATGTTTTTAATGATTTGCTCCCGATATAAACAATCCGGAAATTCAGTCTTAAAAGAGTCCCATTCTCGCATCAGCCATGCCTGAGTGAAACCAACAGCGCCTGATTCGACAAAACGCTGAAGCCACAGCGGCGCTCGACTTTTGTCTTTGGCCGACAAAAATTCCGCCAAAATATTTTGATCTTCGGGCTTACACGCCAAATGAGCGACAACTAGGGCTGAGACTTTGCCCTCGCGCAAATCCTCGCCCTGCCGCGGTTTTCCTTTGAGTCCCAAGACATCCTTTAGATCATCTAAAATTTGAAAACTGCGCCCCAGCGCTGCAAAAGCAGAAAGCCAAGGTCGGCTTTCGCTTTTGCTCAAACCAGACAATAAGGTAAGACCAAGAATCGGCAATTCAAAAAGTGACCCAGTTTTTCCGGCGATGACAGAAGAGTAAAGCTTATTCAAAGAAGGGTCATGTAAACAGTTACCTAGTGCTCTTTCTTCAACCTGTGCCAAAGCCATTTTCTCAACTGTTTCAGCTGTACAACGTAAAAGCTCTAAACGAATGATCTCGGAAGTGGGCATTTGCTGAATCAACAAGAAGGGCTTCATCAATAAATAGTCACCAAGAGAAATCGCCACATCTGTGCCGTGAGCTGCCCATGCGGCTGGCTGTCCTCTTCTCCATTGATCTTGATCTTGTATATCATCATGAACCAAAGAAGCATTATGTAACATTTCATTCGCTGCAGCCCATGGCAAAGCGCAATCCGCTGGAAGTCCAAAACACTCAGCCAGAGATAAAATCACCTTGGCACGAATACGTTTTCCCCCTGCATACAAAAGCTCTCGGGCCAAGACATTGAGCTTATGTGATTCGCACAACTGACTTTCCAAGTAGGTATTGAATTCTACTTCCACTGTTTATAAGCCCCCTGCCCGCGCCATCGACCGCTTCATTCCCAAATAACCGATACTTGCAAAAATCAAACTCCATACCGCCAATATATAATAATGCTCCCAAGAGAACGCCTTGCCGTTTACAGCACCCCACAGTAACTCTCCATAAGCCCGCGACGGAAGAATTTTAGAAACTCTACCCACCGCCTCAGGCAAGAGTTCTGGAGGCTTCCACAAACCGCCCGCATAAGTCAGAGGCAAGTAAAGCATATTACCTAGAGGAAGAGCGACTTTTTCGGAAACCCAAAGACCCATCGCAATGCCCATGGTCGCAAAACACAAACCACCAGCAGCTAAATGACCATAGAGCTCAAACCAACGCTCAATTGAAAGAGAAACTGGCGTAAGCATTAAAGCGACTCCCGTCAGCACTCCTGCCGTAACAAAGGCCATCACGGAAGCAACTAACATGCGTGCTATAAAAAAGCTTTCTCGTCTTAACGGTAAGGTGCGCACAAAGGTATACCATGCATGTGATCGTTCTTCTGCTAGGCCATGGGCGAACTGCAAGAACATGACTCCAATAATGGCAAAACCCAAAAATGAGGCCAGAAGAAAATTGGCCAGATACTCATTTTTCGCTTCTGGCACCGCAAAAATGACAAAAAACAAAGTTGGAAATCCGATCGTAGCCACCAAATAAGCGGGCATACGTAAATGTTCAAAGAGCAACAAACGAAATTGAGCCCAAAAACCAGACATTAAGGTTCCACCATCTTAATAAAGATTTCTTCCAAAGAGACCATTTGCACTTCCAGGTCCATAAAATCAATCCGCGCCTCAACCATCCACCGCACAAAACTTTCCGCATCACGAGCCATAACTTCGCAATTTAGACCGTCACGCACAAAATTCCATATCTCCGGAATACAAACATCACCCTGCGACCGAAATCGAATGCGCCGATAACCAAATTGCTTCTGAATTTCATCCACCCGGCCCTCTTGCAAAATGCGTCCCTTGTGAAGAACCACAACGCGCTCAGACAACTGCTCAACCTCATCCAGGTGGTGGGTAGAAAATAAAACTGTGCACTCACTTTCTTTAGCCAATGATTTTAAGTAATCAAAAAAGGTGCGGCGACTAGAAAGATCTAGGCCAGCCGTTGGCTCATCAAGAACAATGAGATCGGGATGAGCGCAAAGCGCACAGGCCAATCCCACTCGACGACGTTCACCACCACTGAGCCCACCAACTAATCGCGGCAAAAGTGATTGTAGTGCAAGCGCTTGAATAAGGTC